>NZ_QKLH01000006.1:0-204386 GCF_003224215.1 Curtobacterium sp. MCLR17_043 | reverse complement strand
GAAGCTAAGCCTCTCAGCGCCGATGGTACTGCAAGGGGGACCTTGTGGGAGAGTAGGACGCCGCCGGACTTAACGTATGAAAGATGTGGCCATCGGCCCTCCATCGAGAATTCGCAGGGGAAACCCTCGTTCTCGGTCGGGGCCGGTGGCCATTTCTGTTTCTGCCGCCGTTCACTCGACGCCGGCTCCGGTTCGTGATGGACTGGAGGCCGACGTCGGTTGACCGACGCGGCACCCAACACAACGACACAGCGGACGAACGCCCGAGGCACTGCACCGGGCACGCGATGAGGAGCAACGGTGGCGAACGACGACGATCAGCGGCGGAACGACGGGGACCGCGGAGATCGACCCCGACGGGACGGCGACCGGTTCCCGCGTCGCGACGGCGCTCCGCGTCGGGACGGCCAGAGCGATGGTCGTTGGTCGTCCGGTCCTCGTGAGTTCGAGCGGCGCGAAGGCGACCGTCGTGATCGTCCGCAGGGTGGAGACCGTCCGTTCCGAGACGGCGCACCCCGCCGGGACAGCGCTCCACGTCGCGATGGCGATCGTCCGTTCCGGTCCGGCGACCGGAACGACCGTCCGTCGTGGCAGGGTGACCGCGGTGACTCCGGCCGGCCGCCGCGCGGTGATGGTCCGCGCGGTGCCGATCGTCCGCGACGCGATGGCGATCGTCCGTTCCGTGGTGGCTCCGACCGCCCGGCTCGTGACGGTGATCGTCCGTTCCGTGGCGGGAGTTCTGACCGTCCGCGTCGTGACGGTGACCGCCCGTTCCAGGGTGGTTCAGACCGTCCGCGTCGAGATGGCGATCGTCCGTACCGCGGTGGATCGTCCGATCGTCCCGCTCGTGACGGCGACCGCCCCTACCGCGGTGGATCGTCAGACCGCCCGGCTCGTGATGGCGATCGCCCGTACCGCGGTGGCTCGGACCGTCCCGCTCGTGATGGTGATCGTCCGTACCGTGGCGGGTCGTCGGACCGGCCGCGCCGTGACGGGGACCGACCCTTCCAGGGCGGTTCTGACCGTCCGCGTCGCGATGGCGACCGCCCGTACCGCGGGGGCTCCGATCGTGCCGCTCGTGACGGAGACCGTCCGTACCGTGGTGGTTCGTCCGGCCGTCCGTACCGTGGTGGTTCGTCCGACCGTCCGGCCCGTGGTGGTTCGTCCGACCGTCCGTTCCGCGGGGGTTCGTCGGATCGCCCGGCTCGCGACGGCGGCGAAGACCGTCGTCGTTTCGGTGACGGCAGACGTCACGCCGGCGCCCGTTTCGGTGAGGCCGCGCGCGACGACTGGGAGGACCGCGACCCCTACGGCACCAAGTCGATCCGTCCGCGCCACGACGACCCGGAGATCCCCGAGGAGATCCAGGCGCGCGACCTCGACCCTGCGGCCCGGATGGAGCTGAAGACCCTCAGTAAGGACAACGCCGACTGGGTTGCGCGTCACCTCGTGGCTGCAGCGCTCTTCGTCGACGACGACCCCGAGACGGCCAACCAGCACGCCCTGAGTGCTGCTCGTCGTGCCGGTCGTGTCGGTGTCGTCCGCGAGACGGCCGCGATCACCGCGTACCGCCTCGGCGACTTCGCCACCGCGCTCCGGGAGCTCCGCACCTACCGTCGGATCTCCGGTCGCAACGACCAGCTGCCGATGATGGTGGACTGCGAGCGTGGCCTGGGCCGTCCGGAGCGGGCACTCGAGCTCGGTCGTTCGGTCGAGCGCTCGGCCCTCGAGACCCCGGTGCAGGTCGAGCTCGCGATCGCCATGTCCGGCGCTCGTCTCGACCTCGGGAATCCCACAGCCGCCCTCGGCGAGCTGGAGATTCCACAGCTCGACCCGTCCACCGCCTACACGTGGTCCCCGGCGCTCTACAGTGCTTACGCGGCCACGCTCGAGGAGCTCGGTCGACAGGACGAGGCCGACGAGTGGTGGGCCCGTGTGGACCGCGCGGCAGCGGCCCTCGCCGAAATCGCGGACGACAACGCTTGGGAGACAGTTGATGTGGTCGAGGAAACGCTCGAAGTCGAAGAACACGGAGACGCCGGAGACGACGCCGCCGATGACCTCGGAGCCGACGACGTCGCGACCGACGAACTCGACGGCGACGACGAATCCGCCGACGACATCGACGACGACCTCGATGACGAACCCGCCCTCGACGACCTCGACGACGACACCTCCGCAGCCGACGAGCCCGGCGAGATCGACGACGACAACCCCCGCGACGTCGACGGCTCCGCAGCCGGCTGAGCACTCGGCGGCCTTGACCGACGGCGTCGACGTGGTCCTCACCGACCTCGATGGCGTCGTCTACCGGGGCCGCAACGCCATCCCGCACGCGGTCGAAGCCCTGACCCGGGCGTCGCTCACGGCGCGGGTCGGCTACATCACGAACAACGCATCGCGCCGGCCGATCGACGTCGCCGAGCACCTCGAGCGCTACGGGCTCGAGGTGTCCGAGGGCGACGTCGTCACCTCGTCACAGGCTGGCGTCCAGCTACTCGCGACCCTGGTGCCGGCCGGAGCGACCGTCCTGGTCACCGGCGGGCTCGGGCTGTCCAGCATCGTCGAGGAAGCCGGGTTCACCGTCGCCTCGAGTGCCGAGGACTCCCCGGCCGCGGTCATCCAGGGCTTCTCACCGGACCTCGGTTGGAAGGAACTGGCCGAGGCCTCCTTCGCCCTGGCCGACCCGGACGTGCCGTGGGTGGCCACGAACATGGACTGGTCGATCCCGGTCGAGCGGGGCATCGCGCCCGGCAACGGCACGCTCGTGTCCGCCGTGCACCAGGCGGTCGGCCGGATGCCCGTCGTCGCCGGCAAGCCCGAGCGGCCGATCTTCGACACGGCGGTCGAGCGCTTCGGCGGCGGTCGGACGCTGTTCATCGGGGACCGGTTGGACACCGACATCAAGGGTGCGAACGACGTCGGGATCCCGAGCGTGCTCGTGCTCACCGGCATCGACAAGGCGAAGCAGGTGCTCGCGGCCGACCAGCGCTCGCGTCCCACCTACGTGCTCGAAGACCTCCGGGGGCTGTCCCAGCCGTACCCGGAGACGGTGCGGCGCGAGGACGAGGACGGCACCCGGTACGTGACCGTCGGGACTGCGACGGTGGCGATGCGCGGGCACGTCGTCCGGGTGCTCGACGCCGGGACGGACATCGATCGGCTCCGGGCCGGCTCGACGCTCATCTGGGAGTCCGAGTTGGCCATCTACGGCCTCGACGTGGACCCGCAGCTGTACGGCGGCGAGTAGCGTGTCGGACGTGCCGAACCCCGAGCAGCCGTCCGCCGAACCCGAGCAGCAGGACGCCTTCGCCGCGCGCACCGCCGAGGCCGAGGCCCTGCCGCTCGCCGACCGCGCCGACGCCTTCTCCGCCCTGCACGACGAGCTGCGCACGCGGCTCGAGAGCGGCGGCTCCGCGAGTGCCTGAGCCGGACGGAGCCGTGCACGACGCGACCCCGGTCCGCCTCGACGCCCTCCTCGCTGCACGCGGGCTCGCACGGTCGCGCACCGTCGCCAGCAAGCTGATCCAGGACGGCCGGGTGCTCGTGGGTGGCCGTGCCGTCCTGAAGCCGTCGACGCCGATCGCGTCCGACGCGGACATCGAGGTCGACGCCGCGGACGAGTGGGTCTCGCGTGCGGCCCGGAAGCTCGTCGGCGCACTCGACGCGTTCGACGTCGACCCCGCCGACCGGGTCGTGCTCGACGTGGGCGCGAGCACCGGCGGGTTCACCCAGGTGCTGCTCGCACGCGGCGCGCGCCGTGTCATCGCGCTCGACGTGGGGCACGGACAGCTGCACCCGACCATCGCGCTCGATGAACGCGTCGCCGTGGTCGAGGGGACGAACGCGCGGAACCTCACGCGCGCCGACTACCTGGCGCTCGACGGCACCGCCGCCGAGACGAGCCTGGTGGTGGGGGACCTGTCCTTCATCTCGCTCCGACTCGTCCTGCCGGCGCTGGCCGAAGCCGTCCCCGCGGACGAGTTCGTGCTCCTGGTGAAGCCCCAGTTCGAAGTGGGTCGTGGCGGTGTCCGCGAGGGCATCGTGCACGACGCCGGGCTCCGGAACGACGCGCTCATGAACGTGCTGTGGGCGGCGTGGGACCTGGGCCTCGGCACCAGTGGGCTCGCCGCGTCCCCGATCGTCGGGACACACGGCAACCACGAGTACCTGGCCCGCTTCCAGCGCGGTGTCGGGGGCAATCCGACAGAATGGAGAGTCCGGGCGACCGAACTCGCGGAAGGGTCTTCATGAGTGACGAACGGCACATCCTGCTCGTGTCCCACACGGGTCGCCGTGACTCGATCGACGCTGCGGTCGAGGTCTGCGACCTCCTGCACGCAGCCGGTCTCACGCCCGTCATGCCCTTCGACGAGTACGCCGACATCCGTCGTGCCGAAGCGTCGGTCGGCAAGGTCGACATCCTCGGCGTCGACGTCCAGCCGAACCAGCTCGAGATCGTCATCGTGCTCGGTGGCGACGGCACGATCCTCCGCGCGGCGGAACTCGTGCGGAACACCGGCGCTCCGCTGATCGGGGTGAACCTCGGGCACGTCGGGTTCCTGGCCGAGAGCGAGCGTGACGGCCTGTCCGAGACGGTCGAGCGCGCGCTGTCCGGCGAGTACAACGTCGAGGAACGCGTCACCCTGCAGGTCGACGTGGTCGTCGGCAACCAGATCGTCTACTCGAGCTGGGCGCTGAACGAGGCCACGATCGAGAAGGCCTCGCGGGAGCGGATGCTCGAGGTCGTCACCGAGGTCGACGGCCGCCCGCTGTCGTCGTTCGGCTGCGACGGCGTGGTCGTGTCGACCCCGACCGGCTCCACGGCGTACTCGTTCTCCGGCGGTGGCCCCATCGTGTGGCCGGACGTCGACGCGCTGCTCATGGTGCCGCTGAGCGCCCACGCCCTGTTCGCCCGACCGATCGTCGTCGGGCCGGACTGCACGCTCGCGATCGAGGTCCTGCGGCGCACGAGCGGCGTCGGTGTCCTCTGGTGCGACGGCCGACGGACCCACGACCTGCCCCCGGGCGCCCGAGTCGAGGTCCGGCGTTCGCCCGACCCGGTGCGGGTCGCCCGCCTCAAGGACGCTCCGTTCACGGACCGCCTGGTCGCGAAGTTCCAGCTGCCCGTCGCCGGGTGGCGCGGCCCCCAGAGCGACGAGGACGACCGATGAGCACGGAGGACGACCGATGATCGGCGTGGAAGGGCGCAGCATCGCTTCCGCCGGGTCAGCCGTGGCGCAGGGAACGACGGAGGACGACCGATGATCGAGGAGATCGCGATCCGCGACCTCGGTGTCATCGGTGAGACCACGCTCGAACTCGGGCCGGGCTTCACCGTCGTCACCGGGGAGACCGGTGCGGGCAAGACGATGATCGTCACCGCGCTCGGGCTGCTGCTCGGTGCGCGGGCCGATGCCGGCTCGGTGCGCCGCGGTGCGTCGAGCGCCGTCGTCGAAGGCCGCTGGCACGTCCCCGAGCAGGACGCCGTCGCCGAACGCGTCGAGGACGCCGGCGGCACCGTCGAGGACGGCGAACTCATCCTCACCCGCACGGTCTCCGCCGAGGGGCGCAGCCGCGCCACGGTGGGCGGTCGCAGTGCGCCCGTGGCGGTGCTCGGCGAGCTCGCCGACCAGCTCGTCACCGTGCACGGGCAGTCGGACCAGATCCGCCTGACCTCGGCCACGGCGCAGCGAGCTGCCCTCGACGGGTTCGGGGGAGCCTCGCTCGAGAAGGCCCTCGCCCGGTACGTCGCCGCGTACGACGCCTGGCAGCAGCACGCCGGTGACCTCGAGGTCCTGGTCCGCGACCGGGACGACCGTGTGGCCGAGGCCGAGCGGATCCGCGCGGCCTCCGACGAGATCGAGGCCGCCGACCCGCAGCCCGGCGAGGACGTCGAGCTGGCCGAACGCGCCGAACGGTTGGGCAACCTCGAGGAGCTCCGGTTGTCCGCTGCCCTGGCGCACGAGGCATTGTCCAGCGAGTCCCTCGACGGCGTCTCCGACGTCGTCGGCCTGGTCGAGTCCGCACGCCGTGCCGTGGAGCGCGTCGCGTCGTCGGACAGTGCCCTGCAGCCGGTGCTCGAGCAGCTCACGGAGCTCGGGATCCAGGCGGCCGAGGCCTCGGCGAGCATCTCGAGCTACCTCGGTTCCCTGGAACCCGAGGCCGGGCACGACCTCGAACTCATCAACGAACGCCGAGCCCTGCTGGCCGGCCTCACCCGCAAGTACGGCGAGACGGTGGACGACGTCATCACCTACGGACAGCGCGCGAGCGACCGGCTGCTCGAGCTCGACGGCGACGACGACCGGATCGCGGCGTTGCAGCAGTCGGTCGAGCAGGACGAGCAGGCGCTCGAGTCCGCCGCCGCCGCGCTCACGACGGCGCGCACCAAGGCGGCCACCGACCTGGCGAAGCGCGTGACCGCTGAGCTGAAGACCCTCGCGATGGGTGGCGCGACGCTGGTGGTCGAGGTCACCGACGCCGGCGAGTACCGCCGCCACGGCCGTGACCAGGTCACGATCCTGCTCCAGCCGCACTCCGGCACCGACCCCCGGCCGATCGGCAAGGGGGCGTCCGGCGGTGAGCTGTCGCGCGTGATGCTCGCGATCGAGGTCGTCATGGCCGGCAGCACCACGGTGCCGACGTTCGTCTTCGACGAGGTCGACGCCGGTGTCGGCGGGGCGGCGGCGATCGAGATCGGCCGACGGCTGGCGAAGCTCGCCGAGCGCACGCAGGTCATCGTCGTCACGCACCTGGCCCAGGTCGCGGCCTTCGCGAACAACCACCTCAACGTCGTGAAGGACGCCAGCGGGGCCGTCACGTCGTCGAGCGTGCGCCGGCTCGAGGGCGAGGACCGGCTGCAGGAGATGGCACGGCTGCTCTCCGGACTCGGTGACAGCGCCAGCGGCATCGAGCACGCCCGCGAGCTGCTCGACGTGGCCGGCCAGCGAGCCTGACGACCAAGCAGGCGGGTGCCGCCCGCCGACCCGGCCACGGCCCGAGGACCCAGCCACCCACCCGCGCAACGCCCACGGCGAACCGAGGTCGCGCCTCCCGGCAGTTCTGACGTACGATGGAATCCCGTGGCGGACACTCTCAGCGGCGGTACCAATTCTTCGAACTCGACCCCGAAGGTGACGAAGCAGATCTTCGTGACCGGCGGGGTCGTCTCGTCTCTCGGCAAGGGCCTGACGGCGGCCAGCCTCGGCAACCTGCTCACGGCTCGCGGCCTCAAGGTCGTCATGCAGAAGCTCGACCCGTACCTCAACGTGGACCCGGGCACCATGAACCCGTTCCAGCACGGCGAGGTCTTCGTGACCGACGACGGTGCGGAGACGGACCTCGACATCGGGCACTACGAGCGCTTCCTCGACATCAACCTGTCGCAGGCCGCGAACGTCACGACCGGTCAGGTGTACTCGACGGTGATCGCCAAGGAGCGTCGCGGCGAGTACCTCGGCGACACGGTGCAGGTCATCCCGCACATCACCGACGAGATCAAGCGCCGGATGCGCGAGCAGGCGCAGAACGACCCGCAGCCCGACGTCATCATCACCGAGGTCGGTGGCACCGTCGGTGACATCGAGTCGCAGCCGTTCATCGAGTCCGCCCGTCAGGTGCGGCACGAGCTCGGCCGCAACAACGTGTTCTTCGTGCACGTCTCCCTGGTGCCGTTCATGAACGCCTCGGGCGAGCAGAAGACCAAGCCGACGCAGCACTCCGTCGCCGCGCTCCGCTCGATCGGCATCCAGCCCGACGCGCTCGTGCTGCGCAGCGACCGCCCGGTGTCGGAGTCGAACAAGCGCAAGATCGCGCTGATGTGCGACGTCGACGAGGACGCCGTGGTGAACGCCGTGGACGTCCCCTCGATCTACGACCTGCCGACGCTGCTGAACAACCAGGGCCTCGACCAGGTCATCGTCGAGGCGCTCAAGCTCGACGCCGGTCCGGTCGACTGGACCGCGTGGACCCCGGTGCTGAAGGCCGTGCACGAACCGAAGAAGGCCGTCACGATCGCCCTGGTCGGCAAGTACATCGACCTGCCGGACGCCTACCTGTCCGTCACCGAGGCGCTCCGTGCCGGCGGCTTCGCGCACGACGCCAAGGTGACGCTGAAGTGGGTCGTGTCCGACGACTGCACCACGCCCGAGGGCGCGGCGAAGCAGCTCGGTGACGTCGACGGCATCTGCATCCCCGGTGGGTTCGGCGTGCGCGGTATCGAGGGCAAGCTCGGCGCGCTGAAGTTCGCGCGTGAGCAGGGCATCCCGACGCTCGGCCTGTGCCTCGGCCTGCAGTGCATGGTCATCGAGTACGCCCGCCACGAGGTCGGTCTGACCGACGCGTCGAGCACCGAGTTCGACCCGGAGACCTCCACCCCGGTCATCGCGACGATGGCGGAGCAGGTCGACATCATCGCCGGCGGCGACCTGGGCGGCACGATGCGCCTGGGCCTGTACCCGGCGTCGTTCACCGAAGGGTCGCTGGCCGCGGAGCTGTACGGTGCGCCCGAGGCCTCCGAGCGGCACCGTCACCGCTACGAGGTGAACAACAAGTACCGCGAGCAGATCGCGGACGCCGGCCTCGTCTTCTCGGGTACCTCGCCCGACGGCACGCTGGTGGAGTACGTCGAGCTCCCGCGCGACGTGCACCCGTTCTACATCGCCACCCAGGCGCACCCGGAGCTCCGCTCGCGTCCGACCGATGCGCACCCGCTGTTCGCGGGGCTCGTCGCGGCCGCGATCGAGCGCCACGAGGCGTCCAGCCTGTTCGACCCGCAGACCGAGGAGCAGGTCGCGTAAGCGCCGGTCTCCACGATCGGACGGGAGGCGCGGTGCCAGCTGGCACCGCGCCTCCCGTCCGTCCGGGGTCGCGTCCACGGCACCTGGTTCCGGACACGGAACCGCGGAACGACGCGGTGCTGTGTCCGGAACCTGGTTCCGATGGGGGCGTCAGGGGGGCGCGTGCTTGGATGGGGACGTGACAGACGCACCGATCGCTGACGAGTCCGCCTCCTTCGAGGTCACCGAATCCACCGTCGTGTACGAGGGCGCCGTCTGGGACGTGCGCCGCGACACCGTCGCGTACAACGGCGACTCGATGGTCCGCGAGTACATCGACCACACGGGCGCCGTCGCCGTGTACGCCGAGGACGACGAGGGCCGCGTCCTGGTCATCCAGCAGTACCGGCACCCGGTGCGGCTGCGCGACTGGGAGCTGCCCGCCGGTCTGCTCGACATGGAGGGCGAGGACCACCTGACGGCCGCGAAGCGCGAGCTGGGCGAGGAGGCCGACCTCGAGGCCGACACGTGGGAGCCCCTGGTCCGGTACAACACGTCCTCGGGCGGCAGCGACGAGTTCATCCAGATCTACCGGGCGCGCGGTGTCCGGTCGACCGAGTCTGCGTTCGAGCGCGAGGCGGAAGAGGCCGACATCGTGACGCGCTGGGTCCCGCGGGCGGAGCTGCTCGAGGGGATCCTGGGCGGTCGGCTCAACAACTCAGCCCTCGTCGTCGCGACGCTCGCCGTCGAGGCCATCGAACAGCGCGGCAAGTGAGCGGGTCCGCGGCCGACGGTCTGCGCGACCTGGTCACCTCCGGCACCTGGACGCACGAGCCGGAGGTCGCCGGGTTCGACGGCGACGTGTTCCGCGTCACCGCGGTCGAGGGCAGTGACGCCTGGCGGACCACCTCGTACGGGTTCGTGCACGACTCCGAGCACGCGCTGCTGCAGCCGACGGACGGGCCGTTCTCGGTCGAGGCGTCGTTCGTGCTCGACTACACCCAGCAGTTCGACCAGGCCGGGGTGTTCCTGCGCGTCGACGAACAGACCTGGATCAAGGCCGGTGTGGAGTTCTCGGACGGAGCGCCGCAGCTCGGCGCCGTGGTGACGCGGGGGTTCTCGGACTGGTCGGTGTCGCCCGTGCCGGAGTGGGCGGACCGGGTGGTGACCGTCCGCGCGAGCCGCGATGGCGACGCCGTGACGATCCGGGCGTGGGCCGAGGGTGAGGAACCCCGCCTCGTCCGGGTCGCGTACCTCGACCCGGACGCCGTCGTGTCCGCGGGGCTGCTGTGCGCCGGGCCGACGCGGGCCGGGCTGACCGTGACGTTCACCGGGTTCCGCGTGGGCACGCCGGACGAGGCGTTGCACTGACGGCGGGTGACCCCGCGCCGGTTAGCCTGCTGAGGTGATGCCCCTCGACCGTGCCGCGGAGACGTACCTGCGGCACGTCGCGATCGAGCGGGGACTCTCGCAGCACACGTTGTCGGCGTACCGGCGGGACCTCGCCGTGTTCACGTCGTGGTTGGCGGACGCTCCGGTCGTCGAGTCGGACGGTGCGGACCGGGCCGGGGGGTCCTCGGCGCTGCTGGACGTGGCACGGTTGGCGCGGGCGGACGTCTCGGGGTTCGTGACGCACCTGGCCACCCGACCGGAAGGTCCGCTCGCACCGCGGTCGATCGCGCGGATGCTCAGCTCGGTCCGGTCGTTCACCGCCTTCGCCGCGGGGGAGGGCTGGCTGCCGCTCGACCCCGGCACCGCCGTCCGCCCGCCGAAGGCCCCGATGCGGCTGCCGAAGGCGATCCCCGTCGAGGACATGGAACGGCTGCTCGGGTCGGTGTCCGTCGACGCCGACGACCCTGTCCAGCTGCGGGACAAGGCCCTGCTCGAGCTGCTCTACGCCACCGGTGCGCGGATCTCCGAGGCGGTGGGACTGTCGGTCGACGACGTGACGACGCTGTCGGACGCCGACGGCGAGCTCTCGGTCGTGAAGGTCACGGGCAAGGGCAACAAGCAGCGCATCGTGCCGCTCGGCAGCTTCGCCCGTGCAGCGATCGACGCGTACCTGGTGCGGGCACGGCCGGTGTTCGCGGCACGAGGGCCGTCGACGCCGGCACTGTTCCTCGGTGCCCGTGGAGCGCGGTTGTCGCGGCAGAGTGCCTGGCTCGTGATCCAGGCCGCCGCTGCTGCCGCCGACCTGGAGGCACACGTGTCACCCCACACGTTCCGGCACTCGTTCGCGACGCACCTGCTCGAGGGCGGTGCCGATGTGCGCGTGGTGCAGGAGTTGCTCGGGCACGCGAGTGTCGCCACGACGCAGATCTACACGATGGTCACGGCGGACATGCTGCGGGACGTGTACCAGACGGCACACCCGCGGGCGCGGCGGTAGGCGGTCCCTGCGCGGGCCGTGCGGGTGCCTGGGCCGTGCGGGTGCGGGTGCGGGTGCGCGACGGGCGCGTTTCGTGAGCAGAAATGGTCGGGTCGCGCCGTCCCACCCGACCATTTCTGCTCACGAAGTGCCGTGGACCGCGGCGGTAGGCGCCTGCGCGCTCAGAACAAGTGGAACTGGGCCGACGCGGCGATGACCGTCGTCGTCACCGCGACGACGAGGGCGCTCGCCGAAGCGCTCCGCGCCACGACGGCCCAGGCACCGACAGCTCCGGGACGGACGATGCCGATGACGCCGCACGCCACGGCGAGCAGCCCCGCCAGGCCCCAGGGGTTCGCGACGACCGAGACCACGGCGAGCAGCACCGCGAGCACCGTGAACACGCAGAGCCGACGGCCGCCGGTGGTGCCCGATGCCCACGCGTCCGTCCGGATCGCCGCGGTCTGCACCGAGAACGACGGCCCCACCGGCGCGACGACGATCGGCGTGACCGGGTCAGCAGCGGCCGCGGGGACCCGCGTGGCTGCGCCCCAGGTGCGACCGTCCCACCAGCGCAGACGACGGGCGTCCTGCGGGTCCGGGAACCAGCCTGCGGCCGGCAGCGTCACGGTTGCTCCTCGAGGTGCGGGGTGGATCGACGCTCCCGAGCCTAGGAGCGCGGTCGGCTTCGCCCCAGTCCCCAGCCGGGTGTCAGCACAAGGGGGGACCGGACCGGTGCACTACGGTCGGGGCGTGCCCTCGACGCTCGACGACTTCTGGACCGCGCGACGCAGCGAGCGTCCGAGCCTTCCGGAGGCCGTGCCGGAGGCGTGGTCCTTCGGCGCGACCCCGGAGCAGGCGGACGGGCTCCTGCAGCTCGTGCTCGACGGGGTCAAGGTCGGCACGGCGTCGTCGCTCTGGGACTACGAGGCGACCGGCGATCCGCTGCCAGCGGCCGACGAGGTGAGCATCGTGACCGACGGCTCGGGTGCGCCCCGTGCCGTCATCGAGACGACGGCGGTCCGGGTGGTGCCGTTCGACCAGGTCGACGCCGACCACGCCTGGGCCGAGGGGGAAGGCGACCGGACGCTCGACCACTGGCGGAGGGTGCACGAGGCGTTCTGGCGCACACACTCGGAGAACCCGCGGGGGTTCGCGCCGGACATGCCGGTCGTGTGCGAGCGGTTCCGGCTGCTCTGGCCGAGCAGCTGAGGTCTTCCGGTCAGGCGGGGACGGGCTCCGCGTCGACCTCGGTGAACACGTCCTTCACGGCGGCGAGCAGCCGGGCGTTGAAGTCCACACCGAGCTGGTTCGGCACGGTGACGAGCACGGTGTCGGCAGCCCGGACGGCCTGGTCGGCCGCGAGCTCCGCGACGAGCTGCTCGGGCTCACCGATGTAGGACCGGCCGAACCGGGCCAGCCCGCCGTCGAGGTGCCCGACCTGGTCCTGCCCCTCGACCTGCGCGCGCACGCCGAAGTAGTGGCGCGACTCGTCGTCGATGATCGGGATGATGCTCCGCGAGACCGAGACGCGCGGTTCGCGGTCCCAGCCCGACTCGGACCACACCCGGCGGAAGCGCTCGATCTGCTCGGCCTGCAGCTGGTCGAAGGGCACGCCGGCGTCCTCCGTCAGCAGGGTCGAGGACATCAGGTTCATGCCCTGCTCGGCGGTCCACTCGGCGGTGGCACGTGTGCCTGCGCCCCACCAGATCCGGTCGCCGAGCGAGTCGGAGAGCGGGGAGATCGGCAGGGACCCGACCGAACCGGTCATCTGCGGGTTGGCGTTGGCCATCGGCTCGCCGGCGATCGCGCGGCGGAACGCGTTCGTGTGAGCACGGGCCATGTCGCCGCCGTTCTCGTCGGAAGCGTCGGGCACGTAGCCGAACTGCTGGTAGCCGGCCAGCGCGGTCTCGGGTGATCCCCGCGAGACGCCGAGCTGCAGTCGTCCGCCGGAGATGAGGTCGGTGGCTGCGGCCTCTTCCGCCATGTAGAGCGGGTTCTCGTAGCGCATGTCGATGACGCCGGTCCCGATCTCGATCCGGCTGGTCCTCGCGGCAATGGCGGAGAGCAGCGGGAACGGTGCGGCCTGCTGCGGCGCGAAGTGGTGGACGCGGAAGTAGGCGCCGTCGACGCCGGCTTCCTCGGCTGCGACCGCGAGGTCGATCGCCTGCACCAAGGCCTCCCGCCCGCTGCGCACCTTCGACCCCGGCACGTCACGCCAGTGTCCGAACGACAGGAACCCGATCTTCGTCATGTCCATGCGAACGCATCCGGAGGCGGGGCCATTCCGCCGCGACTACCGTGGCCGGCATGGAGGACCCCCGCCCCGCACTCGAGGCCGAACGCGCCCGCAACGAACGGCTGCTGCTCGACGTCGAGCGGAGCATGCGTGACGTCAGTGACGCCCGGCAGGACGCGAACTCCGACGACGAACACGACCCGGAGGGTGCGACCCTGGCCTGGGAACGCGGCTCGCTCGGTGCGGTCCGCGACGGCGCCCAACTGCGAGTCCGCCAGGTGGACGCAGCGCTCGCACGACTCGACGACGGCACCTACGGGCGCTGCACGGTCGGTGGTGAGCCGATCCCGGAGGCCCGGCTGGCCGCCGTCCCGTGGGCGGCGACGTGCGTCGCGCACGCGTGAGGGGCACGCGATCGGTGCCGCCTGACGGCCTGGAGGCGCGGGCTGTCCCCGCCACGCGCCTCCCGGCATGCGCACCCCGCGTCCACCCCGTGCGCCGCTGATTCCCAGCCGCGCGCCCTACGTTTTCGGCATGGACGGCGACCCGAACGACCGACCCGGCGAAGCCCGGGCCGACGGCGCGCCGCGCCAGCGCTTCCAGTGGTTCCACCGCCTGCGCACCTGGATCCACGCGCGGCCGCACGTGCACCTGCTCTACAAGGTGCTGGTCGGTCTGGTGGGCGGGCTGGTCGTCATCATCGGGCTGATCCTGGTGCCGCTGCCGGGCCCGGGGTGGCTCGTGGTGTTCATCGGCCTCACGGTGCTGGCGAGCGAGTTCCACTTCTTCCACAAGATCATCACGTGGCTCAAGGCGCAGCTGCACCGCTTCTGGGACTGGGCCAAGCGGCACGGGCCGAAGCGTCTGCGCGATGCTGCAGACCGGGGCAAGGCCGATGTCGATGCTGCGCACACCGGGGCAGCGCGGACCGTCGGGGTGCGTGCGCGCGCTCGCGGGACGAACTCGGCGCGACCGGGCCACTAGTCGGGCCGCTGCGGACGGGCGCTGGTGCTGTCGGCACCGTTCGGCGCTGGTCACCGTGTGCGAGGTTGATGGCTCCGTGCGGCGCTGCAGGCCCGCACCGAGCGATCAACCTCGCACCGAATGGGCATCTCCGCACCGTGCCTACTCGGCCGCGACCCGGATCGAGCCGGTGGCGGTGCGCTCGATGACCTCGGCCGCGCGCTCCTCGACCTCGGCGGCGTCCTTCGACGACAGCTGCAGCACGAGGGCGACGACTGCGGCGAGCACGATGAAACCGCCGTACCCGGCGATGACCGGGACGAGTCCGACCGAGGGCTCGAGCAGCCCGCCGATGACCGAGGGCACCCCGAACGCCAGGTAGCTGACGACGTAGATCGTGGAGAGCAGTCCGGCACGGTGGGTCGGGGCGGCGGTGGCGAGCAGCATCCGCAGCGGCGCCTGGAACCCGGCACCGAAGCCGACACCGGCGATCGCGCTGCCGACGACCATGCCCGGCAGGGAGTGTGCGAACACGAACGACACGGTGACGATCGGGCCGAGCACGAGCGCGACGAGCCCGAGCAGGACCGCGCGACGGGTGTCCATCCGCTGGATGGCCAGGCCGGTCAGGGCGCCGACGCCGGTGACCACGGCGATGAGCGCACCGGCGGCGAAGTGGTTGGTGATGCCGAACACCGTGCCGAGCGCCGAGGGGACGAGCGACAGGAACATGCCGCCGAGGGCCCAGCTGGCGACGAGCGAGCCGGCGACGCCGCGGAACAGCCGACGTGAGGACCGCGGCACGCTGATCGTCGGGCGCAGGGAGCGGAGTGCGCCGGGACGACGCTGCACCTGCTCGGGGACGACGAACAGTGCGAGCACGAGGAACACGAGGAGTGCGCCGAACAGCAGGTAGACGAGCTGCTCCGGTGCCGGGCCCCACTGCACCAGCGCGCCGCTCGACATCGCGCCGGTGGCGAGTGCGATCGGCGGGATGACGCCGTTCAGCACGCCGGCCATGGTCGGGTGGCGTTCGAGGGAGTTGTCGATGAGGGCTGCGCCGAGGGCCCCGATGAGCAGCCCGACCGAGACACCCTGCACGATCCGGTCGACGATGAGCGCGACGACCCCGTCCGCCATCGCGAACAGGCCGAGCGACAGTGCGACACCCAGGCCGCCGACGACCAGGACAGGCTTGCGGCCGACGTGGTCGGACAGGCGACCCGCGACGAGCAGGCTCGCCAACAGGCCGGCGACGTAGATGGCGAAGACCCCGGTGAGCATGAGCGGGGTGAGGTGCCACTCGGCTGCGTAGACCGGGTAGATCGGCGACGGCACGGCCGACGACGCGACCGAGACCAGGAGCATCGCCGCCAGGATCCAGAACCCGGCGACCGAACGAGCTGACTGGTGCATGCGCACCCCTTTCCATCTCCGTGCAGTACGACTGCATTCGTACCGCACTCGAACAGTACGACGCAAGTCGTACAGCAAGCCGAACGGTGGTAGCGTCCCGTCCATGCCCGCGCACGTCGATGCTCCTGAACGGCTGCCGCAGCCGTCCGTGGCCGAGATGGACCTCCCGGTCGTGATGGACGCCCTGAGCGACCCGATCCGGCTCGCGATCCTGCACCGCTACCTGGTCGACGCGGCCGGGGGCGAGCGCAGCTGCGGCTGGGTCGGCATCGACCGGCCGAAGTCCACGCTGACCCACCACTTCCGGGTCCTGCGCGAGGCCGGTCTGCTCGAGCAGCACCTGGAGGGCCTGACCCGCGTCAGTCGCGTCCGCGTCGAGGACATGCAGCAGCGGTTCCCCGGGCTCCTCGACCTGGTGCTCGACTGGCAGGTCCCCGCGGCCCTGCTGCGCGAGGGGATCGCATCGTGAGCGCCGGCGCGTCCGCCGGCGTGGTCAGGGTGCACACGCTTCCGTCGATCGTCGCGGACCCCGCCGTCACCACGGCGCTCGCCGCGGACCTGACGGCGGCCGGCTTCACCGTCGACCGGCTCGACTCGCTGTGGGGCGCCGAGGCCGCCGCATCGCTGCACCGCGGTTCGCGGGTCGCCGCGCTCCGCGCGCTCGCCGCCCGCGAGACCACGCCGCTCGGCAGCCTGGCGACGCTGTTCGTGCTCGGCCTGCCGGTGGTGCGGGCCGAGGCCGCCGCGGCGTTCCCGACCGCCGGGCTCGACGCCGTCATCGTCGCGGGCCTGCTGCGCAGTGAAGGCGACAGTGCCGACGCGCTCGTGCACCCCACCGTCGACCTGCGTCCCTACGCCTTCGTCGACGACCTCGGCGCCGGCAGCTGGTGGATCGTCTCCGACCTCGGCGAGCTCGCCCTCGGGCACGCGATCAGCGAGGAACACGTGCTCGGCATCGGCGGCGCCACCACGACGCTGAGCGGCCTGCAGGTGCCCGTGCCGGTCGAGCGGGTGCTCGACCTCGGCACCGGGTGTGGCATCCAGGCCATGCACGCGCGGCGCTTCGCCGACCACGTGGTCGCCACCGACATCTCGCGCCGTGCCCTCGACATCGCCCGGTTCAACGCCCGACTCAACGGCATCGACGGCATCGACTTCCGGTTCGGCTCACTGTTCGAGCCGGTCGCGGGGGAGCGCTTCGACCGGATCGTGTCGAACCCGCCCTTCGTCATCACACCCCGTCGCGAGGGGGTCCCGTCGTACGAGTACCGCGACGGCGGCATGGTCGGCGACGCCCTGGTCGAGACGGTGCTCCGCGGCCTGTCCGACCACCTGGAGCCCGGCGGCACCGCTCAGCTCCTCGGCAACTGGGAGTACCACTGGGGTGTCGACGGCCTGGACCGCGTGCGCGCCTGGTTCGCCGAAACCGACCTCGACGTGTGGGTGATCGAGCGCGAGCGGCAGGACCCGACGTCCTACGCGGAGACCTGGATCCGCGACGGCGGGACGAAGCCCGGCACGGCCGAGTTCGACACCCTGATGGGCGCCTGGCTCGACGACTTCGCGGACCGTCGCGTCACCGGCGTCGGCTTCGGCTACGTCGTGGTGCGTCGACCCCTGCCTGGAGGCACGTCCGGCCTCCGCCGGTTCGAGCGGGTCCCCGAGACGCTCGGCTCCAACCCCGCGGGCCTCGGCGCGACGGTCGCCCGTGTCCTCGACGCGGCCGCCTGGCTCGCCGCGCACGACGATGCAGCGCTCGCCGCCGCCCACCTGTCGGTGGCCGGTGACGTCACCGAGGAGCGGTACTACTGGCCGGGCAACGACGACCCCACCGTGATGACCCTGGTGCAGGGCGGCGGGCTCGGGCGCCGGGTGGACGCGGACACCGCACTCGCGGCGTTCGTGGGCGCCTGCGACGGCGACCTGTCCGTCGCGGCGATCATCGGCGCGCTCGCGCAGATCACCGGCGTGGACGAGCAGGCGCTCGCCGCCGACCTGCTGCCGGCGGCGCGCGACCTGGTGCTCGACGGGCTGCTCGTCCCCGCTGCCTGACGATCAGGCGCGGTGGTCGCGCCAGCTGTGCTCGGGCGTGTAGCCGAGGAGTTCGCGGGCCTTCTCCGACGACAGCAGCGAGCTGACGCCGTCGATGTCCGCACGGCGCTCGATGTCCGGCACGAAGCGCTCGACGAGCTCGATCGTCGGGGTGTCCATCACCGTGTCGGGGCTCGCGATGACGAACGCCTCGAACCCGGTGAGGTCGGCCTCGAGTGCCCGGCGGACGGCCTGGGCCCCGTCGCGGGAGTCGATGTACGACCACAGGTTGAACGTCTTCGCCTCGGGGGTGGCGTCCCACGGGAACGCCGGGTAGTCGGTCTCGTCCATCACGTTCGAGAAGCGCAGGCCGATCATCTTCAGTTCCGGGTCCCAGCGGGTGAAGTGGCGGGCCATCTCCTCCTCGACCGCCTTGCCGAGGGAGTACGACGACTGCGGGCGGACCGCGAACTCCTCGTCGACCGGCAGGTAGGGCGGGTGGTGCTCGCCCATCGGGATGCCGAGCAGGGTCTCGCTCGACGCCCACACGACGTTCTTGATCTTCGCGGCACGTGCGGCGTGGAAGACGTTGATCGACGAGGTCACGTTGTTCGTGATGAGGGCCACGTCGGGGACCTGCCCCGGGGCCGGCACCGCCGCGAGGTGCACGACGGCGTCCACGTGGTCGTACCGGTCGTCGATGCCGAGCAGGGCGTTCAGGACCTGGCCGTGGTCGGTCAGGTCGATCCGCACGAACGGGACACGCTCGGGCTTGTCGGGGGAGGGGACACGGTCGAGCAGGACCACGTCGTACCCGTGCGCATCGAGGTCACGCACCACCGCTCGTCCGAGCTTGCCGCTGCCACCGGTCACCACTACACGCGTCATCGCGTCACTCCACATCGTCGTCGGAACACACCCTGGCGGGCATCGACCATCCTGCCCCGCCGCACCTGACGCGACCAGGCCCTGTCCGTACCCCGGAGCTGGCGGCTGGGCCCGTTTTACATATCGACACCCATACGCCAGTGTTCGACCATGGAACGATCGCAGACCTCATGAGCAATGAAATGAGCGAGATAGCGCACCTCGTCGACGGTGGACGGAACGGTGATGCCGTCCGAGCCGCCCGCGGGCTCACCCCTCAGCGGGTCCGTGAACTCCTCTTTGCTTCTGGTGGGTTCATGCAGGACTCTGGCCCGTACGACGAGTTCTTCCGCCGCTGGTACGCCACGCTCGAGAGCCCGTACCTGCGGGCCGAAGCAGCGGATTGGTTCTGCCAGGCGTACCTGACCGAACTGGCCGACGTTCCTGGTGCGGAGCACTACGGAGCGGCCTTGTCGACGGATTCGAAGCGAGCGGTGCGTGACCACCTCGCGCGGGAGATGCGGGGCCGGAACATCTCAGATTGGTCGATGTCTCCGGAGGAACCCCTCTCGAAGACGCAGGTCCGCGCGTGGAGCACCGCGGCGGACGAACTCGCTGCCGTGCGCTTGCCCTGACCACTTCGCCGGCGGGAGGCTCGGTGCGGACGTGCGGTGCGCCTCCCGTCAGGCGGTGGGGGCGACCTGGGCGATCGCGAGGCGGGCGACGAGCTCGACGTGCTCGGCCATGTCGCGAGTGGGGTCGAAGAGCCACTGGATCTGCATGCCGTCGGACACCGCGAGCAGGACGCTGGTGAGCTCGTCGGGGTCGATGTCGGTGCGCAGCCGGCCGTCCTGCTGCATGGTCCGGAAGTCGGCGGACAGCACGCGGCGGCTGCGTTCGTAGCGCTCGCGGAAGTACTCGTGCGCCGGGTGCTCGGCGTCGGTGGCAGCGGCGGCGGACAGGTTGACGAACATCTGCACCAGGCCCGGGACCTCGGCGTTGTGCCGCACGATCGCCGCGAGCAGGGCTGCCGGGTCCGCGGCCTGCCAGTCGTGCGCGAGGTCGAGCTCGTCGCGGCGGCGGAGGATCTCGACCCAGAGCTCGTCCTTGGAGTCGAAGTAGTGCAGCAGGCCGGCCTGGGTCAGCTCCACGGCGTCGGCGATGTCCTTGATGCTCGTCCGCCGGAAGCCCTGCGACGCCACGAGGTCCAGCGCGACCGTGAGGATCTCCTCGCGCTTCGCGATGCCCTTTGCGTACGAACCCCGTCGTGCCATGGCCAGACTGTACCGCCCGCAGGAGACCTGAGAAAACCAAGCAACGGTTGGTTTTCGGTGGTACGGTGCAGGAGCTGCCAGCGCGGGCGGCGAACCCGGTGGATGGTGGGTGTGGGCGACGAGGCCCCGGCTGTCCAGGCGGCGCCCCGCGGCCCTGAACGAGAGGACCGACCACCGTGACCACCGTGAACGACGCGAGCACCGCCTCCAGTCCGTCGACGCCGATGACCGTGCGCATCGATGCGCTCCTCGGCCAGTTGACCACCGACGAGAAGGTGCAGCTGCTCACCGGACGTGACTTCTGGACCACCTGGCCCATCGAGAAGATCGGGCTGCGCCGGATCCTGATGTCGGACGGCCCATCGGGCGTGCGCGGCGAGGTGTGGGACGAGCGTGACCCGTCCCTGAACCTGCCGTCGGCGACCGCGCTGAGTGCATCGTGGGACCGCGCGATCGCGAAGCGCTACGGCGCCGCCGCCGCGGTGGAGGCCCGCCGCAAGGGCGTCGACGTCGTGCTCGGCCCGACCATCAACCTGCACCGGTCCCCGCTCGGTGGCCGGCACTTCGAGGCGTTCAGCGAGGACCCGGTGCTCACCGGTGACCTGGCCGCGTCGTACGTCGACGGCGTGCAGGAGAACGGTGTCGCCGCCACCCCGAAGCACTACATCGCGAACGACTACGAGACCGACCGCTTCACCGCGTCGACCGAGGTGTCG
Source organism: Curtobacterium sp. MCLR17_043 (assembly GCF_003224215.1). Taxonomy (NCBI): domain Bacteria; kingdom Bacillati; phylum Actinomycetota; class Actinomycetes; order Micrococcales; family Microbacteriaceae; genus Curtobacterium; species Curtobacterium sp. MCLR17_043. The sequence continues at coordinate 183,732 of NZ_QKLH01000006.1, read as the reverse complement.
GACCGCGCGCTGCGCGAGCTGTACCTGCTGGCGTTCGAGAAGGCCGTGACCGAGGCGCACGCCTGGGCGATCATGTCGTCGTACAACGCGATCAACGGTGTGACGGCGTCGGAGAACGACCTGCTCGAGACCCCGCTCAACTCGGAGTGGGGCTTCGACGGCATCGTCGTGTCCGACTGGACCGGGGTGCGTTCGGTGGACTCGGCGAAGGCTTCGCAGGACGTCGCGATGCCCGGGCCGAACCCGTGGTGGAGCGAGGGCCCGCTGCTCGCCGCCGTGCAGTCCGGCGAGGTGCCGATGGCGGCGATCGACCGCAAGGTCCGCCGGATCCTGACCCTGGCTGCCCGCGTCGGCGCTCTCGAGGGCTTCGAGCCCGTCGCCGCGTCGCCCGTGCACGTCGAGGACGGCATCGCGTTCGTGCGCGAGGCCGAGGCCGAGGGCACGGTCCTGGTCCGCAACACCGGTGTCCTGCCGCTCGACGCCCCCGCCGTGTCGCGCATCGCGGTGATCGGGCACAACGCCGACCAGGCCCGCACGCAGGGCGGCGGCTCGGCCACGGTCGTGCCGTCGCAGGTCGTGTCACCGCTGGACGGCATCCGCTCGGCCTTCCCCGGCGCGAGCGTGGACTACGCGATCGGCGCCGTCGTGCAGGAGGGCATCGCGGAGTTCCCGCTGTCCACTATCACGAACCCCGGCACCGGGGAACCCGGCGCCCGGGTCGCCTTCGTCAAGGACGGCGAGGAGCTGTTCGTCGAGGACCGCCGCGCGACGGCACTGTTCTGGTTCGGCGGCGACGCCCCGACGCGTGAAGCCGACCGGCTCGACATCACCACCACCTACACGGCCGAGTCGACCGGCACCGTGCGGTTCGGCATCGGCGCGGCCGGACGGTCACGCATGTGGATCGACGGCGAGCTGCTGCTCGACGAGGACGTGCCGTTCGAGGGCGACCAGCTCGGTGCCGCGTTCCTCAACCCGCCGGCGCGGTCGGTGCCGGTCGAGGTGACGGCGGGACAGCAGGTCGCGATCCGCATCGAGTACGACATCGTGCAGGACGAGACGCTCGGCGGGGTGCTGGCGTACCAGTTCGGCACCGAGCCGTCGGACGACGACCCCGCCGTGCTCATCGAGGCCGCGGTGGACGCCGCCCGTGGTGCGGACGTCGCCGTCGTCGTGGTCGGCACGAACTCCAAGGTCGAGTCCGAGGGCTACGACCGCTCCTCGCTGGCACTGCCCGGCCACCAGGACGACCTGGTGCGCGCGGTCGCCGCGGCGAACCCGAACACGGTCGTCGTCGTGAACGCCGGGTCGCCGGTCGAGATGCCCTGGCGGAACGACGTCGCCGCGGTGCTGCTGACCTGGTTCGGTGGGCAGGAGTACGGCAACGCCCTGGCCGACGTGCTGACGGGGGCGCAGGAGCCCGGCGGCCGCCTGCCCACCACGTGGCCCGTCGCGATGGCCGACGTCCCCGTGCTCGACGTCACCCCGGTCGACGGGAAGGTCGCGTACGACGAGGGTGTCCACGTCGGCTACCGGGCCTGGCTGCGGGCCGGCACCGAACCGGCGTACCCGTTCGGGCACGGCCTCGGCTACACCACCTGGTCGATCGAGGGCGTCTCCGCGACCCCGACCGTGCGCGAGGGCGACGCCGTCATCGTCACGGCGACCGTCGTGAACACGGGCGACCGGGCCGGCAAGCACGTCGTGCAGGTCTACGCGTCCCGTGCGGAGTCGGCGGTCGACCGCCCGGTGCGCTGGCTGGTCGGGTTCGCCCCGGTCCGGCTCGCCGCGGGCGCCTCGACGGAGGTCTCGATCGAGGTCCCGGCGCGAGCCTTCGCCCACTGGGACGGCTCGTGGCAGTACGAGTCGGGGGCCTTCACGCTGCACGTCGGCGCGTCGGTCACCGACGACGCCGGAACCGCGTCCCTCGAACTGGAGTGACGAAGTCGTCCGGTTTCCGCGCAGCTCCCAACTCCATTCAGTAACATCGTTCTGCGCGAGTCGGCTGGTTACCGTCCGCGCACGCACCGACTACGGGGTCGCTGGGTGAGCGACTCGGTCTCCTGATCCGGCCGTTGTTGCCCTGGCCTCCCCGGTGCGTCCCAGAATGCGTCCCCGCGTCCGCGCGGGGACGCATTCGTCGTTCCGGCCTGGATGCGCACCGGTGAACCGGTTGCCGCACTTCGTCCCGGTTCGGAAAAACGAGTGACACTTGGTCAACTTCATACGTCCCAGGTGCGCGGAACGGTGTGACAAACCGCTCGGTAGGTGGAACGATGGGTGCACCATCTCGTGCGGATCAGGGACGAGATGGTCATCCGGCCGGGCTCTCGGGCCTCACCAACTCGATCAGAGCCCCGCCGGATGCCCTTGACTCTCGGTGGCGGTGCGGCGGCGGGACCGCAGGCGGTCAGGCCAGCGGCGCCGGCGGTCAGGTCCGCGGCGCCCGCCCTCAGGCCCGCAGCGCCGGGGCGATCTCCTCGGCCACGATGCGCAGGATCCGCTCGTGCGCCCCACGGTCGCCGTTCGCCGGCAGGGTGATGACCAGTTCGTCGGTGGCGGTGACCGCCGGGTCGGCGAGCAGGCTGTCGAGGATGGCCGCCGGTTCGCCGGACACGACCTTGCTGAAGCGGAACGGCGGGTTCCCCGAGAGTGGCCGGCCCTCGTCGTCCATCCCGGAGGCGTACCCGGTCAGGAACTCCTCGTGCACGGCGCGGTCGTGGTCGTCGAGGAGCGGCACCACGATCCGGCCCACGGCGACCTTGGACTCGCGCTGCGGGTGCAGCTCGGCGAACCGCTCGCGGTAGGCGGCGATCTGGTCGGCCTGCGCCTGGGCGAACGGGGCGCCGGTGTCCTCGGTGTTCAGGGTCGAGCAGTGCAGCAGGAGGCCCTTCTCGGCCGTGCGGACCGCCGTGCCCATGCTGCCGCCGCCCCACCACACGCGGTCGCGCAGACCCGGGCTGAGCGGCTGCAGGGTCAGGTCGGCCCCGGCGGGGATGCTCTCGTAGCCCTTGCCGGCACTGCCGAGGGGCTCGCCCTGCAGCACCTCGAGCAGCCGTGCGGCGCGGGCCTCGGCCTCGTCGCGGAAGCTGCGGTCGACCGTGCCGAACACCGGGTCGAGGATCGGGCCGTACCCGGCGATGCCCGTGCTGATGCCGAGCTGCACCCGGCCACCGCTGAGCAGGTCGACCGTGCTGGCATCCTCGGCCAGGCGCACCGGGTCCTCGTAGCGCATGCCGAGCACGGCGGTGCCGAACGCGATGGTGCTCGTGCGCTGCGCGGCTGCCGCGAAGAAGGTCATCGGGCTCGTCAGGTACGGCTCGAAGTGCCGTCCGCGCACCCAGCCCGTCCCGTAGCCGAGGGATTCGGCGGTCTCGAACAGGCGCAGGCCGTCCTCCAGGGCGCGGGCGGCGCCGTCGGTGCCGCCGTGGTTCGGGACGAAGGAGAGGAAGCCGAGTTCGCGCATGTCGCGAGTCTATGCGCACGTATCGAAATGCGCCTGAGTCGGCGACGGGGCGGACGGGAGGCCCGTGGCGGGCTGGCACCGCGCCTCCAGTCCGTCATGGCCGCACCTGGGAGGATGGGCGCATGACCGACGTCACCGCCCTGCCCCCGCTCGTTGCCGCGATCCCGGCGGCGGTGGACGGCGTCGTCGACCCCGACGAGGTCTACGAGGCCTTCGCGGCCTGGGCCGCGGTGGGCGGCCGACCGCTGTACCCGGCGCAGGACGAAGCGGTCATCGAGCTCGTGTCCGGCGCGAACGTCGTGCTGAGCACGCCGACCGGCACCGGGAAGTCGCTCGTCGCGGCCGGCGCGCACTTCGCCGCGCTCGCCGAGGGCAAGCGGAGCTACTACACGGCACCGATCAAGGCGCTGGTGTCCGAGAAGTTCTTCCAGCTCGTCGAGCTGTTCGGTGCACAGAACGTCGGCATGGTCACCGGCGACTCGAGCGTCAACGCGGACGCCCCGATCGTCTGCTGCACCGCCGAGATCCTGGCGAACCTGGCGCTGCGGCAGGGGCCGGACGCCGACGTGGACGTCGTCGTGATGGACGAGTTCCACTTCTACGGCGACCCCGACCGAGGCTGGGCATGGCAGGTGCCGCTGCTCGTGCTCGAGCGGGCGCAGTTCCTGCTCATGTCGGCGACCCTCGGCGACGTCACGACCATCGCCGACGACCTGGCCCGCCGGACCGGTCGGCCCACCGCCCGCGTGACCGGTGTCTCGCGGCCGGTGCCGCTCGAGTACCAGTACGTGATGACGCCAGTGCAGGAGACGGTCGAGCGGCTCCTCGAGGAGGGCAAGGCGCCGATCTACATCGTGCACTTCGCCCAGGCGGCTGCACTCGAACGGGCGCAGTCGCTGATGTCGGCGAAGGTCGCCTCGCGCGAACGCCGCGACCAGATCGCCGACGCCATCGCCGGCTTCCGGTTCAGCGCCGGGTTCGGACAGACCCTGTCGCGCCTGATCCGGGCCGGCATCGGCGTGCACCACGCCGGCATGCTGCCGAAGTACCGACGACTCGTCGAGCAGCTCGCCCAGCGCGGCCTGCTGCCCGTCATCTGCGGCACCGACACCCTGGGCGTCGGGATCAACGTGCCGATCCGGTCCGTGCTGTTCACCGGGCTGACGAAGTTCGACGGCACGAAGATGCGCCAGCTGTCCGCGCGGGAGTTCCACCAGATCGCCGGCCGGGCCGGACGTGCCGGCTACGACACCGAGGGTGACGTCGTCGCCGAGGCACCCGAGCACGACATCGAGAACGCCCGCGCCGTCGCCAAGGCCGGCGACGACCCGAAGAAGAAGAACAAGATCAAGCGGAAGAAGGCGCCCGAGGGCTTCGTGTCCTGGGGCCAGGCGTCGTTCGAGCGGCTGATCGCCGCCGAGCCGGAGCCGATGGTGTCGCGCATGCGGATCACGCACGCGATGGTGCTGTCGGTCGTCGCCCGTGGTGGCGATGCCTTCGCGGAGGTCCGGTCGCTGGTCTACGACAACCACGAACCGCGCTCCCGGCAGCTCGCCATGGCTCGACGGGCACTCGTCATCGCCCGGACCCTCATCAACGCGCGGGTGATCGAGAAGGTCGACGGTGCCTACCGCTTGACCGTCGACATCGCGCCGAACTTCGCGCTCAACCAGCCGCTGTCACCGTTCGCGCTCGCCGCGTTCGAGTTGCTCGACCCTTCTTCTCCCACTTATGCACTGGACATGGTCTCGGTCGTCGAGGCCACCCTCGACGACCCGCGGGCGATCCTGTCGCAGCAGCAGTTCAAGGAGCGCGGCGAGGCCGTCGCCCGCATGAAGCAGGAGGGGATCGAGTACGAGGAGCGGATGGAGCTGCTCGAGGAGGTCACCTGGCCGAAGCCGCTCGACGAGCTGCTGACCGCCGCCTACGAGGCCTACGCCGCCGAACAGCCCTGGGTGCTCGACTTCCAGCTGTCCCCGAAGGCCGTCGTCCGCGACATGTACGAACGCGCGATGACCTTCGGCGACTTCGTGCGCTTCTACCAGCTCACCCGCTCCGAGGGCCTCGTGCTCCGCTACCTGTCCGACGCGTACCGGACCATGCGACAGACCATCGCCGAGGAACAGCGGACCCAGGAGCTCGACGACCTGATCGAGTGGCTGGGCGAGGTCGTGCGGCAGACCGACTCCTCGCTCGTCGACGAGTGGGAGGCGCTGCTCAACGGCGACGTCCTGCTGGCCTCCGAGGAGCACGAGGAGATCGCTCCGCCGCAGCCCGCACGGCTCACCGGCAACCCGCGGGCGTTCCGGGTGCTCGTGCGCAACGCCCTGTTCCAGCGGGTGCTGCTCGCCGCGGCCGACGACATCGACGGGCTCGGGGAACTCGACGCGACCGCGGGCTTCGACCGGGCCGCGTGGGACAACGTGCTCGAGGAGTACTACGAGGAACACGACAGCATCGGCACCGACGCCGATGCGCGTTCGATGCAGTACCTGGTGCTCGACGAGAGCGGTGCCACCGCATCACCCCGGGTGTGGAAGGCGCGGCAGATCTTCGCCGACCCCGAGGGCGACAAGGACTTCGGGTTCTCGGCGACGATCGACCTGGACGCCTCGGACGAGGTCGGCGAGGCCGTCGTGCGGGTCACTGAGATCGGGCGGTTCGACGGGTGGGCCGAGGTGGACGTCGACTGATCGGCGCTGGGGTTGTCGGACGTGTACCGTCTCCGGCACCACCCCCACCCGAGAGGACTGCGTCATGCGCATCGGATCCAGCATCGCCCTGATCGTCATCGGCGCGATCGTCGCCTTCGCGCTGAACATCCAGCTCGCCGGTATCGACCTCCGCCTGATCGGCTACATCCTGATGGCAGCCGGTGTCGTGCTGCTCATCATCAGCCTCGCCGTGGCCTTCGGTGGCCGCCGCACCACGACCACCACGCGCTCGGGCGTCGACCCGGCGTCGGGGGAGCAGATCACCCGCCAGGACCGGCGCGACGGGACCTACTGACCCGCGGGAAGGGTCAGAAGAGGGTCGCGGGCGGGGTCGCGTCGGGCAGCGCGGACGGCTCGGGGACCTCGGCGCCTGGCCAGCCGGGGCCGTGCGGCACGTCGGTGCCGTTCTGGAACGCGGTGGCAGCACCGCGGGCTCGCACATCGGCGGCCTCGTTCATCTCGTGACCGACGTGACCGCGCACCCACTCGAACGTGACCTTGCGGCCCTGCAGTTCGGCGTCAAGTTCCTTGATGATCTCGACGTTGAGGACCGGCTTGCCGTCGGCCTTCCGCCAGCCCTTGCGCTTCCAGCCGGCGAGCCACTCGGTGCAGGCCTTGATGGCGTACTGGCTGTCGCACAGGATGTGCAGCGGCTCGCCGGTGTCCTTCGTGGCGCGGAGGAGCTGGAGCACGGCGGTGAGTTCACCGATGTTGTTCGTCGCGCGGGGCCAGCCGCCGGCCGCCCACCGGTCGTCGTCGACGTACCAGGCCCACCCGGCGGGGCCGGGGTTGCCGAGGGCTGAGCCGTCTGCGGCGGCGACGATCGTCACGATGGGACCTCCTGGTGGTGCCGAGTGCTGGTCAACCGTAACGGACCGACCCGGCCCCTCGTCTCAACGCCGAGCGGGGTCGATGTTGAGCGTGCTGCCCTCGAGCAGCCAGTCGTCGTCGCGTTGCTCCATGTAGGGGTTCATCCACTGCACCTGCGTCGGCGTGATGCCGAACCGCTCCGCGACGGTCGAGAGCTCGTCACCGTGGGCGACCAGGTAGTTCGCCGGTCGGCCATCGGCGTTGGTGACGATGCCGTAGGCGCCCGGTCGGTCCTTGCCGACGGTGACCCGGAGGTCGTGGTAGGGGTTCGGGATCTTCCACGCGAGGTCAGCGGCGGCGAGCACCGACCCTGCCCACGGTCGCTTGGACGAGTCCTCCTCGGCCACCGTCGCCGGCACGAGGACGACACTGCGCAGGTAGTCGGGGCGTGGACCCGCCTGACCCATCGTGAACGAGGTCGGAGGAGCAACCGCGGCGTCCCACTCGACCGTCTCGCGCACCTCGCCGTCCGCACCGTCGAGCGGCTTCGCATGCCGGTGCCGGAACTCCAGACGCATCGGCTGCGGATTGGTCGTCCGGTACCCGGAGAGCTGGGCGTCGAAGGTACCGCGGTCGTTCGCGACGACCCGGACGTGGATGCTGGTCTCACCGCTCGGCGAGACCACGTCGGTCTCCGCCGCCACGGTGCCGGTGGGCAGTGCCTGCTCGGGCTCGGCCTCGACCGGATCGGTGTCGCGCGTCGGGTCCGGCTCGGGTTCCGCCGTGCGCTCGGCCGCCTGTCGCGTCGGCGTCGGGATCGCGTCGTCGCCGCCGAACGCGGTGCACCCGGCGAGCAGCAGCCCCACCAGTGCCGAGCTGATCACCGCGGTCGTCGCGGTCCGTGTTCGTCCCATCGTTCCCCCTCGTCGGCAGCGTAGCGGGGGCCAGGGACGTCATCGAGTGCGGGGAGCGGACCGAGCCAGACTCGTTACACGGGGCCGAGGACTACCGTCCGCTGCAGGAGGAAACACCATGAGCGACAGCATCCCGAACGCCCCCGGCCCCGAGCCGTCCGACGACCGCGCACGCAACGACGCGCTCCGCGACGCCGCGCACAGCGACGACGTCGACGGGGTCAGCGGACGCGAGCAGCGAGCAGCGGACACGTCGTACAGCCCGTCGAGTGAGCGCGAGATGGACGCGTCCCAGACGAAGCAGCGCGACGACGCCGACCTGCGTGCGGACGGCATCGACCCGTCCAAGGTCATCGCGGCTCCCGGGACGGGCGGCGCGGACGATGCCGGCGACGTCGAGCCCGAACCGGGTGACCTGCACCTGCCGTGGCAGTCCGAGGAGGACCGCCGGGGCTAGCTCGACGCCCGGTCGAGTTCGCGCACGAGAGCCTCGCCATCGGTGACGTCCCAGAACGCCATCGGCTGTGGCCCGAAGAAGCCGTCGAGACCGGTGTTCGCGTAGACCTTCGCGTTCGTTCCCCACCCGAAGAGCATCGATCCCGGTCCGCCTCCCGTCGCGTCCCACTCGACGTTGCAGTGCCGTCGGTCGCCGGTCCAGCTCACGGTGCGGTCAGTGCGGCCGATCGGGACCTCCCGCGTGCCGCGAGGGGTGATCACGAGGGCTCGGCGATCGGTCACGGCGTAGACGGTCGTCCGCTTGCGGTACCGCTTCACGAGGAACCGTCCGACGAGCAGGTGCAGGCCCATCAGTGTGAGCAGCGACCCGACGACCAAGAAGAAGGACGGCGCCCCGCTGGTCACGGCCGAGACGGTCCAGAACGCCACGAATCCGCACCAGAGCAGCGAGAACGGGATGAGGAAGCCGTCGCGGCCCGAGAGGAGCCTGGCCGGATCGCTCGTGCCGGCCCAGTACAGGTGCTCATCGGGGCGCAGGTGTTCACGGGCGGTCTGTTGAGGATCGATCACCCCTCGACAGTACGGCCCGTCACTCGCTGTGGATGAACAGTGCGTACCCCGCCCGGCTACGACACCGAGTCCGGGTGGGAGCCCGTCCGCTGCCCGGACTCGAGCGTCGCGATCGCCGCGAGCTCGTCGTCGGTCAGCTCGAAGCCGTCGACGTCGAGGTTCGACCGGATCCGCGACGGCGTGACCGACTTCGGCAGCACCACCACGTTCTGCTGCACGTTCCACCGCACGAGCACCTGCGCCACGCTCACGCCGTGCGCGTCCGCGATGCCGGTCAGCACCGGCTCGTCGATCAGGCGCCCGCGGCCGAGCGGCGACCACGCCCCGGTCGCGATGTCGTGCTGCCCGTGGAACGCGATGAGTTCGCGCTGCGGCAGCCACGGGTGCCGTTCGACCTGGTTCAGTGCCGGCACCTCGCCGGTCTCGTCGATGAGCCGCTGCAGGTGCGGCACCTGGAAGTTCGAGACACCGATGCTCCGTGCCCGCCCTGACTCACGCAGTTCCACCAGAGCGCGCCAGGTCTCGACGTAGCGGTCGTTGGCGGCGGCCGGCCAGTGGATCAGGTAGAGGTCGACGGCGTCGAGCCCCAGCCGGTCGAGACTGCCGTCGAACGCCCGCAGCGTCGCGTCGCGCCCCTGGTGGTCGTTCCACACCTTGGTCGTCACGAAGACGTCGTCACGGTCCAGCCCGGAGGCCCGGATCGCGTTGCCGACGCCGGTCTCGTTGCCGTACATCTCGGCGGTGTCGACGTGCCGGTAGCCGACGTCCAGCGCGAGGCCGACCGCCGTCTCCGCTTCGGCAGCGTCGACCTTGTAGACGCCGAAGCCGATCGCGGGGATGGAGCGGCCGTCGCGCAGGGGAACTGAGGTGACCATGCACCCATCCTGCCGGTGCCTGGCGGGCGCGTGCCGGGCCTCCAGGCCATCTGTGGAGAACGCGACCCGTACGCCGGGCGCACGTTCCTTCCCATACCGGCCGCGATGGCGAGTGGAAACGGGCGTACCTGGTCAGAACTTCCGACCAGGTACGCCCGATTCGACCAGGTACGCCCGATTCGACCAGGTACGCCCGAAACCGCCCGCCGCAGCCGCGCGCCCGCCGCCCGCTCAGGTCGGCAGGTGCACCGGCTCGGTGTCGGGGAGGGGGCTGGCGTCACGGCCGCGCAGGTCGGGCAGCCAGCTGCGCATCGCCAGGGGGAGCAGCACGCCCAGGCCGGCCATCACGGCGCCGACGGTGAAGCCGCCGACGGGGCCGCTGCCGTCGATCAGGAAGCCGGCGATCGCCGAACCACCGGCGGCACCGATCAGCTGGCCGGTGCCCATCCAGCCGTAGGCCTCGGCCGTGTCGGAGAACTTGACGGTGGCGGAGACGGAGCCGAACATCACCGCGAGGGCCGGCGCGATGCCCACACCCGCGATGACCAGGGCGAGGCAGAGCCACCAGAAGCCCGTGCCGCCGAGGGCCAGGGTGAGCCCGACGAAGACGACCGCCATGCGCGTCCACAGGGTGTTGCGGGAGATCGGGCGGTGGCCGAACGCCAGGCCGCCGGCGAGCGAACCGACCGCGAACACCGCGAGGACGATGCCGGCGTTCGGACTGCCCTCGCCGAACACGCTGGTGACGCTCGCCTCGACCGCCGCGCACGCCCCGATGAGGAGCAGACCGGTGAGGGTGGCGACGACGACCGCAGGGCGCTTCAGCACCACACCGAACGCGCGCTTGGAGCGGGGGATGCGGACGCGGCCGAGCTCGGGGGAGGCGATGAACCACGTGCCACCGACGACCAGGAAGACCATCGCGACGACGATCGCCTCGACCGTGCCGACCTGGGTGGCGACGAAGGTGGTGATGACCGGGCCGGCGACCCAGATGAGCTCCTGCGCGCTGGCGTCGAGGGAGAAGAGGGGTGTGAGCTGCGCCGACGTCACCATCTTCGGGTAGATGGTGCGCACCGCCGGCTGCACGGGCGGGACCGCCAGGCCGCCGAGGAACCCGACCACCACGTAGCCCCAGAGCGGCATGACCACGAACGCGATGACCACCATGCTGATCAGCGCGACGATGCTCGTCAGGATGAGGACGGGGCGCATGCCCCAGCTGCCCATCCACCGGCTCGTCAGGGGACCGGCCAGCGCCTGCCCGATGCTCGTCGTCGCGAGCACCAGGCCGGCCGCGCCGTAGGAGTCGAACACGTGCTCGACGTGCAGCAGGTAGGCCAGCGACAGCATGCCGAACGGGAACCGCGCGGTGAGCTGTGCGGCGATGACACGACCCACGCCAGGGGTCTTCAGGAGGGGCCCGTACGTACTCACGAGACGAGTGTACGGACCGGCTGGACGGGGCTGTCCCCCGTCCTGGGGAGGGGCGGTTCGCGACACGCCGATGCGCTGATTCCACACTTGTGGATCGGGACTGTCCACGGGTGTGGGGAAGTGTCGGTGGTCGGCCGCAGACTGGCGGAAACTCGGGCCTCTCGGGAATCCACAGACTGTGGAGGACGTTGTGGAGAACTACACGGCTGTAACACTTCCTCTTGTGGTCGGTGCTGCGGCTAGCCACTAGATGTAGTGTGGAGGCATCGCAGCGGCCCCTCCCGGACACGACTGCGGACAGACATCAGCACCACCTCCACAGCACAGCAGAAACCAGTAGGAACCAGGGGAGAACATGGCCGTCACCGTCTACACCAAGCCGTCCTGCGTCCAGTGCACCGCGACGTACCGGGCCCTCGACAACAAGGGCATCGAGTACGAAGTGCACGACGTCTCCACGGACGAAGCAGCGCTCGAGCACGTCAAGAGCCTGGGCTACATGCAGGCCCCCGTCGTCGTCACGGACGACGACCACTGGTCGGGCTTCCGCCCCGACAAGATCGCGACCCTCAGCGCCGAACTGGCGTAGTCGTTCTGCGGGCCCCGAAGGGGCCCGCAGGCAGGGCATCTCGGGAGGCGCGACTCGCCTCTCCTGGCCCGTCCAGTCCGCCTGTCCGCACCTTTCCACGAGGAGCGCACCATGAGCCGATTGGTCTACTTCTCGAGCGTGTCCGGGTACACCGCGCGCTTCGTCGAGAAGCTCGGCCGCGACGCGGACCGGATCCCGCTCTACCCGAGCGAACCGTTCCTGCACGTCGACGAGCCCTACGTCCTGGTCCTGCCCACCTACGGTGGCGGCAACGGCGAGGGTGCAGTCCCCAAGCAGGTCATCAAGTTCCTCAACGACGCCCACAACCGCTCGCTCATCCGCGGCGTGGTGGTGGGTGGCAACACGAACTTCGGCGAGGCGTACGGCCTCGCCGGGGACGTCGTCGCACAGAAGTGCAACGTCCCCCTTCTGTACAGGTTTGAACTCTTCGGGACCCCTGACGACGTGTCGGCGGTCAACTCAGGATTGGATGCATTTTGGACGCAGCAGTTGCAGACGTCGATCTGACGTCGCCGCAGACGGGGATGGACTACCACTCCCTCAACGCGATGCTCAACCTCTACGACGCGGACGGGAACATCCAGTTCGACAAGGATCGTGAGGCCGCCAAGCAGTTCTTCCTGCAGCACGTCAACCAGAACACCGTCTTCTTCCACAACCTGAAGGAGCGGCTCGACTACCTGGTCGAGAACGAGTACTACGAAAAAGCCACGATCGACATGTACTCGCTGGACTTCATCCAGCGACTCAACGACCTGGCGTACTCGAAGAAGTTCCGGTTCCAGACGTTCCTCGGCGCGTTCAAGTACTACACGAGCTACACGCTCAAGACGTTCGACGGCAAGCGCTACCTCGAGCGCTTCGAGGACCGCGTCGTCATGACCGCCCTCGGCCTGGCCCAGGGCAACGAGCAGCTCGCCATCGACCTGGTCGAAGAGATCGTCGCCGGCCGCTTCCAGCCCGCGACCCCCACGTTCCTCAACACTGCGAAGGCACAGCGCGGCGAGCTCGTCTCCTGCTTCCTGCTCCGCATCGAGGACAACATGGAGTCGATCTCGCGCGGCATCAACTCCTCGCTGCAGCTCTCGAAGCGCGGCGGCGGCGTGGCCCTGCTCCTCTCCAACATCCGCGAGGCCGGCGCCCCGATCAAGCAGATCGAGAACCAGTCCTCGGGCATCATCCCCGTGATGAAGCTGCTGGAAGACTCCTTCTCCTACGCGAACCAGCTCGGTGCGCGTCAGGGTGCCGGCGCGGTCTACCTCAGCGCCCACCACCCGGACATCATGAAGTTCCTCGACACCAAGCGCGAGAACGCCGACGAGAAGATCCGCATCAAGACGCTGTCCCTCGGCGTCGTCGTGCCGGACATCACGTTCGAGCTCGCGAAGAACAACGAGGACATGTACCTGTTCTCGCCGTACGACGTCGAGAAGGTCTACGGCGTCCCCTTCGGCGACGTCCCGATCTCCGAGAACTACCGCGCGATGGTCGACGACTCGCGCATCAAGAAGACGAAGATCAAGGCGCGTGACTTCTTCACGACCATCGCCGAGATCCAGTTCGAGTCGGGCTACCCGTACATCGTGTTCGAGGACACGGTGAACAAGGCCAACCCGATCAAGGGTCGGATCAACATGTCCAACCTCTGCTCGGAGATCCTGCAGGTCAACACCCCGACGACCTTCAACGAGGACCTGTCCTACAAGGAGATCGGCAAGGACATCTCCTGCAACCTCGGCTCGCTGAACATCGCGCTGACGATGGACTCGCCGGACTTCGGCAAGACCATCGAGACGGCCATCCGCGGCCTGACCTCGGTCTCGCAGATGTCGCACATCACCTCGGTGCGTTCCGTCGAGGACGGCAACGACAAGTCGCACGCCATCGGCCTCGGCCAGATGAACCTGCACGGCTACCTCGCTCGTGAGCGCGTCTACTACGGTTCCGAAGAGGGCATCGACTTCACGAACATCTACTTCTACACGGTGCTGTTCCACGCCCTTCGTGCGTCGAACAAGATCGCGATCGAGACCGGCGAGACCTTCGACGGCTTCCGCGACTCGAAGTACGCGTCGGGTGAGTTCTTCGACAAGTACACCGACCAGACGTGGACGCCCGCGACCGCTCGTGTTGCCTCGCTGTTCGACAACGCGAACATCACGATCCCGACGCAGGACGACTGGAAGGCGCTGAAGGCGTCCGTCCAGGAGCACGGCATCTACAACCAGAACCTGCAGGCCGTCCCGCCGACCGGTTCGATCTCGTACATCAACCACTCGACGTCGTCGATCCACCCGATCGCGTCGAAGATCGAGATCCGCAAGGAAGGCAAGCTCGGCCGCGTCTACTACCCGGCGCCGTTCATGACGAACGACAACCTGGACTACTACCAGGACGCGTACGAGATCGGTGCCGAGAAGATCATCGACACGTACGCCGCGGCGACGCAGCACGTGGACCAGGGCCTGTCCCTGACGCTGTTCTTCAAGGACACCGCCACCACGCGTGACATCAACAAGGCGCAGATCTACGCATGGCGCAAGGGCATCAAGACGATCTACTACATCCGTCTCCGCCAGCTCGCGCTGGAGGGCACGGAGGTCGAGGGCTGCGTCAGCTGCATGCTGTAGAGCTGCCGCTCTGCTCCCTGGAGGCGCGGTGCCAAGCCGCACCGCGCCTCCAGTCCGTCACTTAGTCACCATCTCTGTAAGGAACACACGTTGGTCGAGAAGCTGAAGCTCATTGATCGGGTCCAGGCCATCAACTGGAACCGCATCCAGGACGACAAGGACGTCGAGGTCTGGAACCGTCTCGTCAACAACTTCTGGCTGCCCGAGAAGGTGCCGCTGTCGAACGACGTGCAGTCGTGGAACACGCTGACGCCGGCCGAGCAGACCCTGACCATGCGTGTGTTCACCGGTCTGACCCTGCTCGACACCATCCAGGGCACCGTCGGCGCCGTGTCGCTCATCCCCGACGCGATCACCCCGCACGAGGAAGCCGTCTACACGAACATCGCGTTCATGGAGTCGGTGCACGCCAAGTCCTACTCGTCGATCTTCTCGACGCTCGCGTCGACCCGTGAGATCGACGAGGCCTTCCGCTGGTCCGAGGAGAACCCGAACCTGCAGAAGAAGGCGTCCATCGTGATGGACTACTACCAGGGCGACAACCCGCTGAAGCGCAAGGTCGCCTCGACGCTGCTCGAGTCGTTCCTGTTCTACTCGGGCTTCTACCTGCCGATGCACTGGTCGTCGCGTGCCAAGCTCACGAACACCGCCGACCTGATCCGCCTGATCATCCGTGACGAAGCCGTCCACGGGTACTACATCGGGTACAAGTACCAGAAGGGCCTCGAGACCCTCACGCAGGCCGAGCGCGACGAGCTCAAGGACTACACGTTCTCGCTGCTGTTCGAGATGTACGAGAACGAGGTGCAGTACACGCAGGACCTCTACGACGAGGTCGGCCTGACCGAGGACGTCAAGAAGTTCCTGCACTACAACGCCAACAAGGCGCTGATGAACCTGGGCTACGAGCCGATGTTCCCGAAGAACATCACCGACGTGAACCCGGCCATCCTCTCCGCCCTGTCGCCGAATGCGGACGAGAACCACGACTTCTTCTCGGGCTCTGGCTCGTCGTACGTCATCGGCAAGGCCGTGAACACTGAGGACGAGGACTGGGACTTCTGAATCTGGTGTGACTCGTGGCGCCCCGCTGGCTTCGGTGACTCGAACCGAGCTTCTTGGCCAAAGCAGCGTTAGTCCTGGCCAGGCGGCCTAGTCTGTTGGCCGATGCGCAGTGCAGTTGGACACTTTCCCTCCGGGGAAGCTTCTGTGCCGGACTGGGCCGGACCCGGACCCGGACCTTCAGCTTTGCTCGTGGTGACCGCCGTATTGGAGTCGACGTGGGTCGGGACTGCTGCAGGTTTCGTTGACTCGATTGTCTAGGCCGCGAGTGCGACCTGCGGGTTGATGATCGTCTCGTACTCGATCGGGGTCGACTTGCCGAGACCAAGTTGGCGCCGGCGGCGAGGTCGTCTGCGAGGAACCGGTACCCGAACGTCGGGTCGTCTCAATGCGCGTCGATCGCGGCGTTGGTGAGGTGCGCGTCGTCCCAGTCCCGTTGGAAGGCCGGGTCACCCCGCCAGCGTAGAACGCCTGCTTCGAGAACCCCGGCACCCGGCAAGCCACCGCGACCGAGATCCGGTCTGCGGCGAGATCGAGGACCAGCGGGTGAATCATTTCGGGAGTTGCGACTGAGCGAAGTACGCCGCTGCCCGGCGGAGGATCTCGTTCTCCTGCTCAAGGAGCCGGGTCCGGTTCTGCGCGTCCCGCAGCTCCGCCGGCTCGCCCGCTTTGGCCGGCGGCGCCGCGGCCACGCTGATGCTGTGGTCGCGGTCCGCGAGCCGCGGCCAGCGGGCCAGGCAAGACTCGGATACCCCGAAGTCCCTCGCGACCTGCCGCACCGACGCTTCACCCTTCCGGGTGATCGCGATTACGTCACGGCGGAACTCTTCCGAATACGCCCTCACCATGGCGCACGTCCTTCCAACAGGAGCCCATGCCCCTACCTGTCAGGAGTCAACTAAACCTGCAGCAGTCCCAACCCACGCGTCGCGCTCGCGGCCAGAACGGACTAGTCGACCAAATCTGCCGCAGCTCCCACCGCGCCTGTGTTCAGAGTGAGGCGACCGATCGATAGGGATGGCAGTATGGCGCTGCACTTGCTAGTCCCGGTGGTGATGGTCGTTGTCGCCGTGTGCATTTTCCTCCCGGCTCGTCGGGGACCAGCGTTCGCCGAGATCAGGGTCCTGCGAGACGGTGCATCACGGCTTGCGCCGTTGGATTCAGGTAGCGGAAACTTTGCGGCGGCTCGACTCCAACGTGCGTCCGAAGGTCGCGAAGCGGGATCGCCGCAGCGAATGGTCTCGGGGAGCGAAGGTGCAGCAACGTCATCTCCTCACGGTCTGCCGCATAGTCGCGGATGTACTGCTCGGGGGCGCCGATCAACGGAATAAGCTCACGCCAGACCCGGTCAATAGCACATGACTCAACCTGGTCGAGAAACATCGTGCCGACCACGGATTTGACCGGCGTCGAGGCGTAGACGAAAACGACCGTCCCGCGGGGCTGGGACGGGAAGCGCTTGCGCAGCTCGATCGGCTTCGTCCCGGCCATCAGCATGGCGGCGAATTGCGGTTGCACGGCAAGCAGAAGCGCGCGCGCCTCGGGAGCGGTGGCTTCGGGGTCAGAACGGCAATCGGCGCCGGACTCAGTGCCGATGTTGCTTGCTGATGCGTTACTGTGCATGAGGGACCTGGGAGTGGAGGGCGTCGATCCATGTCGTACTTCGCTATTTTGCAAGACCAGGGGCATAACCCCGCGCGATACACGATCCAAGAGTGCCACATCAATCTATGGTGTCTCGCCACCCTTCCTCCGCGACGCCGCGCCTTCTACCTCGACGTCGGTCTTCGAATCGAGGCTGGCTCCGAGTCGCTCCACAGCGTCGGGCTCTCGCTGCCGGTCGCAGCTGACGCCTACGCGGATCTGTCGCCGTATGTGAAGGAACAGAAGTCCAGTGAGCTGATCTTCGACTCGCCCGTCGACGTCGCAGGGGACACCATCACGGTTGACGGCAAAAGCATGCGCGCAATCTCATTGCGAGGCGGTCTGAAGCCGGACGAGCGCCTCACTGGAGCCGACCTGACGGTCTGGAAGTTGGAATTCAACGAACCTCTCGCCGCTAATCAGCTCGGGTACCTCCGGGTTCGATTCCGAGTGACCAACCCCGGACGCATCTGGCACTGGCAACCGCGCACCGCCCGCCATTCGGGCGCGATCCTGGACTTCAGAGTCAATGACCAGCGAAGTGCCGCCTTCTTGGAACACGGGGACGAACTCCGGTCACGCACGCTGCCAATGGCGACCACCTACCTGTTCGTCATGACACCCGCGTGGCTCCATGGCAGGACGGTGTACCCGGCCCTGCGGTACGCGCGTGTGCTGGAGACCACGCATTGGCACCGCTACCTCGACCGGAAGAGCGAGTACAACGCCAGGCAGCTGGTTGTCTCGTACTGGCGAAGCCAAAACGGCGCACCACTCCGGGTCTACATCGACTACGTCATGGGTCGACGAGCTCACCCGTGGTGGACCGCGTTCGGCGCGATCCTCGTCCTCACCCTGCTCCTCGGCACCGTTTTTCAGCTTCCCTTGCAACCCGCCACCGCCCACGTGATCGCCTTCATTCAGGCGAAACTTGTCGCACCGCTGCTCGCCATCAGCGGCACAGCCTTGCTCGGATGGGCAGCAACGGCTCTCAGGCACGTCCCCAGGCTGGGCAAGTTATTTGGCGTGGTTCGCCGCGTCTACCGAAAGCTAGACGAGTGGCGCTATGGCAAGGGCCACATCTCTCGGTAAGCCACGACCTGGCCAACTTCTCGTGACGCAGGTGATCTACGCGCGGTGGACAGCGGCGATGTACACGTCCTCGTGGCGCCCGGGACCGTACCGATCGGGCATCGTCGCCAATCTCACAAATTCGTTTCCGGCGACGAACGGTTCGAACTGCGGCCGGATCGTGGTCGCTGCTGTTACATATATCTCACTCGCGCCCGCAGCAGCCGCGGCCCTTTGGGCACGGCGCAGCAACTCGTCGCCGATTCCGAGACGGCGGTGAGTCTCATCGACGAAAAGCGTCCGAATCTTGTATCGACCATCCGGCTTCGGGGAGCCGAGAAAAACGCCGACGACCCTGGCGTCGTCGTACACGACGGTTGCATCCGCGCGACCAGCTGCAACCTCCTCGAGGACGCGACGCAACCAGACGTCTCCGCTGGGGTACAGCACCGGGAGAAAATCGAGAAGGGTGCTGAGTTCTCGATGCAGCGGCAGCGGCGAGCGGGTACGCATCTCCGCAGCGCCCATGAGATCTCCTCCAACTAACGTGCATCAGCCGACAGCGTGCCGACCGCGATGGCAGCCTAACGCCAGCCCCTGACGCTGACGCTGACGCTGACGCTGACGCTGACGCTGACGCCTTCTTGTTCCACCTTAGGACCTGACCGCTGTCCGAGGGCACCCCGATCGGCGTGTGACGGTTATTCTTGCGTGATTGCGAGCTGCCAGCATCCCGCTCAAAGTCGAGGGCGGCGGTCGGCCCCTCCGTGGAACACCGTGCTGTCGAGGACGTCGGAGAGTCGTGTCTCCGTGCTGCCTTCGCATGTCAGATTGGCGATCCTGAGTTGCGTGGGCAAGTCCGGGAGAGCTGGGTACGCCCCGATGACGAGCACTCCGAGGTGGTTGACCGACGACCAGCAGCAGCTCTAGCTGTACTGCCTCGGGGAAACGGTAGGTCCGAGGTGTTGAGGCGAGAATTGTAGGGAGCACTCTCGGCTACCGACTGCGGTGGCCTTCCTTGGACGCATGCCAACAAGCGGAGGCACTTCTCCTCAGCCTCTGGGTGCGAAGAAGGTGACTAACCTTGCGCCGGAGCCTTGGTATGCCGACCGCGTCATTGATAGCAGGCCGGCTGGGCGACCCGATGTGGCGAAACCGATACCAGAACCTCTCTCGCAGATGTGTCGTGAGCATCTAGGGTCGGATTGCCGCCTGAGATGTCTGTCGCGGCGCAACTAAGGATTTGGGTGGGTCAGTGGCGCAGTTCTGGACAGAGTCAAGTCTCGATGACCTGCTGGCGACGGCGTTGCCTTCGGTGATCGACACCGGTGAGGTCGTCGTCGCGCGGCGAGGATCTACCCGAGAAGTCCGCTCAGTGATGCTCGAACTGACGGCGCCGCGCGCTCGCGTGAGCCGCAGCGCCACACGTGGTCGCCTCTTCAGCGCACTGGGAGAGCTCTCCTGGTATCTCGCCGGGTCCGCGGACCCCGCCCACATCGAGTACTACATCCCGGGGTATAGCAAGCTCGTCAAAGACTTCAGCGGTGCGTACGGGCCGCGGCTGTTCGGCGATGCGATGGACGCGCAAATCGAAACACTCATCGCTGCGCTTCGCGAGAATCCGACGACGAGGCAGGCGGTCGCCCCGATCCTGAAAGTCGAGGATCTCCGTGGTAGTCAATCTGACGTGCCATGCACGTGCACTCTCCAATTCTTGGCTCGCGACAATGAACTGCACACAGTGGTGTTCATGCGCTCGAACGACATCATGAAGGGGCTCCCGCATGACGTATTCGCGTTCACCATGATCGCCGAGATCATCGCCCGCAGCCTCGACTGCAGTCTGGGGACGTATACGCACATGGTCGGGAGCCTGCACCTCTACGAGGTCGACACCGACCTTGAGGAGGCGCGTGCATACCTGGAAGAAGGGCTCATGGCCGGTCGGGCGATGCCGGCCATGCCGCCGGGAGATCCGTGGCCCAGCATCCGGACCTTCCTCGCCGCCGAAGCGGCACTGCGTCAGGGTCGGCCAGTACCGGACGTGTCGCATCTCGACAAGTACTGGGAGGAACTGGTCACGGTTCTTGCCGGTTTCGCGGCATGGAGGAAACGTGACGCGGCGGCAATGCGGGACGCTCGGGCGCGGCTCGCCGGTACGTTCTACGAGGTGTACTTCACCGACAAACAGATCGAACTTGAAAGGACTCCCGGTGCGCAATAACTACATACGACGTGCAGCCGAACTCGATGCGGCGTTCTCCGCGTACGAACGGACGCACGGATCACTGCCGGGAATTGTGGATCCGCAACGACGCGAGACACTCATCGAGCAGATCATCGACTCGGAGCAGCGAGTCAACTTCACCACCACCCTGCAGACTCGCGACCTCGATCCCGAGGCGACTAACCCACTCTCGCCCGCCTTCCACCCGCTTAAGGCGGCAGTGCTCCACCACAGAGCGGGCGACCTCGATGAGGCGGTGTGGATGGTGTACCTCTACGTCCACTTCGGTCGGCACCGGATCGCCGGCTGGCGGTACATCCGAGACACTTACAGCGCGTTCGGATCATCCGAGTTGCAGTGGTGGACCTGGCAGCGCACCGCGGGCGACCCGACATCGTTTCGCTTCTGGTTGGACGAGCACCAGGCCGACTACCGTGTAGCTCCCGGGAGGCATGGTTTCGGTAACCACCACAAGTACGGGAGCCTTGCCGCCTGGTCGGAGCAAGGAACCGGGGCCGCTTTCGAGAGTTACGTTCAATGGGTTCTAGCGGCCGGCGGCGACCACGCACAACGGTTCGCATCGTTGTCCGCCGCGACGCCGGAAGACACTTTCGATGCGATGTACAGGTCGCTGAGCGCAGTTCGGCAGTTTGGGCGTATCGCTCGCTTCGACTACCTCACTATGCTTGGAAAGCTGTCGCTGGCCGATGTTCGGCCGCCGCATACCTACCTGGTCGGAGCGACCGGCCCGCTGACCGGCGCTCGCCAACTGGTGAACAATGACCCGACGGCGGGCGCCGCGCGTGAGCTACAGAATGCGTTGACGCTGCTGGCGGCCGAAACACAAATTACGCCAGACGTTCTTGAAGACGCGGTTTGCAACTGGCAAAAGTCTATGGATCGGTACATCAGATTCCAAGGCTAGTGCCAACCCATCGGTAATGGCGGATGAGTGGTCGATGCTGATTCGGCTGCAGCTTGCCGGCGTGATGCAGCTGTCCCACGACTATGCCGGGGGCGATTCCTATGTCGGAAGCAAACCCAAGAATCTCGCGTCGAGTCGGCCCTTGAGCACGACCGTTGCCGAGGGAATCGATGCCCGTGGGAATGAGGGCCGCTCGCGCCCAGTCATTGGCTTGGTCTTCAACGGCCGAGTCGCCGATGTCATCCGCGTCGAGTGAGTCGAGGAAATCGTCGCGCGCGCCGTGGAGGAGCAGGTGCCCAATCTCATGGAAGAGCGTGAACCAGAGGTGATCCTCTGCGAGGTGCCGCCCAGTCAGTGCGATCGCTCGCCGTCCGTCCTCGAGTCGCAAAGCGGCGCCACTCAACCTGTTCCCCGCCGTCGCCTTGATAAGCACGAGCGCTACCCCCGCCTCGGCGAGCAGGCGCTGGGCGCGCGGGAGGAACACTTCCGGGTTCCCGACTCGGCTGAGACCACGAAGCTCGGAGGCCGCCTTCCGAAGTTCGGCCGGGGACCAGGTCTCGGTGCGGATGTTTCGCGTTGAGAGTTCAGCTTGACGGAGCCAGGCGGCGACAGATACGTCCTGGGATTCGTAGGTCGGAGATCCGCGGAAGTCCGTCTCGCGGAGACGCGACCCCCATTTGCGTTCCCACTCCGCGGAGTCTTCGACATCGAAGAAACTCAGCACAGACGTCGCCGTGTCTTTCCAGGAGGAAGCTTCCGGCAACCAGCCCTGCTTCACCATGTCCTTCAGCGGTGCACGACTCGCCAGGTCGTCCGCGTCCAGGAGATGCAGCGACTCGCGGTACTGAGCCTCGCGGGTCTGCCAAAACGCGGCAGTTGAACCGAGAAGTTCTGCCAAGAGGGCGGCCACGTCGGCGGTGATTGATGTCTCCCCAGTGAGTAGGCGTCGCGCATCCGGATCGCTCACTCCAAGTTTGTCCGCAAGATCCTCGGCGTCCAGACCTCGCGCCGCGAGCGAGCGCCGGATCGTCACACCGGGCGCGGACGCCCAACGGGGGTCAACGTCAAGGACTGTGTTATCGGTCATGTGAACGGACCTCCCGGCTCTGGATCTTCAAACGATGTACATGCGGCCAGTCCGGGAGGCCGTCGGCTGTCAGAGGCAGCCGGACATGACTCACGGAACACCGAAGGACGACACCTAAGCCGGCCGACAACTCGAAGTTGCCCGGCTCCACCTGGCTCAGATCCGGTACGCCAACTGGCACATCCAACAGCGTAGAGGCCGCGAGGAGGTCTGCGATCAACGCCTGCGTCACCTCCAGAGCTTCGCCTGAGGGCCATTCGGCGGCTTTCGGCTCCAACAGCTGACGCCGTAGCGTCTTCCCGTTGAAGCTCAGTTCCATTTGCCCGTCCCGCTGCCGCCTCACCTACACGCACTGTGAGGCTCCGTGCCAACCCTACGATCGCGAGCAATCGTCAGACGAGAGTGACGCGCCGATCCCGTGAAGATGACTGAACAGTCAAGGCCCGAGCTTGCATCACGGCGCCAGAGATGAGCCTGAGCCCGGGGGTGGGGGGCTACTCGACCCGCCTGTCACGCATGAAGCGCGTATGTCCTGTCCTCAGATCGATGCTCGGCTCTCTCACGCCGGGCTACACGGCCTGCATCGTGGATGCGCAGGCGGCCGGCGAGGCCGATGCCGACGCCGATGCGCTCGGCACCTACTTCTGCGCGGTCATCGAGGGGATGGGGGCGATCGGGCGCGTCGGGACCTCGCGAGCGGCACTCCTGCAGGTGGGGATCGCGAGTCTCGCTGCCCTGCCGATCACCCCGCTCGGTGAGGAGCACCTCGGGACCGCGGACGGCCCCTGGGACTGAGGGCCGAGGTGCCGGCCCGAGCCGCTCAGGCCGGCGGGGTCGTGCCCGCGCCCTCGGTGTCGTCTGCGCCCGTCGGGCCGGTGCCGGCCTGGTCGAGGTTCTCGTGCGGGTCGCCCATGTCACCGGTCGCCTTGCCCGCGGGTGACAGCCCGAAGTGCTTGCGGACGGCGTTCGCCTCGGTGACGGACAAGGTGTTCCCGGCTCCGGGGGAGGGCGCGTCCTTAATCGCGCTCTTCGCGTACCCGACGTGCAGGTTCGTGCCGTCGAAGGTGGCGTCCTCGACCGGGACGAGCGCGGTGTGTCCCCCGAGGAGTCCCGTAGCCACACTGACGAACGCAGCACTGCCGTCCTCGTCGGACGGGAACACCTGCGCGACCTTGCCGACCGACGCGCCGTCGCGATCGCGAACGGTGGCGTTCTCGACATCGTGGATCTTGCTGTTGGTGATCATGCGCGTAGTCACCGCCTCACGCCTGGCCCTCTGCGGCGGAGGTCCGCGACGGGCGACCACCTGCCGAGGCGACCTGTCTGCCGGAGCCGAGCCGCGCCTCCAGGCCGGTCTGGAGGCGCGCATCCCGCGGACGCGACGGCGCGCGTCCGCCAGGTGGTCAGCGCACCAGCTGGCTGCTCACCTCGGCGAGTCCGCTGCGGACGATCGCGGTGCCAGCGGACAACGCGCCGAGCTTCTGCAGGGCCGCCCCGCGCGCCAGCGGTGCCATCCTGCACCTCGTCGTGAAAGACGGTGAAGCCTGACTCGGTCCGATGCGCGACGAGCTGTTGTTGCTCTCAGACATGTCGCGCTGAGCGGTTGCGCGATCGTACGGTTGCCTCTGCAACACGATGTCCCGGGGAATGGGGGTCTCATGGCTGGGGAACTGAAGCTCGACGAGGGCGGGCTCGCGTCGCTCGTTCGTGAGCTGCACGTGCACGGCGCGAGCAGTGACGAGCATGCAGCGCAGGCGGACGCAGCCCTCGCGGCGGCGGTCGGAGCGGTGTCGTCGGCCCCGCTCGCAGCGGCGGTGGAACAGCTGGCCGCTCGCTTTCGCGGCGGATTCGACGACATCGGCCTCAGGATGACCAGTCTCGGAGGCGCACTGACGGCCGCATCGTCGGCCCTTACTGCGACGGATGCGGAGCTTGCCGGCAGCGCACGGAGCATGAGCGAGTGAGCGTCCTCGCCGGAGCGTTGACTGCTGCTGACGTCACCGACGTGCCGGATGATGCTGACGCACTTCGTTCTGCCGCGCGTCTGTTCTCGACCGCTGCGGACGGTGTCCTCGGCGCAGCGACGAACGCGTCACGGTCCTGGGCGGGACTCCCGGCGGTGTTCACCTCCGATGCACTGCAGCCGGCGCTGACGCCGCTGATGGACCCAGCCGTGCAGAAAGCGCAGCAGTTGCAGGCTGCAGCGGACGAGTTCTTGCAGGTCGCATCCCGTGCGGCGAACAGCATCGACGATCTGAAGGATGACCACGACCGGCTTGTCCGACAGATCGAGCAGTTCCACTCGTCCGCGCCTGGCCAGGTTGCGACTGCCGCTGCCAAGCAGGCGGCGAGCGGGGACTTGCTCGGCGCCGTCGGCACCGTTGTCACGAACTGGCAGCAGGTGCCTGACCTCGTCGCCGAAGAACTCGGACTGCGCATCAAGGTGCAGGCGCACAACGACAACGTCACGACGACCCTCGCCAGCACCGCGGCACAGGTCGAGGGCATCTGCCCCTCTACCGTGGACGCCCATCCCGTGCACACCGCTGCGGACGTGTCGTCGAGTAGCGGCGGGGAGCACAGCAACTGGTTCGAGGACGCGTGGAGCACCGCCAAGACCGCCGTTGGTATCGGCGGGGCAGTCCTCGGCGCGGAAGCAGAAGTGGCGTGGCCGCACGTTGAAGATGCTGCCGCGGTCGCCGGAAATCTGTTCGCTTCGATGGGCAACGCCATGGTCAACCACCCGGATGAGATGCTCGAGCTCCTCGGCGGTATCGCGGCGATGGCCGGGGGATCCGCCATGGAAGCCGGCGGTGTCGCACTCGACCTCACCGGGATCGGAGCGATCGGCGGAGTCCCGTTGAACATCTCCGGAGCGGCGGTGATGGCCGCAGGTGCAACCGCTGCTGCGGCCGGCGCAAGCCAGCTCGGCGTGCACGCGATGACCGACGACGGGGTGAGTCCGAACCGTACCGATCACGTCGAGCAGGCGGAGAAGGATCCGTACGGACCGAACGAGGGACACCCCGGGCGGAACAACAAGGGGCAGTACCAGTCGAAGGACAACAACAAAGCCCGCGCCGACTCTGCGCAGAAGGAGGCAAGGGGCATCAAGCAGTACGAGGACGAAACCGGGGTCGAGGTCACGACGACGCAGCAGGTGCGAGCGAGCATGGAAGGTGCTACGAAGGAGCGGATCTACGACGGCTTGGTGAAGAAGCCCGACGGGACGTGGGAGGGCATCGAAGTCAAGAGCGGTACGTCAGCGGACAAAGCTCAGAAAGCGTTCGACCAGGCAGTGTCGTACGACCATCCCGCGTACGCCAAACTGAACGGGGAACGCATCAAGATCACCTCGGTCAACTACCAACGAGTGAAGTAGCGCATGATCATCCAAGAGACCAACAGCAGCATCAGCAGCATCCTGCGGGACACCTTCCGGCCGATGCTTGACCAGGTTCGCCGCATGCTGGGACTCCTCGACAACGACGAGCACTTCGCGTGGAGGCTCTGGTGGTGTCCCGACGACGCCGACTGGATGTTCAACCCCGACAAGACTGAGGAGCAGTACGGCGGCTCCTACCTGCAGGCCGGTGGCACCGCCGAGAAGATGAGCGTGGAGCTGCGCCGTCGCGAGGACGACGGGGAGTACCGCTTCTACATCGTCGGCCGTGACCACGACCTCACCGAACCGCTCACGGAGACCATCGACGTTCAGGCAGCGCACGAGCCTCGGCATCCTGCCGAGCTGTTCACGGCCGACCAGGCTGCGCCGGTGTTCATGCACTACGTCGAACACCAGACGGTGCCCGACGGCTACACGCTCCGTCTCATCGACGACATGTAGAAGGTGGCGACGCCACCGTCGCGTGTCCGCGACCGTGTGCCGGACAGGAGGCGCGGTGCCAGCTGGCACCGCGCCTCCTGTCCGTTGCTGCTCACGTGACCGCGTGCAGTGACGCAGCCAACCGCGTCCGGCCAGCCCTGTGCTGGGGATGGTGCTGGGTCCGGATCACCCGAGGGCGCCGCCCCAGAAGTTGTGGTCGCCGAACACGACCGTCACCGGGACAGCCTGCGCCCGGTCGGTCACGTACCGGTACACGCCACCCGGACGTCCGAGCCACAGCACCTGCGCGGTCGTTGCGGTCGTCGCCGCGGTCCGGAGTTCCACCACGTACTGCCCGGAGGGGATCTGGAACTGCGCCGTCTGCTCGCTGTCGAGGAGCGTCGAGAACCGGGTCGAGAACGACGCACCGGTCGTCGCGTTCGTCACCGTGACGGTCGCGCCGCTCAGCTGCGCCGACGGGCTGCGGGACGCCGAGGCCGCGTAGACGACCAGGTCGTAGTCGCTGTGTGCGTAGTGCCGTGACAAGGTGACTCGGGAAGCCGGGAGCGTTCCTCGCTGCTGGTACACCCGAGTCTTCCAGACGGCGGGCGACGCCGTTCCGCTGGCGTAGGCCTCGATGCGGTACTTCCCGGTGCTCAACCCGACGAACTGGTACTGGCCCGCCCTGTCCGAGGTCGTCCGGAACACCTGCGAGGTGTCCTCGTTCCAGGCGTACATCAGGCGACCGGTGCCGGGTCCCGTCGGGCCGACCACACCGCCCTGCACGGTGGCGCCGATCACGAGCGGCACGGTGACCGCGACTGTCGAGCCGCCGCGGACGGCGATGCCCGAGCGGAGTCCGGGTGCGTAGGTCTCCGTTCCGTGCGGCGGGAGCTGCCGCGTCGTCACCGTGACGGTGTCCGGTGCGGGGATGCCGGTGAACGTCGCGGTGCCGTCATCGTCGGTGGTGGCGTTCCCGACGACGACGTCGGTGCCGATCGCTGCGAGTTCGACGTCCGCCAGCCGGATCGCGGTGCCGTCCGGCGTTGCGAGCTGCACGGTGATCGTTCCGGATCCGGCCGCAGTCGCTGGTTGCGCGAGGCCGATCAGCGCACCTGCTGCCAGCGCAACGGCCAGCGTCGTCCCTGTGATCAGTCGCATCGCGTTCCCCGATGGTTGGCCAGCCGTGCGTTGCCAGGGACTGTACGCGCACGGCGGCCGGGCGGCGGGGCCGGCACATCGCAGCAGCGGTCACGCGGAAGCCGTCTCGGCTTCGACAGGCGTCACGAGGTCCGGGTCGCACCGATCGCCCAGACGCGGGGCGGTTCGGCACCGTTGACGGCGTGGTCACCGATGATCCGCGCCTTGAACACCCACGGGTTGTGGCTGCCCGCGGTGCGAGCGTTCCGCCAGTGCCGGTCGAGGTTCTTCGTCGTGCTCACCCCGGACGCCGCGAGCGCGTCGAACAGATGCGAGGTCGCCGTCGTCGCCAGGGTGGTCAGCGCCACCTGCGCCTGTGCGGTCGCGAGTTCGGCGCGGTCGTTGCGGCGCTCGTCCTCGGCTGTGTCGAGCCCGGCTCCCTCGTACGCACCCTGCAGGGCCGCGGCGGCCCGGTCGACGATGGCGGTGGCGGCGAACCCGGCCGCCGACACCTCGCCGACGACCTGGAGGATCTGCGGGTCGGCTGCGAACGTGTCGGCGTTGCCGTGCGAGAAGACGCGGGTGCGGTTCCGGACCTCGCGCGCGATCTCCCGCTCGGCTGCGAGGACGGACCCGGCGAGGACGCTCAACAGCACGCCCTGGTAGAACGCCGTCTGGTACTTGAACCGCTCGTTGAAGGGGATCACCGCGTCGGCCTGCACGACGGCGTCGTCGAAGGTGCTGGTACCGGAGCCGGTGGTGCGCTGCCCGAACCCGTCCCAGTCGTCGGTGTGCGTGACCCCGGGCTGGTGCGCGTCGACGATCGCGATGACCCGCTCGCCGGTGTCCGTGCGCTCGGCGTAGGTGTCGATCCAATCGGCGAAGATGCTGCCCGTCGAGTAGTACTTCTGCCCGGTGATCCGGAACGTCCCGTCCGGCTGCGGGGTCACCTTCGTGATCACATCGCCGACCTGCACTGACCCGACCTCGGTCCACGAGTTGCCGGCGATCTCACCGCGGCCGAAGCGGTCCAACCATCCCTCGCGTTCCCCGGTGCGGGCGACCAGCCGGTCCTCCACGATTGCGAAGTGGCCGCGGAGCGCCTGGGGGATGTTGCTGTCCGCGGCGGCGAGTTCGGTCAGCAGGCGGAACAGCTGGGGCAGGGTCGCCCCGGCTCCGCCGTGGGCGACGGGGACGCGGACGGCGCCGAATCCTGCGGCGGCGAGTTCGCGGATCTCCTCGAACGGGAGGCGGTGGTCGCGTTCGCGCTCGGAGGCGCCGGCAGCGATGCGGTCGAAGATCGGACGGAAACGGGCGAGGAGCTCGTCGTCGGCGCCCTCGTCGATCGTGCTGTCGGCGGTCTGGTTGCTGATGGTCACGAGGACTCCTTCGTGCTCTGGGTTGCTACCTGTCGCGTGGTGTGGCGCCGTGTGGTGTCGATTCGTCCGGTGTGGGCGGACAGCCCGACCAGATGTGCGCCATCGCGAGACTGTGGCATCGCCGAACGCCCGCGAGAAGGGTTGTGTCGATGTGTGTCAGAGGGTGACTTCCCATGACACGTGACCGCGCTGCCGCCCCGTGGGCGTTCGCAGCAGCCGTTTTCGCGGTGCTGCGCGTGTGCGACGGCCGCGGAGCCCGTCGGATGAAGACGGGCGTGCTCCTCCGAGAAACCCGCCTAGGCCACGCTCAGACCAACGCGCATCAACGACAGAGCACGCACCAGCCAGAGGACCGGCCACTGCCTGGCTGGGTGTGGGCGATAGCCGTGGTCTCGGCGCCGTTCACCCCAGTGGCGTTCAGGCCGGCGGGGTCGTCCCTGCGCCTTCGGTGTCGTCCGCGCCCGCAAGACCTGTCCCGGCCTGATCGAGGTTCTCGTGGGGGTCACCCATGTCCCCGGTTGCAGCGCCGGCGCGGGACAGCCCGAAGTGTTTGCGGACGGCGTTCGCCTCGGCGGGGGACAGGGTACGTCCGGCTCCGAGGGACGGCGCGTCCTTGATCGCGTCCTTCGTGTACCCGACGTGCACGTCCGTGCCGTCGAACGTGGCGTCGTCGGCGGGGACGAGCGCCTGGTGTCGCCCGAGCAGTCCCGTCGCGACACAGACGTAGGCCGCACTGCCGTCCTCGTCGGAGGGGAACACCTGCACGACCTTGCCGACTGATACGCCGTTGCGATCCCGGACAGTCGCACTCTCGACCTGGTGGATGACGCCCTTGGTGATCATGAACGTAGTCAACGCCCTCGAGTCTGACGCTTCGCAGACGCCCTCCTGCAGGCTGGCGCTGTGGACCCGATCGTCGGAGTCTGGGGCCGCGTTGCCACGCCACTCAATCGGCCGATCGCCCTCTGCGCGTCAACGACACGCCGGAACATCTCTGAAGTTGCAGATTTGATGTATCACTGAGTTGACTGCTCGTTGTCGGCAACGCCGCCGACGCGAGAGCCGGCTTTGATGCCGGAGAACGAGGGGAATTTCCATGAAGCAGTCGTCCTACGGATGCGTCGTCTCGATCGGCGCAGCCTGCGCCGTCGTCGCCGGTTCCGTCATCGTCGCCGTTCCGGCAAACGCCACGGTCACGCCGCCCGCCGGCAGCAACGCTGTTGAACCGCGAACGCCGTCCGAGGTGTTGTCGGCTGTCCGCGCTGACCTCGTCGCTTCCGGAGCCCCGTCCGACATCACGGCCTTCGACCGCCTCAGCGCTGATCAGCGCCATGAGCTCGCTTCGTACTTCTTGGATCCGAGCATTGCGTCCGCGGCCACCGCAGCCGCCGATGAGAGGGTGCTCGGGCCGGAGACTGTTCGGACGAACGGGGACTTTGAATGGGGAGAAACGCAACCGTCGGGCGCTGGACAGGCAGGAAACGGCGTCGGGGTGGGGACCAGGGCCGCATCCCGGTCGTCCTGGGGGAAGCAATGGTTCGCCTTCGCTGGAATCCGTCTCACCGAGACGAAGGTGTCGATGTCGTACCAGTACAGCGGTACTACAGCGAGGAAGATGCTCGGTTACTCGTGCACCGTCGTCAGGAACGTCCAGCCGTTCACTGAAGTGAGGACCTCCAAGAGCAGCGGTTACATCAGCGGCGGACAGGCCACTGCGAAGTGCAAGGTCGTCGTGAAGCGCGGTGTGCCGACTCCATGGGGCACGGTTGCGTGGAGCACCTACTCCTCGATCCAGCGCCTCAGCGCCAAGGGCAACGGCGCGATCACATACAACCGCTGGGAGTGAGCGGAATGGCGTCTTGGCAGGAGGAGCAGATGATGAATCCACTTGTTCCAACAGCGCTCGACGGCGTGCTGATGGCCGTATCCCTCTTCGCGCTGTTCCTCGCACTCGCAGCGTTCATCTCGCTAATCCGATCTCGGTCGACCTCTGGCCGTCGTTTGCTCGGATGGACTCTCGTCGTCCTGTTCGCTCCGATCATCGGGCCGGCAACGTGGTT
The DNA here is from genome assembly GCF_003224215.1 of Curtobacterium sp. MCLR17_043. Classification (NCBI taxonomy): domain Bacteria; kingdom Bacillati; phylum Actinomycetota; class Actinomycetes; order Micrococcales; family Microbacteriaceae; genus Curtobacterium; species Curtobacterium sp. MCLR17_043. The sequence continues at coordinate 152,829 of NZ_QKLH01000006.1, read as the reverse complement.
CGTCGCTCGGCACCGCGAACGGTCGATCGAGCCCAGAAGTGACGACGTTGGCCAGCGGTGAGGGGAACTTTCGGTCGGATCAGCACCCTGTCCGCAGCACGAATCCGCGTGCCGTGTTCGCAGCCGTCGCTGCTGCGTTCCCCGTCGTGGTCGAGGTCGCGGTCACCAGCATCTGGTGGGATCGGTTGCCCGACCGGATCGCGACGACGTTCGGCCCGGATGGCAGCCCGAGCGGGTACGGAACTCCGTTGGGAACCGCGATCCTGCTCGCGGCGGTACAGGCGCTGTTCCTCGTGGGGGCGGTCGGCTCCGCTTTTGCTCGAGACCGGCGCAGAGGTCGCATCTCGTGTGCGGTCACCGCAGGGTTCGTTGCGGCTCTCGCGATGAGCTGGCTGATCATCGTGGGATTGGCGTCTTCGACGTTGAGTCCGACGGCTTGGTGGCTTCTCGCGGCGGCGCCCGTGTGGGCGTTTGTCCCGTACTGGTTGCTTTCCCCCGCGAGGGGCGGTGGAAGGTGACGCCACTGCCGGCGTGACCTGCCAGCCGGAGCGCAGCCGCGCCTCCAGATCGGATCGAAAGCCGCCCACGCGGCGGACGCAACACGAACGGCGGCTCTCCTCCTTCCGGAAGAGAGCCGCCGTGGTGTCTCGCGGTGATCAGTGGGCCGACGGGACCGCCGTGCCGACGAGCTCGGCCCGCACGATGTCCGCACCAGCCGACAGTGCGCCGAGCTTGTCCAGCGCCGCACCCCGCGCCAGGGGAGCCATCCCGCAGTTGGAGCTGGGGATGAGCTTGTCGGCATCGACGAACTCGAGCGCCCGACGCAGGACCTCCGCGACCTCCTCCGGGGTCTCCACGGTCTCGGTCGCGACGTCGATCGCCCCGAGCATGACCTTCTTCCCGCGGATCAGCTCGACGAGCTCGAGCGGAACGTGCGAGTGGATGCACTCCAGCGAGACGATGTCGATCGACGACTGCTGCAGGAGCGGGAAGGACTGCTCGTACTGCCGCCACTCGGCCCCGAGCGTCTCCTTCCACTTGTTGTTCGCTTCGATGCCGTAGCCGTAACAGATGTGCACGGCGGTCTCAGCGTGCAGGCCCTCGGTGGCGCGTTCGAGTGCGGCCACACCCCAGTCCTGCACCTCGTCGTGGAAGACGGTGAAGGCGGGCTCGTCGAACTGGATGATGTCGACGCCGGCGTCCTGGAGCTCCCGGGCTTCCTGGTTGAGGATCGTCGCGAACTCCCACGCCAGCTTCTCGCGGCTCTTGTAGTACTGATCCGAGAGGGTGTCGATCATCGTCATCGGGCCGGGCAGCGCCCACTTGATCGGCCGGTCGGTCTGGGCGCGCAGGAAGCGAGCGTCGTCCACGAAGACCGGCGCCCGGCGGCTCACGGCACCGACCACGGTCGGGACGGCCGCGTCGTACCGGTCACGGATCCGGACGGTCTCCTTGCGCTCGAGGTCGACGCCGTCGAGGTGCTCGATGAACGTCGTGACGAAGTGCTGGCGGGTCTGCTCGCCGTCGCTGACGATGTCGATGCCGCGTCGCTCCTGCTCGTGGACGGCGGAGCGGAGTGCGTCCTGCTTGCCCTCGGTCAGTGCTGCTCCTTGCAGCTCCCAGGGGGACCAGAGCCGTTCGGGCTCGGCGAGCCAGGACGGTTTCGGCAGGCTGCCGACGATCGAGGTGGGGAGGAGAGAACGCATGGGGGTGACGGTCCAGTCAGTCGAAGGGCAGAGGAAGTCAGCGCGCGAGGGCGGGATCAGCCAACCGGGCGAGGAGTGCGTGGTGCGGCCGCACCAGGTGCTCCTCGGTCCACCGGCCCTGCGTGATCCCGAGGCGGCTGCGTTCCTCACGGTCGTAGGTCACCGGGGTGGGCGTGAAGTCGGTGTGGTCGAGGGTGGGGCGGTAGGTGCTCCCTGCCGGGGTGTTCGCGGCGTAGACCTCCGGCCGGTAGATCTTCTGGAACGTCTCCATGGTGGCGATCGTGCCGATGAGCTGGAGGTCCGTGTAGTCGCCGGTCAGGTCGCCGCGCGTGTAGAACGCGAGCGGGGCAGCCGCCCCGGCGGGCTGGAAGCACCGGACCCGCATGCCCATCCGGCCGAAGTAGTCGTCGGTGAGCGAGGAGTGCTCGTGCTCGTACTCGGCGCCGAGCACCGGGTGGACGTACCCGTTCCGGCGGTAGGTCTGGCTCGTCGAGACACTGATGCAGACGACGGGCTCGGCACCGAACTGCGACCCGAACACGTCTGACTCCAGGAAGCGCTGGAAGAGCGCCCCGTGCAGCTGGCCGAAGTCGGACGGCAGTGACGGCGACGACGGCAGCAGCACCGAGAAGTCGTAGTCGCGCAGGTACGACGAGAAGTTGTTGCCGAGGATCCCCTGGTGGCGCTCGCCGGTGTGCTCGTCGACGATCGTGACGTCGAGCATCTCGAGCAGCGGGAACTCGGCGTCCGAACCACCGTCGGAGAACTCCAGCGCCACCGAGACGATGTCGAGCTGCAGACGGTAGCGGTTGTGTGCCGCGGCCAGCTCGTTCGCGCGCCCGTCGATCATCGTCAGCGCAGCGCGGAGGTTCGGCTGACGGCGCTCGCCGCGCGCCAGGTTGGCGAAGTTCGTGGTCAGCCTGGAGCTGTCGGCGGGGGAGTAGTCCTCGTCGAACCGGGTCCGGGTGATGCTGAAGGTGAGGTCGTTCGCCATGGTCGGCAATCTGTTCGTCGAGCGCCCGCGGGCGCTGGGGAAGGGGTGCCTCGATCATGACGGGAATGGCGAGCCATCAGGTAATACCGAGACCCTATGCACCGGTATAGCCTCGGCCTATGGCCCGGGTCTCGAACGACATCACCCTGCAGCAGCTCCGGTACTTCATCGAGGTCGCGACGGAGGGCTCGATCAGCGCAGCGGCCGACCTGCTCTACGTGTCGCAGCCGACGATGTCCGCGGCGATGAAGGACCTGGAGACGCGGATCGGGCGCCCGCTCTTCACCCGATCGGCCCGAGGAGTCGTGCTCACCGTCGACGGCGTCGAGTTCCTCGGGTACGCCCGGCAGGTCGTCGAGCAGGTCTCCCTGCTCGAGCAGCGCTACGTCGGCGGACAGCGGTCGCGTCGGCTGCTCGGGGTGTCCGCCCAGCACTACTCGTTCGCGGTGGAGGCCTTCGTCCGGATGGTCGAAGCAGCGGCTGCGGACGAGTACGAGTTCTCGCTGCGTGAGACACGCACCTGGGACATCATCGAGGACGTCCGCACCCTGCGCAGTGAGGTGGGCATCCTCTACCGCAACGACTTCAACAAGCAGGTGCTCGGCAAGCTGCTGCGCGACGCCGGCGTCGTGTTCACACCGCTGTTCGTCGCGCAGCCCCACATCTTCGTGGCGAAGCGGAACCCGCTCGCGTCCCGAGACCGTGCGACCCTCGAGGACCTCGCCGACCTGCCTCGGCTCACGTTCGACCAGGGTGCGAACAACTCCTTCTACCTGGCCGAGGAGATCCTGTCGACGATGTCGAGCAAGCGGGAGATCCGGGTGTCGGACCGAGCGACGATCTTCAACCTCATGATCGGCCTCGGCGGGTACACGATCTCGACCGGGCTCATCAGCGACGACCTCGACCCCGAGATCGTCGCCATCCCGCTCGACGTCGACGAGCGCATCGAGATCGGCTGGATCGCGCACGCGTCGGTTCCCCTCACCGTGCAGGCGCAGGCCTACCTGGACGAGTTGCGTGCGGTGGTCACCAGCTACGGCGTGGAGCCGCTCGGGTAGGCAGGCGTCGGTCCGGCGGTTCCAGCGATCGGCCTGGAGGCCCGACACGCGTCCGTCAGGAGGCTGCGGTCTCGAGCATCGCCGTCACGTGCGGCGCGCTCCACCGCAGGAGCGCGTCAGATGGCGGGTCCTCGAGGTCCTCACCCCAGATCGCGACGGCGGCGCCCGACATCGGAGCCGCGAGCAGCGAACCGGAGTCGCCGTCCCACGCCCGGAGTGACCAGTTCTCGCGGAGGTCGGCGACGGTGTACTCGCTGTCCGCCGGTTCGAGGTCGGTCGGCACCTCGTAGAGGTAGTACGAGTTGTAGTTGAGCAGGTCGATCCCGGCCTGCTGCAGGTCGACCGCACTCGCCCGCCGTGCTCGCCGTTCGCGCCGCTCGGCTGCGTCCTCGGTGTCGCCGTCGAAGCTCCAGTAGGTGACGTGGATGCGCGGATCCAGTCGCCCGACCGCGACCCGATCGATCCCGTCGTTCCACGCCCAGACCTCGCGGTCGCCGACCGTCGCCGCCATCGCGTTCATCCAGGCGACGCGTTGGGCGGCGGAGACGTCGTCGCCCCATTCGTCCCCGCCGATGTGCACGGTTCGGCTGGTGGGGAAGGTCCGCTGCACCTCTGCGTACAGCTTCTTCGCCAGGGCGAGACTCTCCGGCGCCGACGTGTCGAGTTCGTTCTCGCCCGAACGGATGCGGTCGACCCATGTCTTGCCGTACTGCGCCTCGAGCAGGGCGAAGGCGGCGGCCATGTGTCCGGGAGTGTCGATCTCCGGCACGATCGCGACGCCTCGCTTCGCCCCGTAGGCGGCGATCGAGCGTGCCTGCGCGGCGCTCAGGAACGGGCGATGGGTCACGCGGCTCGTGTACACGCCGTCGTCGAGATCAGCGTTGGCGAGGGTCTGGCCGAGCACCGTGCTCTCGATCCCGACGTTCTGGTCATCGGTGAGGTGCAGGTGCAGGAAGCGGCCGCCATTGTCGGCGAGGAGGTCGATGTACCGCTTGATCAGCGCCACGGGGTAGTAGGCGCGAGCGACGTCGAGCATCACGCCCGTCTCCGGACGCGCGCGCTTCGTGGGCTTGGTGGTGACGGTCGCAGACGACGTGCGGCACTGCTTCGCGGAGTACGCACCCACGCAGGCGAGGACGGAGTACTTGCCGGCTTCGGCACGGGAAGGTGTCCCGCGAACTGCGGTGACCGAGGTGCTCGACCCAGCGGCGAGTGCTTTCACCGCGACCCGGCCGAGCGTGTACTTCTTCGTGCCGGCGGACAGGTACAGCCAGGCGGAGGAGGCCGGCTTCCGCACCGAGGCGGTGTTCTTGACCTTGAGCGTGGTGCGAACGCCGGTGCCGGTCGAGGTGACGGTCGTCGTCGCGGTGACCTTCGTGACCGTCACCGCCGAGGCTGCGGTGTCCGCTGATCCTGCCGTTGCACGGATGCCGACCAGGGCTGCTGCCGACACCGCGATCGCCAGACCGACCGCAAGCGTGCGTCTGGCGGACGATCCGGGACCCACGTTCCCCTGCTGACGCACCACGACGTTCTCCCCCTCGAACACCCGTTGCCCTCGCTGGATCAGGATGCGCGCACGATCGTATCCGCACCGCGTCGAACGCACATCGCCCAGCGACGTGCAGCGTGGCTCCTCAGCGGACCTCCGCACTCGCCCACAGCGCACGCACAAGACTCCGGGCGCGGCGAAGAACCGGCTGCAGGCTGAGGGCAGCCCCGACGACCAGCGTGCCGGCCTGCGCGAGGAGGAACGCCACGAGCGCCACCGGGATGAACGCGGTGACGATCCAAGCGGCGGCGAACCCCACGAGCATCACCGCGAGGACCCGCACGGCGGCGAAGTTCTGTGGACCGCGAAGGACCAGCAGCCCGCCGGCAGCGAAGGTCAACGGGACGAGTGCCTGCAGGACGACCGCGATGGAGAGCCACAGGTGACTGCTGGTCGCGGGGGAGAGGGCGGTCACGAAGACGACGGTGGCGGCCGCGAAGACGAGGTGCACGGCGCCGCGAGCGAGCGCAGCACCGGCAGCGGCCATGACTCCTGCTGACACCGAGATCGCAGCGACCATCAACACTGGCCCTGCTGCGATCAGATGCGTTCCGATGAAGCCGAGCAGGTTGTCGACCGCCAGCAGCGAGGCGCCGGTGGTGGCGACCATCAAGGCGGCGGCGGCAGCTCTGCGCACGGAGGGCCAGGTGCCTGACGCCCTCACCGCCTGTCTCCGCCCGCGTGGCATGCGACCCGGATCTTCTCCATGTTCTTCCTCTCGGTTCGCGCCTCGGCACGGCCAACCGATCCAGAATGCTGCACATCAATACGAGCCACAACCTTGCAGCTGCGATCACCACCGCGGAATCGCTCTTGACTACGTAGACAATCCCGTGGTTGTCTTGCTCCCACATCCGGTCCTGGCCGGTCCCACGGAGCAGCGAAGGAGCTGACGATGAGCGGCAACGCATCGGTTCATCGCCTCCGACCGGCCTCCATGACCGACGTCGCGACGCTGGCTGGCGTCTCCCAGAAGACCGTCTCCCGCGTGGTGAACGACGAACCGCACGTCACCGAGGCGGTCCGCGCCCGGGTCCTCAAGGCGATCGACGAACTGGGCTTCCGCCCGAACGCAGCCGCCCGCTCCCTCAAGTCGCAGCGCTCCCGCCGGATCGGTCTCATCACCATCGGCACGAACCTGTACGGCCCGACCGCCATGCTCACCGGCGTCGAGCAGGCGTGCCGCACGAACGGGTACAGCCTGGCCATCGTCCGGACCGTCGCCGCGACCGCATCCGAGCTCCAGCCGGCGGTCGACTCGCTCGTCGGCCAGGACGTCGAGGCGATCGTCTTCTCCGAGCCGGTCGAGAACCAGATGGACCAGCTCCGCCTGCCCCAGGGCGTGACGGTGCTGACGCTCGGGCCGCCGGACGTCGCCGACCGAGAGAACACCCTGGCGGTCGGTCTGGACGAGAGCGGCGCTGCGTTCGCGGCCACCGATCACCTGCTGGCCCTCGGGCACGAGACCGTGTGGCACATCGCGGGTCCGGCGGACTGGACCTCGAGTTCGCGCCGGCTGGCGGGGTGGCGGGCGGCGCTGCAGGACGCCGGCGTCGCCGAGCACGCGCCGGTCGAGGGGGACTGGTCGCCGCAGAGCGGCTACGAGGCCATGCGCTCGTTGCTAGGCCGTCCGGACCTGACGGCGGTCTTCGTCGCGAACGACCAGATGGCGATCGGCGCGATGGCCGCCATCCAGCAGCACGGGTTGTCCGTGCCGGGTGACGTCAGCATCGTCGGCTTCGACGACATGCCGATCTCGGCGTACCTGCCGACGCCGCTCACGACCATCCGTCAGGACTTCGACGAGGCCACCCGCCTCGCGATGCACCGCCTCTTCCGCACCCTCGACGGCCACCCGCCCGCCGAGCGCCACCGGATGCTGCCCGGCCAGCTGATCACGCGCGCCACCAGCGCGCCGCCGTCCGCTGAGCGGCGTCACCTCCGCCCCGCCGACTGAACCCCCGGACGGGAGGCGCGGCCCGCGTCCGTCCCGTGAGTGAGCGCTCACGCGCGCTCACCGCCACTTCCGCACGCACCTCGACGACGACGTCAGGAGACCTCCGTGACCCCAGTACCCAAGCGACTTTCCCCACCTGCGCCACCCGTGCCTCCAGGCCGTGGACCGAGCCGACGCGACCTGCTCCGGTGGGGCGCCGCCGCTGGCGGCAGCATCGCCCTCGGCGCGCTGCTCGCCGGCTGCTCCCCGCAGTCGACTGCCGCCGTCCGTTCCGGACGCGCCGACCTGTCCTTCTGGACCCACGACCCCGGCTACGAGAAGTTCTTCACCGAGGCGTTGCCGGTCGCCGACCGGAAGTCGGACTTCGACTTCGCGCTCGACATCACCACGATCGCGGCGGCGGACATCCCGACCAAGCTCATCGCGCAGGCCGTCGCCGGCACGGGGACGCCGGACGTCGCCGGGCTCGAGATCGGGGCGTTCTGCCGGATGCTCCGCGGGGACATCGCTGCCGAACTGCTGAGCGACCTCTCGCCGTCGGTGGCGTCGCGCAAGGACGACCTGATCGCTGCACGACTCACGCCGTTCTCGAAGGACGGGCACCTCTACGCGCTCGATTCGGACACCCCGTTGTGCGTCTACTACCACCGAGCCGACCAGTTCGAGGCCCTCGGCATCCCCGACGACCTGACGACGTGGGAGGAGTACATGGACGTCGGCGCGAAGCTCAACAAGAGCAAGGGCGTCTCGCTGCACGCCGTGGCGGTCACCGATCCGGGCGGCACGCTGCAGAGCTACCAGATCCTGCTACTCCAGCGGGGCGGCGACCTGTACGACGAGGACGGCGGCATCGCCATCCAGACGCCGGAGGCCGAACGCACCCTGCAGTTCCTGGTCGACGGTGTGCAGTCCGGTGCCATCGCGACGGTCGCCGACATGTACGGACCGAGCCTGCAGTCCGGGCTGAAGGGGGGCACGATCCTGGCCGTCGACATGCCCTCCTGGTACGCCAGCTACGGCATCAAGCCGAACGTGCCCGAGCAGAAGGGCAAGTGGAAGGTGCGGAACCTGCCCCGGTTCGCGGGTGGTGGCAGCACGACGAGCGTCGGCGGCGGCACCGGGTTCTCGGTGCTCCGCGACAAGCCGCTCACGAAGGCCGGGATCGACCTGGTGCTCGCCGCGTACCTCGACCCGGACCAGCAGGTGAAGCGCTATCAGGACCTCGGTTACCTGCCGACGCTCCGCTCGGTCTACGACGACCCGCGGCTCGCGGCGCTGAGCGACCCGTACTTCGGCGGGCAGCAGCTGTTCGGCGTCTACAAGTCGGTCGTCGACGACGTGCCCTCGCAGCACCAGAGCGCCGATGCCTCGATCCTGCAGACCGTCCTGAGCGGCTACCTCATCAAGGCCTACAAGGGCCAGATCTCCCCGAAGCAGGCGCTCGACGCCGCTGCGGCCGACTTCCGCGGCCAGACCCGCGCCTGAGGAGGACGACGTTGTCCACATCAACCGCCACCGGAATCCCGGTGTCCGCCACCACGACCACCACCGATCCACCCGATCGCCGTCGCCGCCGCCTGAACACGAACGGTGGCAGCGCGCCGTACCTCTTCATCGCGCCGTTCTACGTGCTGTACGGCCTGTTCATGATCGTGCCGGTGCTCGCCGCCGTGTACCTGTCACTCACCGAGTGGGTCGGCCTCGGCACGCCGAACTGGATCGGCCTGTCCAACTACGCGAACCTGTTCCGGGACACCAGCTTCGGCACAGCCCTGGTCAACTCGTTGATCTACACACTCATCGCCGTGTTCGTCATCGTGCCGTGCTCGCTCCTGGTCGCGCAGGCGCTCAACGCCAAGGGACTCCGCGCCCGAGACCTGTTCCGGGTGACGTTCTTCATCCCGATGGTGCTGTCGCCGATCGTCATCGCGCTCATCTACAGCCTGGTGTTCGACACGAACTACGGGCTGCTCAACGCCACGCTCAAGGCGTTGTTCGGACTGCCGAACACCGACTGGCTCGGCGACCCGACCCTCGCGAAGGTCGCCATCGGCTTCGTGCTCCTGTGGCGCACGGTCGGGTACCTGACGATCTTCTTCCTGGCAGCACTGCAGAACGTGTCGCCCGAGCAGTACGAGGCCGCGTCGCTCGACGGGGCAGGCACCTTCCGGAAGTTCACCAACGTGATGCTCCCGGCGATCCGACCGGTCACGGCGTTCGTTGTGGTGACGAGCTTCATCAGTGCCGCGCAGCTGTTCGACGAGCCCTACCTGCTCACCAAGGGCGGCCCGGGCGAAGCAACGCTCTCCGTCGCCATGTTCATCTACCGCGCCGCCTTCGAACGGCAGCAGTTCGGGTACGCGGCAGCCGCCGGTGTCGTGCTGTTCGTCGTCGTGTTCGGCGTCAGCCAGATCCTCAACCGCGCACTCGCCATCGGGAGGGACGCATGACCGCCACCACCGACCGCCCGGACACCCGGGCCGTCACGACCGCCGGAAGCCGGGCGCCCCGGTCCGGGCCGCCCCGCACCAGGGGCTGGATCGCTCGCCGCGGCCTGCTCTACGCCACACTCGTGGCGTTGCTGCTGGTCTTCGTGTTCCCGCTGCTCTGGGCGCTTTCCGGCTCGTTCAAGCAGCGTGGCGACATCTTCGCGACACCGCCCACGCTCATCCCGAGCCCGGCGACGGGGGAGAACTACACGAACCTGCTCGCCACCCAGCCGTTCTGGGCCTGGTTCGGCATCAGTGTCGGCACGGCCCTGATCGCGACCGTCGTGTCCGTGTTCGTCTGCGCGATGGCCGGGTACGGCTTCGCGAAGTTCCGGTTCCGGGGCAAGCGGATCCTGTTCGCCGTGATGTTCTCGTCGCTCTCGGTGCCGTTCGCGGTGATCCTCGTGCCGCTCTTCATCCTGGTGGTGAAGTCCGGGCTGACGAACCCCTGGTTCTCGCTCGTCGTCCCGTGGGTGGCGCCGGCGTTCGGCATCTTCATGATGCAGCAGTTCATCGTGCAGGCGATCCCCGACGAACTCATCGAGGCGGCCCGCATCGACGGCAACTCCGAGTTCGGCACGTTCCGCCGGGTCGTGCTCCCGCTGCTCCGACCGTCGCTCGGCGCCCTGGCGGTGTGGAGCTTCCTGCAGAGCTACAACTCCTTCCAGTGGCCGTTGGTCCTGCTGTCCGACTCGAGCCAGTACACGTTGCCCCTCGGCCTCAACGCGATCTTCGCGTCGGAGAACCGGTCGTACGACCTGGTGCTCGCCGGGGCCGTGCTGGCGAGCGTGCCGACGATCCTCGTGTTCCTGCTCCTCCGCAAGCAGCTGCTCGACGGGCTGACCGCGGGGGCGGTCAAGGGATGACCGACACCCGCACCCACCACCGATCCTTCTCGAACGGAGCACCCAGCACCATGCAGCACGACCGCGTCCTCTTCGGCGCCGCCTACTACCACGAGTACCAGCCGACCCCTCGGCTCGACGAGGACATGCGCCTGATGCAGGAGGCCGGCTTCTCGGTCATCCGCGTCGGTGAGTCCGTCTGGAGCACCTGGGAGCCGGAGAACGGCCGCTTCGACCTGGAGTGGCTCGCACCGGTGCTCGACGCCGCCCACGAACACGGCATCCGGGTGATCCTCGGTACCCCCACGTACGCCGTGCCGATGTGGCTCGCCCGCATCGTGCCGGAGATCAACGTCCGCCGCCGCACCGACGGCGAGGCGATGGGATGGGGTGCCCGGCAGGAGATCGACTACGCCCACCCGGCGTTCCTGTTCCACGCCGAGCGGGTCATCCGGAAGATCGTCGCCCGCTACGCCGAGCACCCCGCCGTGATCGGCTACCAGGTCGACAACGAGCCGGGCAACGAGCTCATCGCGAACCCCGAGGTGTTCCAACGTTTCGTCGACCACCTGCGCCACACCTACGGCAGCGTCGAGCGGCTGAACGAGGAGTGGGGCCTGACCTACTGGTCCCACCGGCTGTCCACCTGGGCGGACCTGTGGACGCCGGACGGCAACGCGCAGCCGCAGTACGACCTTGCCTGGCGCCGGTTCCAGGCCTCGATCACGACGGACTTCATCGCCTGGCAGGCATCGGTCGTGCGGGAGTACTCGCGTCCGGACCAGTTCGTGACCACGTGCATCGCCTACGAGCGGCCGACCGTCGAGGACGAGGTGCTCACCCGGACGCTCGACGTCACCGCCGGCAACCCGTACTACCGGATGCAGGACGCCCTCGAACTGCCGAGCGCCGAGGAGCCCGCACAGTTCTGGACCTCGTCCGGTGCCTGGTCGATCTTCGCCTCGGGCGACCGCATGTACGGGTCGAAGCAGGCACCGTTCCTGGTCACCGAGACCAACGCGCAAGCCATCGGGTTCTCGTGGATGAACGAACCGGCCTACGAAGGGCAGTGGCGCCAGGCCGCATGGGCCCTCGTGTCTCGAGGCGCGTCGATGATCGAGTACTGGCACTGGCACACGCTGCACTACGGCGTCGAGACGTACTGGGGCGGCGTCCTGCCGCACTCGCAGCAGCCCGGTCGCACCTACGAGGAGATCGCCCGCATCGGCGCCGAGTTCGCCCACGCCGGGGACCGGGTCGCCGGCCTCCGCCCGCACGCCGACGTCGCCCTGCTGTTCTCGAACGAGTCGAAGTGGGCGCTGAACGAGCACCCGGCGCTCGGCGACGGCATGGAGCCCGACCGGCGCTCGTGGCAGACGATCTACGACGCCTACGCCCGAGGCGTCTTCGATGCCGGACTGCAGGCGAACACCGTGCACCCGTCGCAGGTCTTCGACGGTGAGCCGGCGTCCTTCGCCGCGGAGCGTCCGGTGCTCGTCGCTGCCGCGTTCACCATCGCGAGCGACGCCCAGCTGCAGTGGCTCGCCGCCTACGCCGAGGCGGGTGGACACCTCGTCGTCGGCATCCGCACCGGGTACGAGGACGAAGAGGCCCGTGCGCGGCTCGAACGGAAGCCCGCGTTCCTCGACGTGCCCGCGGGCGTGCACTACGACGAGTTCAGCAACCTCGGCCGACGCATCCCGGTGTCGGCCGGAGCCGCTGCCGCTGAGCACGGGTTCACCGTGCCGGCCGGGGCGACGGCCACCCGGTGGGCGGACGGCCTGCTCGTCGACGACGCCGATGTGCTCGTCGGGTACGACCACCCGCACCACGGTCGGTTCGCGGCGGTGACCACCCGGTCGCACGGAGCCGGTCGGGTCACCTACGTCGGGACCGTCCCGGATCCGGCGCTCGCCGCGGCGATCACGGAGTGGGCGGTCGCGCAGGGCAGCGGGTCGCCGAGCTGGCAGCCGCAGGCCGACACACAATCAGTCGCGAGCTCTGTCAACGGTCGTGGCGAGACGGTGCACGTGATCCACAACTGGTCGTGGGAACCGAGCACGTACGCGGTGCCGGTCGCCGCGGAGGACCTGTTCGAGGGCACGGCACTCGACGCGGATGTCGTGCTCGAGCTCGGGCCGTGGGACGTCCGGGTGGTCGTCGTCGCATAGCGAGACCGGAGCAGGCGGGCCGTCGGGTCGGACGGTCCGCCTGCTCCTTCTGTGCAACAGCGGCACTCGGACAGTGGTCAGGCCGCGGCCCGGAACGCCTCCGTCGCCGCTCGGGCCTCCGCCGACGAGGCGAGCGAGACGGAGTGGCTGCCGATCCCCGTCGCCAGGGACAGTGCGACGGCTGCGGCACCGACCTCGGACGCCGCGACCCAATCCGGCTCGCCGTCGACGAACCGGGTCCGCACCGGCCCGAGCACGAGCGCGTGGACACGCTCGTCCGGCGACTCCGCCGCGAGGACCCGCTGCATCATGAGCACCGCGGCCTGCTCCATGCTCACGGGCCCGCTGCCCGGCACCGGGAACTCGGCGGACTGCCCGACGATCACCGTGCAAGGAGCGCGGCGCGGAGACGACCCGCGGCGCGGTGGTCGGCTGCGGCGGTGGCCGCGATCGTGACGATGTCTCTGCTGACAGCATGCGCAGGAGGAGAACCGATGGAAAGTCCCTCGACTAACCACACCGTGAAGCCCGATGCAGCCAAGCGCACCGCGGTGGATCTCGTCGATGAAACGGCTCGTGCCGTGGACGGCGGCCCCTGGAAGATCATCAGTGGCCCGCGAGTCGGCCTGTGCCCCGGATCTGACGGTTCGGGGCGTGCGGACGACAGTGGTGGAGTCACTTGGGTGTACGTGAAGCAGCGCGAGGGCGCGGCCGACCCGAGGGACGATCTCCGGAAAGTCGAGGCGTTGTGGAAGAGCCTTGGAATCACGACCGAGCGGTATCGGAGCGGCGGCGACGATCCTGATCTCGGGGTCCGGGGCCGCGGTGGTCCGATCGAGACGATCGACTTCCTCGCTTCCACAGTGGGTGGCTACAGCATCGACGCTGAGTCGCAATGTGCCGACGGCGATTACGGAGAGATGACGGGGAGCGGCTCGACCAGCTGATCAGGGGTGTTGCGGCAGGGCGCCTGCCGGGGGATCGACGGCAGTTTCATCGCAGGGACCCGCAGCACGATGCGAGGGGCGGTCCGGCGCATGCTTCGGTAGTCGGGATCCTCTTTACGTGCCCTCGAAGCCCCCCGCTGCTATGTTTGCGCGCACAACAAATCCCGGACGACGATGTCGAAGGACGCGCGATGACGCACGCACCAGAGCACCGCTTCGGCGAGACGACCCTGACGGTCGTCGATGCCGCGGGCAATCCCATCCACGATGCCGACGTCACCGTCGAGCAGACCTGCCATGCCTTCGCCTTCGGCAACATCGGCTTCGACTTCATCGAACTGGCCAACGGCGAAGCGCACGACGCGGCAGGCACCGAGCACCTCGCCGACCTCTACACCGACGTCTTCAACACCGCGACGCTCCCGTTCTACTGGGGCCGCTTCGAGCCCGAGCGCGGAGCCCCGGACACCGCCAGACTCCTGACGACGGCGCAGTGGTTCCGCGACCGGGGCATCGCCCTCAAGGGTCACCCGCTCGTCTGGCACACCGTGCAGCCCGATTGGCTGCTGGGGCTCCCGCTGGACGAGGTCGACCAGCTGCAGCGGGAGCGCATCCGCCGCGAGGTTTCCGCTTTCGCGGGCACGATCGACACCTGGGACGCCATCAACGAGGTCGTCATCATGCCGGTGTTCGACAACGGCGACAACGCGATCACCCCGCTCGCTCGGGCCAAGGGTCGCATCCCGATGATCCGGATGGCTTTCGAGGAGGCCCGCGCCGCCAATCCACACGCCACCCTGCTGCTCAACGACTTCGACCTGTCGAGCGCGTACGAGTGCCTGATCGAGGGCGTGCTCGAGGCCGGTGTGCAGATCGACGCCATCGGACTGCAGACCCACATGCATCAGGGCTACTGGGGCGAGGACACGATGCTCGCGATGGTCGACCGGTTCGCCCACTACGGCCTGCCGCTGCACCTGACCGAGACCTCGCTCGTCTCCGGTGACCTCATGCCTGCGCACATCGTCGACCTCAACGACCACCAGGTCGCTTCGTGGCCGTCGACGCCCGAGGGCGAGGCGCGCCAGGCCCACGACGTCGAGCGGCACTACCGGAGCCTCGTGGGGCACCCTTCCGTCGAGGCGATCACCTACTGGGGCATCACCGACGCCGGCGCCTGGCTCGGCGCCCCGATCGGACTCGTCCGCGCCGACGGCACCCCGAAGCCGTCCTACGACGCGCTCCGCCGCCTGGTCAAGGAGGAGTGGTGGCTCGGCCCGACGGTGCTGCGCACCGACGACCGCGGTCGGGTTCAGGTCCGCGGCTTCCGCGGCGACTACCGCGTCGACGTGCGTGGCACGTCCGCCCCGTTCGCCGTCACCGACGTGCCCACGCAGGTGCAGATCGTCGCGTGACCACCTGACGGACTGGAGGCCCGGTGCGGCCCCGCCCCGCGCCTCCAGTCCGTCAGTGGCGGACCTGGCTGTGGGGGTGCTCATGGCTCTGATCGCGGTGGTGCGCTTTGCTGGGCGAGACCAGCGGACCGTCCGCGGCACCGTGAGGGGTGGACTTGGTGCGTACGAGCAGACCGCACGGACGGCTCCTGCTCGTGCAGCGTTCGCTCCTCGTGACCGCTGTGTTGGCGTCGGGGCTCGCGCTGGTGACCGGGTGCAGTTCGCCCCGCCTGCCGCCGTCGTCCGCAACCGCCGTCGAGGTGACGAAGGTGTACCTGGCTGCGGCGAAGGCGCAGCGGTGTGACGTGACGAAGGCGTTGACGCTCGACAGCACGTGGGCGTGGTGCCGGAACCCGACGCTGCGGAAGTACGCCGTCGCGGACAAGGCGGAATCGGTGCCGTTCAACCCTGGCCACACGACGGAGTCCTGCGTCGACACAACGGTGACGAGTCGAGCGTCGGAGGAATCGGAGTCGATGAACGGGACGCGCACGTGGAGCTTCTGCTTCACGAAGACGGCGTCCGGATGGCGCCTCACGGACCAGGGACAGGGCTAGGGCGCGCGCCCCTCCTGAGGCGGCCGGAAGGGCGAGGCGTCAGCGTGGGTGTGCGGCACCGCGACGACCTGGAGGTACGGGCCGACCATCTCGAGCAGCTCGACGGCGTCAGCGCTGAACCACGCCCGGGCCCCCGCGTCCGCCGTCACCTGGTCGCGCGTCCTGCGGCCACCACACCCCAGAAGGCTCCGCCGACGAGGATCGCGGCGCACGCGACGAACGCGGGGATGTCGTCGGCGCGTCCGAGCGCGATGTAGACCAGGCTCACTGCAACCGTCGCGCCGCCGGCGATGCTCGTCGGGACGATCGCTGCTCGGTGGCCGATGATCCAGCTCTCGTCGCTGCGCATGGTCGCCCGGGTACGGATGCCGACGAGCCCGTTCCTGCCGATGGTGCCCCGCGCCGGCAGGACGACGAAGACGATGGTCAGGACGGCGGCTGCCATCTCGATCGCGATCACGTGATCTCCTTCTGGTTCGGTCACGGCGCTCGCGTGTGTGGCTGGGATCGGAGCGCGTCAGACCAAACCTGCCGGTATCCGGTGAAATACGCAAGGGCAGCAGGGCCCGTCACCGCCGCACGTACCGGTGCTCCGGCCGCCCCGCAGCCCCGTACCGCAACTGCATCGCCACCGTCCCGTCCGCCGTGAGCTGCGCCAGGTACCGCTGCGCCGTCGCCCGCGAGACCCCGATCGCCGCGGCCACCTCGGCGGCGGATCGTTCCTCCCCGGCGACGAGCTGCTCGAGCACCAGCGCCGCCGTGGCCGCCCGGGACGGCGACGCCCCACCGCTGTCCCCGGCGTGCAGGATCCGGAACGCCCGCTCGACGGCTTCTTGATCGAGGGTCGACCGCTCGTCGAGCACGTTCCGCGACCGCGCGTACGCATGCAGCCGCTCGGCCAGCACCCCGGCTGCGAAGGGCTTGATCAGGTAGGCGAGTGCCCCGCTCCGCATCGCCCGGCGAACGGTGCCGGAGTCCGAGGCGGCACTCAGCACGAAGGCATCGGTGTCGATCGACCGCAGCAGCTCGAGCCCGCTGCCGTCGGGCAGGTACACGTCGACGAGCACCAGGTCCACGGTCCCGCCCGACAGCGCGGAGCGGGTGGCCGCGAGGGTCCCGACGGGTTCGAGCGCCCGGAACCCCGGCACCTCGTCGACCTGCCGTCGGTGCAGGTCGGCGACGTGGAAGTCGTCGTCGACCACCAGCACGGTGAAGACGGAACTCACGACACCACTCCTTCCAGTCGGGCGCAGAACACCGCGCCGTGGTCGTCACAGCCGAGGGAGGCGAGCCACACGTCACCACCGTGTCGCCGGGCGATCTCCCGCGACAACGGCAGCCCGATCCCGAGCCCGTGCACCTGCGAGACGTCCTCCGACGCAGGAACAGGCGCCGGACCGCGCACGAACAGCGAGTCCGCGGCATCGGCTGGCACCCCCGGCCCGGAGTCCATCACCGACAGGTGCAGCGTCGTGCCGTCGTCGAGCACCTCGACCTCCACCCACGGGGATCCGCCGTCCCTCGACTGCTCGTCCCCGTCCAGGGCCGCCGACACCGCGTTGTCGACCAGGTTGCCGAGCACGGTGGTCACGTCGCCCGGGTCGGTGATCGCCCCCTGCACGAGCGTCTCCGCCCCGATCCGCAGCAGCACCCCACGCTCGGCGGCCTCGACCCCCTTCGCCCCGAGGAACGCCTGCAGGTACGGCTCGGTCAACCGGTCGGCGTGCTGCACCGGGTAGCGCAGCGGCCCCCGCTCCTGCACGTCCGCCAGGTACGCGCGCGCCCGGGCGGTCTCGCCGATGTCGAGCAGCCCCGAGATCGCGTGCAGCCGGTTCGCGAACTCGTGGCGCTGCGCGCGGAGCGCCGTGCTCATCGCCCCGACGGCGTCGAGCCGTCGGGTCAGGGCCTCGACGTCGGTGCGGTCGCGCAGGACGGCGACCCGGCCCAGGTCGCGTCCGTCGCGGAACACCGTGCGGACGTCGACGAGCAGCACCCGGTGCCCGGCGACGATCGTGGCGCTCGCCGGAGCCGCGGTGGTCACGTCCAGCATCGACCCGAGCGGCGCGGGCAGGTCGAGCGATGCCACCGGACGACCCACCGGGTCGGCCAGTCCGAGCAGTCGCACGGCTTCGGGGTTGCAGACGGTGACGACCCCCGACGGCCCGATCGCGATGACGCCCTCACCGACACCGCCGAGCACGGCCTGCTGGTTCTGCACGAGCGTCACGAGCTCCTCCGGCTGCAGCCCGAGCGTCAGCCGCACCAGTCGCCGCCGGATCAGCACCGAGGCGATCACCGCGAGCAGGACCGCCGCCAGCCCGGCACCGATCACCGGCATGCTGTCCTCGACCAGGGTGTCGTAGACGCGTGCCCGGTTGAACCCGACGCTCACCTCGCCGACGGCGGACTGCCGGGAGGCCCGGCTCGTCTCCGCCCCGCCGGCTGCGGGCGCGGAGACGGGTACCTTCGCCCGCGCTGACTCACCGAGCGTGCCGCGTGCCCAGGACACGGTCTCGCGGCCGGCGAGTGCGGCGTCGGGGGAGGTGCTCACCATCTCGCCGATCCGGTCGCTGTCGGGGTGGGCCAGCCGGATGCCCCGGTCGTCGGTGACCACGACGAAGAGTGCCCCGGTCCTGCGCTGGGCTGCGAGTGCCGCCCGCTGGACGGGCCCGTCGGCGAGGGCCGCGGGGTCGAGGTCGGTGCCGTCGACGCTGAGCCGGGCGACCGCGGCCCGGACGTCGGACTGCGCGGCGACGCTCTGTGCGATCGCGAGTGCGGTCCCCTCGGCAGCGCGCTCGAGCCGGGTGACCTCGATCCGGACGAACACGGCGCTGGTCAGGGCGACGACGGCGATGACCACGGCGAGCTGCAGCACGAGCACCTCGGTGGCGAAGCGGAGCCTGGGGCGCCGTGAACGGTCGTCGGTCACGACCCCAGCGTACGGAGCGCGAGCCGACCTGCCTGCGCACAATGCGCAGAAGGCGGTCAACGCGCGATGGTGCGCCAATGTGCAGAAGCGCGCCGCGCCTCCAGGCCGGGTCGTAGCGTGCCCGGACTGCCAGACACGGACGAAGGAGTCCTGATGCTCGTCATCCTCGGGTACGCGATGGTCCTGACCTTCATGGTCCTGATCATGACCAAGCGCATGTCGCCCATGCTCGCGCTGGTCATCGTGCCGACCGTGTTCGGACTGTTCGCGGGGGCGGGTCTGGGACTCGGCGACATGGTGACCGAGGCGATCGGCACGCTGGCACCGACGGCCGCGCTCCTGATGTTCGCGATCATGTACTTCGGGCTGATGATCGACGTCGGCCTGTTCGACCCGCTCGTCCGGTTCATCCTGCGGGTGACCGGCAACGACCCGGCGAAGATCGTGCTCGGCACTGCTCTGCTGGCCGGTGCGGTCTCGCTCGACGGGGACGGCTCGACGACGTTCATCGTGGTCACGGCGGCGATGCTGCCGATCTACCTGAAGCTCGGCATGAGCCCGGTCGTGATGACGTGTGTGGCGGGTCTGACGAACGGCACGCTCAACATCGTGCCGTGGGGCGGGCCCACCGCCCGTGCCGCCGCCGCGCTGAAGATCGACCCGACGGACATCTTCGTGCCCCTCGTGCCGTCGCTCGTGGTCGGGCTGCTGCTGTGCTTCACGTTCGCGTGGACGATGGGCCTGCGGGAGCGGAAGCGCCTCGGGCTGATCGAGTTCACCGAGGCCTCGCGGGGTGCGCGGGTGCCGGAACGGGCGAACGCCCGGGCCGGTTCACGGGTGCTCGCGGCGGTGGGTGGGACCGGCGGCGGGATGTTCACGAGCCCCACGGTCGCGCTCGGACTGCGCGGCGGGAAGGCCGACGGTCGGCGTGCGGACGGCGAGGGCGTGGACGGCGTCGGGTCGGGGGACGAGAGCACGGGGACCGGCACCATGGCCGAGACGATGCTCGACCCGAACCGTCCGACCCTGCGGCCGAAGCGGATCTGGTTCAACCTGGCGCTGACCGTCGCGGTGATGGTGGCGCTCGTGCTGGGCCTGCTGCCGCTGCACTTCGTGTTCATGATCGGCACGGCGATCGCCCTGCTCGTGAACTTCCCGCAGCTCAAGCAGCAGACCGCGCAGATCGTCGCGCACGCCCCCAGCATCGTCGGTGTCGTGTCGATGGTGTTCGCCGCCGGGGTGCTGATCGGGGTGCTCGACGGCACCGGGATGGTCGCGGCGATGGCCGACTGGCTCGTCGCGGTGATCCCCGACTCGATGGGCCCGTACCTGGCGGGCATCACCGGTGTGCTGAGCATGCCGCTGACGTTCTTCATGAGCAACGACGCGTTCTACTTCGGCATCCTGCCGGTGCTGTCCGAGAGTGCCGCGGCGTACGGGATCACCCCGGCCGAGATGGCGCGGGCCTCGGTCGTCGGGCAGCCGGTGCACATGCAGAGCCCGCTCGTCCCCGCGATCCTGCTGCTGGTGTCGCTGGCCAACGTGAACCTCGGCGACCACCACCGGAAGGTGCTGTGGCGGGCGGCCGTGGTCGCGATGGCGATGCTCGTGGTGGCGATCGTGGTGCGGGTCATCCCGTTCGGGTGAACCGACCGCCGGTGCCGACTCGGCGCGCGCCCGACCGGTGCGCGCCGGACCGGACGGTGCCGGCTCAGGCGGCGTCGAGCTCCCGCGTCAGCGCCGCGACGAAGTCGTCGATGTCCTGCTCCGAGGTGTCGTACGCGCACATCCACCGCACCTCGTTGCGGCTGGCGTCCCAGTCGTAGAACCGGAAGTGCTTCCGCAGCCGGTCGGCCACCCCGGCGGGCAGGGTCGCGAAGACGCCGTTCGCCTGGGTCTGCTGGCTGAAGCCGACGCCCCGGATGCTGCCGTCGGCGATACCGGCCTCCAAAGCACCGCGCAGTCGGGCGGCCATGGCGTTGGCGTGCCCGGCGGAGCGCAGGTACAGGTCGTCGCTGAGCAGGGCGATGAGCTGCGCGGAGACGAACCGCATCTTCGACGAGAGCTGCATGTTCATCTTGCGCAGGTAGTGCAACCCCTCGGACGCCGAGGGGTTCAGCACGACGATCGCCTCGCCGTAGAGCATGCCGTTCTTCGTCCCGCCGAAGCTCAGCACGTCGACACCGGCGTCGGTGGTGAAGTCGCGCAGGGGCACCCCGAGGGACGCGGCGGCGTTGGAGATGCGGGCGCCGTCCATGTGCAGCTTCATGCCGAGCGAGTGGACGTGGTCGGCGATCGTCCGGACCTCGTCCACCGTGTAGGCGGTGCCGAGCTCGGTGGTCTGGGTGATTGACACGACGAGCGGCTGGGCACGGTGCTCGTCGCCCCAGCCCCAGGCCTCGCGGTCGATGAGCTCGGGCGTCAGCTTGCCGTCGGGTGCCTCGACCGGCAGGAGCTTGATGCCGGCGACGCGCTCGGGCGCACCGGCTTCGTCGGTGTGGATGTGCGCGGTCGCGGTGCACACGACCGCTCCCCACCGCGGCAGCATCGACTGCAGCCCGACGACGTTCGCGCCGGTGCCGTTGAACACCGGGAACGCCTCGGCCTGCGACCCGAAGTGCTCGCGGATCACCTCGTTGAGACGTGCCGTGTAGACGTCCTCGCCGTAGGCGATCTGGTGGCCTTCGTTGGCCGCGGCGATGGCGGCGAGGATCTCGGGGTGGACGCCGGCGTAGTTGTCCGAGGCGAAGCCCCGCAGGTCCAGGTCGTGCAGTCGGAGGGTCACTCGTTCATCCTAGGTTCGAGGGATCAGGCGCCGTGAGCGGGATGCGGGCACCGTTGACGTCGGCCGATGGGGTGTCCCAGAGCCGGACGACCTCGGCGCCGAGCTGCGCTTCGAGGCCGGACAACGCGCCGACGACGAACACGGTGGCCGCGGCGGTCTCCGGCGCCACCTTCCGGAACCCCTGCGCCACGGCCCGGACCCAGGCGTCGGACGCGGCCTTCGCCGACGCGTAGTTCGCGGCGCCGGCGGTGGGGGAGTCGACCGCGGTGGACGACACGAACGCGAACCGTCCGGCAGGGGACGCCACCAGGTCGTCGTGGAAGACCCGGGTCGTGTTCCGCAGGGTCCGGAAGGCGCGGTCGAAGAAGTCCCAGTCCGCGTCGGACTGGCCGACGATGCTGCCACCGCCGCGCCACCCGCCGACCAGGTGGACCAGTCCGTCGACGCGGCCGGCGTCCGCGTGGACGTCGTCGGCCAACGCGGTGACCGCACCGAGGTCCGACAGGTCGCACGTCCGCGTCGTGACGCCCGGGACGGACGCGCGCAGGGCCTCCAGGGCGTCGGGTCTGGTGCCGACCGCGACGACGGCCGCACCGGCGGCGGTGAGTGCGCGCGCGACGGCTGCGCCGCTGGCACTGGTCGCACCGGTGATCAGCACCAGGCGACCGGCCACCGAGCCGTCGGTCACGCGGCGGCCTCGCCGACGAGCTCGGCGTCCGTGGTGCCGGTGATGCCGGCCGTGGACGCGATGACGGTCGCCATCTTCTTGTCGAGCGCCTCGTAGAACATCGACAGCGGGAACTCGTCGTCGAGCACCGCATCGGTGTAGCCGCGCGGCGGTCCGGCGAGCGTCTCGTCGGGCAGGCCACGCGCCCACTTCGACGCCGGGTGCGGCGTGAGCGTGCGGGTCAGCATCTCGTACGCGGCGAGCCAGTGCGCCGACTTCGGCCGGTCGATCGAGCGCCGGTAGAGCTCGTTGATCTCGTCGCTCAGGGCGATGATCACGTCCGGCACCTCGGGCCAGTCGATCGTCAGCTGCGTGTCCGTCCAGTGCAGGACGCCGTGCTGGTGCATCCAGGCGAACAGCAGCTGGCCGCCCAGTCCGTCGTAGTTGCGGACGCGGCTGCCGGTGATCGCGAAGCGGAAGATGCGGTCGAAGACGACCGCGTACTGCACCAGGCGCGCGTGGTCGCGGATGGCGCGCTGCGCGTCCTGGAGGCCCGTGTCCGGTCCGGCGGACAGCTCGCGATCCAGACGCACGGACTCGCGGAACGCGGTCAGGTCGCAGCGGAGCTCCTCGAGCGAGTAGAGGAAGAACGGCATCCGCTGCTTGATCATGAACGGGTCGAAGGGCAGGTCCCCGCGCATGTGCGAGCGGTCGTGGATGATGTCCCACATCACGAAGACCCGCTCGGTCAGCTGCTGGTCGTCGAGCATCGCAGCGGCCTCGGCCGGCAGCTCGAGCTTGGTGACGTCGGCGGCGGCACGGACGACCCGGCGGTAGCGGGCGGCCTCGCGGTCCTGGAAGATCGCGCCCCACGTGAAGGCGGGGATCGAGCGCATCGCGACGGTCTCGGGGAACAGCACCGCCGAGTTCGTGTCGTACCCCGGGGTGAAGTCGACGAAGCGCAGCGCGACGAACAACGCGTTGCCGTGGTCGCCGGCCTCGAGCTCGGCGATGAACTCCGGCCAGATGACCTCGACCAGGACGGCCTCGACGAACCGCGAGGTGCTGCCGTTCTGGGTGACCATCGGGAACACGACGAGGTGGCCGAGTCCGTCTACGCGGTGCTGCTGCGGCTGGAACGCGGTGAGGGAGTCGAGGAAGTCGGGGACCCCGAAGCCCTGCTGCTGCCAGCGAGCGAAGTCGTGCTGCAGCACCTGCAGGAACGCGGCATCGTGCGGGAAGTGGGGCGCCAGCTCGGCGATGGCCGGCACGATCACCGCGACGTGACCGGCGGCAGCGGCGTGGTCGGACGGTTCGGGGACGGAGCCGTCCCGCGTCTGCAGGGCCTGCAGGGCGATGACTGAACGCTTGAGCCGGAGCCAGGCGGGGTGGGCGGCGATCTCGCGCACGGACAGGTGGTCCTCGACGACCTCGGGCTCTCCGACGATGGCGTCCTGCGAGATCTTCTGGGCGAACTGGGACATGTCGAACCTCCCGTCATCGGGGTCGGCCGCGGATCTGCGGACGAGTGGTGCGCGTTACCGGATCGTCTCGAGCCTAGGGAAGTTCGGGGGACGCAAAGTTGCCCATCTGCGGTGGAATCGTGCGTCGTCGTGGTGCTCGCGCGGGGATCCGACTGGTGCGCGCATGGAACCGTCGCCGGTCCTGCGTGGGCGGTCAGCGTGGTCGGAGTCAGCGGTGCCGGGCGGGTCGCCCGGAGCTGTTGTCTCCACGGGCCTCCGAGTCGATGCGCTCACGCTTGGTGACGGCATCGATCGCTTCGCTCACCGTCGAGTCCGGATGCGTCTCACGCCAACTCCGCACCTTTGCCGGGTCTGGTGCGCACCCCGGGGGGATCGGGGTACTCCCGACGATGCTCGGAGCGAAGGCGGCGTACGTGATCGTCGCGAGCGCGGCCAAACACGCGTAGAGCAGATCGAGCGAGAGCCAGGCGCCGACCGTCGACACGATCCCGAAGAGGACGATGAAGGCCGGCGCCCGACGCCTCATCGGAAGCACCCTCGCTTCACTGCCGCGATGCCGAGGAGCTCAGCCCCCAGCGCAGCCGCAGCCCCGCCGAGGGCCCGGATCTTCTCCCAGCTGAAGGACGCGCCCCACATGATCCGGACTGCCTTCGTGACGCCGCCGAGCGAGTTGATCAAACGTTTGATCTTCAAGATCTTCGCGACGGGGAATGCCGTTGAGGCGATCACGAGCGCGATCGCTCCCGTGCACTCGAGGATGCTCGCACGAGTCGCTCGCTGGACCAGCGGGTTGCCAGCTGTCCATTCCTCGTACGCGGTCTGGCCCTGGAGGAGGACGGCTTCCGGAACGCTCTCGATCAGCGCAAGCCCGCGTTCGACGTCGGCGGCCTGGAGATCGAGGTCCTCGACGATCGAGGTGACCGAAGCCGCAGGTGCTCCCGTGGCAGCGTGAGCTGGCGGAGCGGCGAACGTCGGCGCGCACAACCCGGTTGCCAACAGGCCAACAATTGCGATCTTGCTCGTGGAGACGGTGAACGACGTCATTGGGTTTCCCTCCCGATCGGCGCCCTTCGACGGTCAGGCACCAATCTGCCGCTGTCCGGTGAAATGTGCAACGTCATACGATGCGTCGAACTCGTCCACGCCCCTGCGGGCCCGCACGGGCGCTTGGGGGTACCGTCGGAATGTGGAACATCAGCGGCGGGAGGTTGGGCGCGTGAGGCGGAGTGGGGTCCGGGTGATCCTGTTCGCCAGCATGGCGCTCGGGGCCTCGATGCTGAGCGCTCCGAACGAGGCGTCGTGGGATCCGGGGGTGTTCCTGCTCGTCGGTGGCGCCGTCTGCGCCCTGTCGATCTTGCTCGGTCGGCGTCATCGCGGAGGCACCGTGCGGGCCAGGATCTCCGCGTCGGACTGGGTGGTGCTGTCGACCGGCCTCGGGGCAGGGCTGCTCGTCGGACTCCTCTTCTTCGACGGCTCGGCTGCCTTCGGCGCGCTCTTCCCGGTCCCGTTCGTGGCGATCCACGCCGCCGTGAGTCGCTCCGACGGAAGCCTGCGAGCCCGGTCGATCGTGCTCGCGGTGACGGCGGCGTTGGTCGTCGCGATCCTCGTCAGGGGTGGCGATCCGCAGCGCGGCTTCGCTGACCTCGTCCAGGGGGCCGTGGTCGGCGGCGTCCTGTTGACGCTCGCGCTGGTCCTCTTGAGCGCTGTGCGGAGACAGCGGGCCTGAAGCTGCTGCGGTGCACTCCAGCTCTGCGGGCCGCGTGATCGGTACGGTGGTCGCCATGGCCCGATTCACGCCCCCAGCCGCTGACGCGATGCGCGCCCGGCTCCTGCTCGCCGCGCGGGACGAGTTCGCCGCGGTCGGACTGGCCGCCGGCAGGGTCGAACGGATCGGTGCCGCGGCGTCGAGCAACAAGGCGCAGGTCTTCCACTACTTCGGCAGCAAGGAGGGGCTGTTCGACGCCCTCGTCGCGGACACCGTGACCGAGACGTTCGCCCAGGCTCCACTCGACACCGCCGACCTCGCCGCCTGGGCCGGCCGGGTGCACGACTCCTACGCCCGTCGCCCCTGGGCCCAGCGGCTCGCGACCTGGCACCGGCTCGAGCGCGCCGACGTCCCGCTCGAGTCCGTCGCGACCAGCTACGCAGACGCGGTGGCCGAGGTCGAGCACGCGCAGCGCGCCGGGGTCCTGCCGCGGGCGTTCCGTCCGGCGGTGCTCCTCGGGCTCGTCCTGCACACCGCTGCGTTCTGGAGCGCGACCGCTCCGGAGTACGAGCCGCTGGTGCAGGCCGTGACGCCGCCGCGGCGTCGCCAGGTCGTGGTCGACGCGGTCACAGCCCTGCTCGGCGGGAAGTCCTGATCCATTGGTCCTCGAGGGTTGCCCGCCGACGAGCCGGGCGTACGCTCGGCGCATGAGCAACGAGAACCGGGTGTACCGTGCCGCCTTCGGACGGCCGAGCATCTCGGTCGGTGTGGCGTGGCTCGCGCTCGGGGTCGTCTGGGCGGTCCTCGCGATCCTCGATCCCGCCGTCTGGCGCGCGGTCCTGGCCGCCGTCTGGATCGTTCTCGGCAGCGTCACGCTCGCGGTCTCGCTGCGTGACAAGAAGCTCGGACTCGGCCGGTACCAGCGCTAGCGCCGCCGGACGGAACGTGCGGGACGGAGCCGCACCGGGCCTCCTGGCCGTCCCTCAGCCGGCTGCGCCGGCGGCGACCCGCAGCGTCCGCTCCGCGTCGTCGAGGTAGTCGGCGAGCAGCGCCGAGGCGGCGTCCTGGTCGCCACCGCGCAACGCGGACACGATCGCGTCGTTGCGTTCGACGAAGTCGGCGTGGAACGAGGCCGGGTCGGCGGTGGTCAGGAAGGCGAGCCGCATCTCGGCGAGCAGGCCGTCCATCAGGGCGTGGATCCGCTCGCTCGGCACCGCGCGCACGAGCTCGGCGTGGAACCGGATGTCGGCCGTGCCGACCGCACCCCAGTCGCCCGCGGACGCTGCTGCCCGGGCGTCGGCGACCGCTGCGGCGGCCTCGGCGAGTGCCGGTGCGTCGGGGGTGCAGGCACGGACGGCTGCCTCTTCGAGCACCCGCCGAGCCGCGTAGAGATCGGTGACGTCGGCGGCGGAGAGCCGGCGGACGAACACCCCGCGGTTGAACACGTGCTCGACCAGGCGGTCGCGGGCGAGCAGCCGGAAGGCCTCGCGCAGGGTGTTCCGCGAGACCCCGAGCTGGTCGCTCAACCGCTCCTCGGACAGCTGCGCCCCGGGGGAGAACCCACCCGACGCGATCATGGTGCGCAACCGCGTGGCCGTGGAGTCAGCGCCGCCGACGGTTCGGGTCATGGCACCGATCCTGGCACGGGTGGCGTTTGTGAAGGGCGTGTTACAGAGCAGAACCGGCTCTTGCGATTGTTGAACAATGCGGTCCAGACTGTCCCGCATGTTCGTCCTCATCGGCGTCGCCGTCGTCATCGTCGGCTTCGCATTGCGCATCAATGCGCTCCTCGTCGTCACGGTCGCGGGCATCGTGACCGCGGCCATCGGCGGGATCGGTCCCGTCGGCATCCTCGACGCGTTCGGCAACGGGTTCGCCTCGAGCCGGTCCGTCACGACCTTCGCGCTCGTCCTGCCCGTCATCGGTCTGATCGAGCGCTACGGCCTGCAGGACCAGGCGAAGCGCCTCATCGCGAAGCTCGACAAGCTCACGACGGGTCGTCTGCTCGCCGGCTACCTGGTGATCCGGCAGGTCACCGCGGCGGTCGGCCTGACCAGCATCGGTGGCCCGGCGCAGACCGTGCGCCCGCTGGTCTACCCGATGGCCGAGGGTGCGGCGACCAAGAAGTACGGGCGGATCGACGACCGCATGCGCGAGAAGATCAAGGGCTACTCGGCGTCATCGGACACCGTCGGCGTGTTCTTCGGCGAGGACGTCTTCGTCGCCGTCGGCTCGATCCTGCTCATCACGACGTTCGTCGACTCGACCTACGGGCTGTCGCTCGAACCGATCGACCTGGCCCTGTGGGCGATCCCCACGGGCATCGCGGCACTCATCGTGCACGGCGGACGCCTGCTGCTGTTCGACCGCCGACTCGACAAGATGGCGGCGGACGCCCGTGCCGACGCCCCGACCCTGGGGGCAGCAGCGTGATCACCAGCGAATGGCTCTACTGGCTCATCGGCGCGTTCTTCATCGCCGTCGCCGTCCTGATCGTCACCGACACCGCGCACGCGAAGCGCCTGGGCAACGCGGCGTTCTGGGGCATCCTCGGCCTGTCGTTCTTCTACGGCACCTTCGTCGCCGCCGGCACCGTGCCGGCCTGGACACTCGGGATCGCCGTCCTCGTGATGGTCGCGCTCGCCGGGCTCGGCTTCACCGGCACGACGAGCCGCACCCGGGTCGCGAGCATCCCCGGCGCCGGCACGGGTGCCGAGACCGGCCCCGCCGAGCCCACCGGCGTGACGCAGGAGATCACGGACGCCGGCAGCGGCAGCACGAGTGTGCTCGCCACCACCAGCCCGGACGAGCGCGCCGCGTTCGCGACGAAGTACGGCAACCGGCTCTTCATCCCGGCCCTCGTGGTGCCGGTGGTCGCCGTGCTGGTCGCGACGCTCGGCCCGCTCGTCTCGTTCGGCGGCGAACCGCTCCTCGCCGAGGGCAGCGCGACCCTGACCGGCCTGGGCATCGGTTCGGTGCTCGCCGTGGTCGTGGCGGTGTTCGTCCTGCGCCCGCCGAAGATCGCCACCCCGATCCGCGAGGGCGGTCGCCTGCTGCAGGCGATCGGCTGGGCGGCGCTGCTGCCGCAGATGCTCTCGACGCTCGGCATCGTCTTCACGCAGGCGGGGGTCGGTGACGCCGTCGGCACGATCATCAAGTCGGTCCTGCCCGACGGCTCGCTGCTCGCCGCCGTGGTCATCTACTGCCTGGGCATGGCCCTGTTCACCATCATCATGGGCAACGCCTTCGCCGCCTTCCCGATCATGACGGCCGCGATCGGCTGGCCCGTCCTGGTGCAGGGCTTCGACGGCAACCCCGCCGCGATCTTCGCGATCGGCATGCTCGCCGGCTTCTGCGGCACGCTCGTCACCCCGATGGCCGCGAACTTCAACCTCGTGCCGGCCGCGTTGCTCGAGATGCGGGACAAGTACGGCCCGATCAAGGCGCAGATCCCCACCGCCGCCATCCTGCTCGTCGTCAACATGGGAGTCATGTACCTTGTCGCATTCTGATGCCGCCCCGATCGACCTGACCCGGGCCGCGTGGGCCGACCGCTTCGCGGCCGTCGCCGCGGACAACACGACCCGCGAGTACCCGTACGCCGCGCACCACGCGACGTCCGGGCCGGACGACCGGGCCCTGCCCGTCGAGCTCCACCCCGCCTTCGCCACGTCGTACGACTGGCACTCGTCGGTGCACATGCACTGGCTCGCGGCGCGCCTGGTCGCGCACGGCCTGCCCACCGACCTGGAGGCCCGGCTCACCGCGATCCTGCAGGCGCACCTCACGACGGATCACCTGGCGACCGAGGCCGCTTACCTGCGCGAGACGCCGCACTACGAGCGCCCCTACGGCTGGGCGTGGCTCGCGCGGCTCGCCGCCGAGGTGTCGGCATCCGAGGCGCCCGCCGTCCGGGCACTGGCACCGGGGTTCGCACCCGTCGTCGACGTCCTCGAAGACCTGGTCGTCCGGTGGATCGACGGCGCCGCGCACCCGGTCCGGCACGGCGTGCACTCGAACTCGGCGTTCGGACTGCTGCTCGTGCTCGAGGCCGCCCGGTCGCTCGACCGTCCGGCCCTGGCGGCAGCGGTCGAGGGGGCTGCACGGGACTGGTTCGGCGCGGACGCCGGGTGGCCGTTCGCCTGGGAGCGGAGCGGGCACGACTTCCTGTCCGCGGGCTTCGCCGAAGCCGACCTGATGCGTGCGGTGCTGCCCGCCGCGGAGTTCGCGACGTGGGCCCACGGCTTCTTCGCCGCGGTGCAGCCGGGTGACGCGATCCTGCGGTCGACGGTGGTCCGTGACGAGAACGACCCGCAGCAGGTGCACCTGTTCGGGCTCGACCTGTCGCGGGCGGGGTCGGCCCGGCGCATCGCGGACGCACTCCGCGCCGGCGGTCCGGACGCCTCCGGCACCGGCGTCGCCGACCTGCTCGACGACGCGGCCGACCGGCTGCTGGCCTCGGGGCTCGCGGCGAGCGTCGGCGAGGAGTACTACTCCACCCACTGGCTGGCGAGCTTCGCCTGGGACGCCATGGAGGCCCGGGAGCACGCCGCCCGCTGATCGTTCGTCGGGAGCGCTGATCGTCTGCGGACACGTCGAGGATCCGGAGTAGCTTCGGGGCCATGAGCGATCCGAAGGACGACGAGAACCTCGACGACTTCCGCGAGGCGCAGGAGACCGACTACGAACCGCAGCCGACCGTGCTCGACCCCGACGACCTGCCGGTGGTCGACGACGCGGACGACGAACTGCTCCCCGACGACGACCGACCGGTGCCGCTCGACACCGACGACGACACGATCTGAGCGATCGCGCCGTCGTCGTACCGCGGCACCGGCGTCGGCGTCGGCGTCAGCTTCGGTGTCGGCGCCCGCTCAGTCGAGCGGGAGGGTCCGCGCGAAGGTGCGGGTGACCGGAGTCGCGGCGAGGAACGGTGCCATCGCCGGAGCGCCCTCGGGTGTCGCGCGCCAGGCCACGTAGGTGTCGTGGTCCTCGGGGGTCGTCCACGACTCGACGACGACCATGCGTGCCGGGTCCTCGTCGTCGACCAGGACCTCGAGCGACTCCAGGCCGTGGAACGACGCGGTCTGTTCGAGCGTCTCGCGGATCGCACCCTGGAGTGCGTCTTCGGGGGCGTCGCTCTGGAACTGGACCTCGAGCAGGACGGTCATCGACATGGGGAACCTTTCGTCAGCGGTGTCCAAGCCAACCCCTGACCCCCTGCGCTTGTTCCGGGGCGGTCAGCCGACGATGCGGAACCGGAGCGGATCGCCCGGACGGAGCTGCGCAGCGAGGTCGATCGACGACGGTGTCAGGACGGCGACGACCGGGTAGCCGCCGGTCACCGGGTGGTCGGCGAGGAACAGCACGGGGAAGCCCTCGGGCGGCACCTGCAGTGACCCGGTCTCGACGCCCTCGCTCGGCAGTTCGCGTGCCACGGAGCGGGCGAGCGGCGTCTCGGCCGTGGTGCGGACCCCCACGCGGTCGCTGTCCGCACTGACGGAGAAGTCCTGGCCGGTCAGGGTCGTGCGCCACTCCGGGGTGAACCAGTCGTCGCGCGGTCCGGGCACCACGTCGAGCACGACCGGCTCGTCGGGCCACCGCGGCTCGGGCTGCGGCACCGCGTCGACGATCGGCCACGACACCCGCGCGTCACCGACGGGCAGGACGTCACCGGCCGACAGCGGCGGCGGTCCGAGGCGCGCGAGGGAGTCCCACGAGCGACTGCCGAGCACCGGGTCGACCGCGAAGCCCCCGAGGACCGCGACGTAGGCACGCAGGCCCACGGTCGCGGTGCCGATCCGGAGCGTGTCGCCCGGGGCCAGGAGCAGCACCTCGTGCGAGGCCGCACCCCGGACCGACCCGTCCGCCCGCTCGACCTCGACGGGGCAGGCCGCGCCGGTGGTGGCCGCGACCACGTACGCGTCGGCGCGCAGCGTGACGGAGCCGAGCAGGACCTCCAGGACGGCCGCGTCGGGACGGTTGCCGACCAGCCGGTTGGCGAGCGCCGCGGAGCCGCGGTCGGCGGCTCCGGCCGCGCCGAGACCCATGTCGCTGAACCCCGGGCGCCCGAGGTCCTGCGTGGTCGCGCCGTAGCCGACCTGCACGACGGTCAGCGCGGTCATGCCGCACCCGCCACGACGAACCGGACGAGCGTGCCGGCGGGGGCGAGTGCCGGAGGCGTGCGGTCGAGGGACCACATCGGCACCTCGGTGCGGCCGATGAGCTGCCAGCCGCCGGGGGAGGTCCTCGGGTAGACGGCGCTGAACTCGCCGGCCACCGCGACGGCCCCGCTCGGGACGGCCGTCCGGGCGGTGCTGCGGCGGGGCAGGTCGAGCGGTCGAGCACTGCCGGTGAGGTAGCTGAAGCCGGGTGCGAAGCCGCAGAACGCGCTCGTCCAGAGCTGCCCGGTGTGCCACGCCACGAGCTCGTCCCGCCGCATGCCGGTCAGCTCGGTGACGGTGTCGAGGTCCTCGCCGTCGTAGGTGACGGGGATGACGAGCGGGTCGGCGTCGTGCGCTTCGAGTGTGGCGCTGACCGGGGTGACCTGGGCGAGCTCGGAGCGGAGCCGCCCGGCGTCCGTCGTCGTCGGGTCGAACCGGAGCAGCAGAGTCCGGGCGCCGGAGACGACCTCGGTCAGCCCCGGCAGGGTGGCGTGTGCGAGCCCGGCGCGGAAGGCGACGACGTCGGCGAGCGACTCGAACGTGGCGAGGAGTGCGGTGCCGCCAACGGAGCGGACCTCGGGACCCGTCACGGCGCGAGCGGCGGGGACGGTGCGAAGGGCGCGATCGTCACGCCGTGCTCGGTCAGCAGCGCTCGGACGGATCGGGCCATCGCGACCGCGTCGGGGGAGTCTCCGTGCACGCAGACCGAGTCGGCACGCACGGCGATCTCGGACCCGTCGACGGCGGTCGCGACGCCGTCGGTGACCATGCGGAGCACCCGGGCTGCGACCTCGTCCGGGTCGTGCAGCACCGACCCCGGCTGTTTCCGTGACACCAGCGAGCCGTCGGGTTCGTAGGCGCGGTCGGCGAACGACTCGCTCACCGTGCGGAGCCCGTGCCGCTCGGCCGCCAGCAGCAGCTCCGACCCGGGCAGCGCGAGCACCGCGAGGGACGGGTCGGCGTCGGCCACGGCACGGACGACCGCCTCGGCCTGCACCGGGTCGGCGCAGGCGGTGTTGTACAGGGCGCCGTGGGGCTTGACGTAGGTGACGGCCGCGCCGGCGACGTGGGCCGTGGCGGCCATCGCTCCGAGCTGGTGCACGACGTCGGCGTACAGCTCGTCGGGCGTGACGTGCACGGGTCGGCGGCCGAACCCGATCAGGTCGCGGTAGGCCACGTGGGCGCCGACCGCCACACCACGTTCGGCGGCGGCGCGGGCGGTGGTGAGCATGATCGTCGGGTCGCCGGCGTGGAACCCGCAGGCGACGTTGGCGCTCGAGACGACGTCGAGCATCGCGGCATCGTCCCCCATGGCCCAGGCGCCGAAGCCCTCGCCCAGGTCGCTGTTCAGGTCGATCGTCGTCACGGGTGCTCCCTGTCCTCGCGGGTTGTTGAACAATCTAGCGAGTGCGCCGGTCCGTGTCACCTGTGCCGGACGGCTCGTTCCGAGGGGCGGCACGTACTGTCCGAGTCCTCAGCAACACCGGGGGCAGCGCCTCCGGATCGACCACTCCACTGGAGCAGATCATGACCGACAGCGACAACACCCACGGCACCCCGGCGAACGACCCGGAGGGCACCGAGAAGCCGGGCGGCCTCGGCGACGACAACACCATCCCCAACAACCCCGACGGCCTCGCCGCCGGTCACGCGGGTGACGACTCGCACTTCAACCCGGAAGAGGACGGCGAGCAGTAGGCGCTCCGTCCGGCCTGCGGGTCGATGCAGAACGACACCGTCGTTGTCCTCGACAGCGGCGGTGTCGTTCTGCGTCCGCACCCCTCCGTCGGCACCCGACGAAACATGCGCGACAAAACCTTCCGGCAGGAGGTTTCCGGTGCTACAGTCCCGATCACCTAGCAGCACTAGGGATTCAGTGGGCACCGAAGCCCCCTGTGACTCAAGGAGGAGTCATGTCGACACCGACGTCGAAGGAAGAACCCACGCGGGGCATCGCCGGGACCGCGTCCCCAGCGGTCACCGCAGCCGCCGGAGCCACCGCCACGGACGCCGCTGCGTCCCGGGCGTTCTCGGTCGAGGGCATCACGCAGTCCGTCAGCACCGTCCGGGTGGGTCGGGGGTACCTCTGGGGCCTCAGCTTCGCCCAGTTCGGCCTGTTCGTCGCCCTGCTCACCCCCGTCTTCGTGAGCATGTCGATCAAGGCGACGGAGCTGAACCCGACGAGCCCCGAGACCGTCGTCGGCTCGGTCCTGCCGTTCGGCGCGCTCGGCGCCCTGTTCGCCAACCCCCTGTTCGGCGCGCTCTCCGACCGCACCCGCACGCGGTGGGGCCGTCGACGCCCCTGGATGGTCGGCGGTGTCGTCGTCTTCGTCGGTTCCCTCGCCTGGCTCGCGTTCTCGCCCGACGTGCTCCAGCTCACCCTGGCCTGGGTGCTGGCGCAGGTCTCCGCCAACGCCGTCCTGTCCACGCTGACGGCGAGCTTCGCCGACAACGTGCCGGAGTTCCAGCGCGGCAAGGCGTCGAGCGTCATCGCCCTGGCGCAGAACATCGCGATCCTGGCCGGGCTCTACCTGGCCGTGTACCTGGTCGGCAACCTGCCGGTCCTGTTCATCGCACCGGGCGTCCTGGCGATCATCGCGGTCCTCGTCTACTCGTTCGTCGCCCGCGACGACCTGCCGACGACGCCGGTCAAGCCCTTCAGCTGGATCAACCTGATCAACTCGTTCTGGACGAACCCGATCAAGCACCGCGACTTCGGGCTCGCCTGGTGGGGCCGTTTCCTCATCACCTTCGGCACGTTCATGTTCACGACGTACCGACTCCTCTACATGCAGGACCGCATCGGGCTCCCGCAGGGCGAAGCGGTCGGGGCCGTCGCGTTCGGCGTGCTGCTGTACACGATCGCCCTGCTCGTCAGTGCGGCCGTCTCCGGCTGGGTGTCCGACCGGATCCAGCGTCGCAAGGTCTTCGTCTGGGGTTCGACGGCCATGACCGCCGTCGGCCTGGTGATCCTGGCCCACGTCGACAGTGTCGGCGGGTTCTACTTCGCCGAGATCGTCCTCGGTTTCGCCTTCGGCATCTACGCCGCCATCGACACCGCCCTGGTCGTCGACGTGCTGCCCGACCCGGAGCGCCCCGGCAAGGACCTCGGCGTCATCAACATCGCGAACGCCCTGCCGCAGTCACTCGCCCCCGCCGTCGGTCTGTTCCTCCTCGGCATCGGTGGCGGCCAGAACTACACGCTCATGCTCTGGGGTGCCGGCGTCGCCGTCATCCTCGGCGCCCTGGTGATCCTGCCCATCAAGTCGGTCCGCTGACCGACGTGGCCGGTCGCAGGCACACCGCACCCGGCCACGCAGCGTCCCACTGCGGGACACGGACGCGCGGACAGCGGTCGCTCCGTACGGCAGGATCGGAGTGGCATTCCCTCATTCGCTGCAAGGAGCGCCATGCCACGGACGGCACACACCACACATATCGCCGCAGGCGTCATCCTCGCCGTCTTCGGATCGGTCATGGTCGCTCAATCCGCCGCCGCTGATCCGCAGCCTGTCGTGATCGGGGTACTCGCGAACACGACGCCGCCAGAGCGGATCGTGCCGCAACGCTGGGGTGACGGCGACATCACCCTGCGCTCCGCGACGAAGACGACCGTCGGTGTGACGTTCCCGCACCAAGACGGCACCTCGCTCAACCTGGAGGACTTCGACATCGAACGGAATGACGGTGAGGACCTCGCTGTCGGCACGTTTCCGCTCGGGAAGACCGGCGAGCTCGAGGTCCGCGACATCGCGTTCAACGATGCCGGCACGATGGCCCGGTTCGATGCGGTGTTCCGCCTGCGCGGAGACCTGCCTTCCGACGCGACGTTCGGGCAGATCCGCTTCGGGCAGGACGAAGCGGACGTCCGGTTCGCCGGCACACACCTGCACTGGCCGCAGACTCCGGTCAACGGGACGCGGGTCTGGGTCACCGAGGCAGTGCACAACGCCAGTTCCGCACCCGTGACGCTCGGGCGCGTTGCCCTCGGCGGACCGCAGGCCGGGGACTGGGCGCTGGCTGATGACGCATGCAGCGCGACCGTCCTGCCTGCGGGATCGACCTGCTCTGTCCGGATCGGGTTCTCGCCGAAGCACGGTGGTCCCCGGACGGCGGCGCTGACGGTGCCCACGGGTTCTTCGACGGCCACGGCAGACCTGTCTGGGGACGCTCCCCTCGGCATCACGCGACTGACGGTCAAGGGACGCAACTGGGTCGCGCTCGGCAAGACGAGGACCGATGCTGACGGGCCCTTCTCGCTTTGGGGGCAGCGAAACGGGGACTCCTCGGTGGCGTTCGGCGCCACAGCGACCTACGTCAACGGTGCCAGCGTGAACCGACTCGAGCTCGCCATGCCGAGGGGGCAGGCTCTGCGGGACGGGACGTTCGCGGTCGGTGGCAACGAAACGGACGTCCCGAGCCTGAACATCTCGCGCGCGTACCGGGACTGCTTCGGGACGACGGGGACGGAGACGATCTCCGGCCTGAAGTTCAAGGACCGAGGGATGGTCGACCGAGCGCGAGTCGTCTTCACCGTTGACTGCCCAGGGGACCCGTACCCGGACCCGATCCGAGGAGAACTGCTCTTCCGCCACCGTGCTGACGTCACTGCCCCGCGTGGCCCCGCTGGCGTGACGATCACCGGAGCGGAGGAAACGCACCGTCAGCTGGGGGCGGTCAAAGTCGTCCGACGCTGTGTCCACTGTCGTGCGACTCGTCGAGGGTGACGGCACCGGTGCGACCGTCCTGTCCGGCTCGGCCATCGGTACAGCGGCGGCTGGTTCAGCCACACTTCCGGCGCTGCGTACCGGGCAGCGCTACACCGTGCTCGCTTGGGCCGTCGACGCGGCGGGCAACGTGAGCAACCCGATCCGACGGGCGTTGACGCCGTAGAGTCGCGTCCGTCGTGCAACGAGGGGGCTGTGATTGCAGGCGGCTCAGCGTGTCCGTGCCGGCATGGTCGTAGCCGTTTCGCAGCGGGATCGGCCGCCTGCCCAGCTACGTCCGCACGGGCAGATGCCCGTGAGTCAGAGCTGCGGGGTGCGCCTGCCGAACAGTGCGTCGAGGAACCGCGAGAACCGCGACTCCGGCTCGTGGGGCGTCTCGATCGAGCGCGTCGGCGAACGGAACGCCAGGTCGTGCAGCATGTTCCGCTTGGACCCGTCCCAGTTCGCGAACAGGTAGGTCCCGCCGATGAAGGACATGCTCCGGACCGGCGTGCGCTTCCACGAGTCGGCAGCCACGTAGTAGCCCGCGTGGCCGGCGCGGATGTGCTGGATCACGGTGTCCACGTCGATGACACCGGTCGGTGTCACGACGGCGGTGATGCCCGTGCGGTCGCGGGCGACGTACTCGATGAGGTGTTCGGTCACGATGGAACTCTTCGTCACGGTGGTGAGACGCCACGGCAGGGAGCGTGGCGAAGGGGATTCGGAACCGCCGTTGCTTCCGTTTCCAGAGTACGTCCGCCGCGGGCGTGCCGTCCCCGGATGTCCGCCGTTCGCAGCCGGATGAGCGTTCAGCGGATGGGGGTCCGGTCGGCCCAGTCCTCGATGCGATCGATCGTGTCGTCGAAGTCCCGCGTGCCGGGTCGGTTGAGGAACGCGTGACGGCTGTCCGGCAGGACGTGTCGTTCGACCTCGATGCCCGCGGCCTCGAGCTCGTCCGCGAAGGGCTCGCTCGAGGCGCGCATCACGTCCCGCTCGGCGTCGATCAACAGGGTGCGGGGGAACCCGCCGAGGTCGTCGGACTCCGGGTAGACCGCAGTGGGGCGGCCGCCCGCGTAGGCCCGGTTGCTCAGGTCGAGCAGCAGCGGCGCGTGCGTGAGCCGCCGGTGCCCTCGGACGAGTCGCTGCAGCGCCCGGTCACGGGGGAGCCGGGCGTGGAAGAACCCGTAGGTCAGCACGAGGCCGACCAGCGGCGGGGCGGTCGCGACCGCGGATGCCGCCAAGCACGCACCGGCGCTCGCCCCGCCGAGCAGCAGCCCGGACGGTGCCTCGTGGTGCAGGTGGTGGAGGACGGCGACGATCTCGTCCCGCGCGTGGGGTGCCCGTCGTCGCCCACGTGGTCCACCCCGGCCGAGCCACGGCAGTCCGGGCAGCGGTCCGAGGCGGTAGTCGACGGTCACGACCGGCAGCCCGCGCTCGGCGAGCTCCCGTGCGACGGCGTCGGACTCCGGCAGGTCGAGGTCGCCCCGGAAGAACCCGCCGCCGTGCACCCAGACCAGGGTCGGAGGGCCCGTGCCGGCGCTCCGGTCCAGCGGTCGGTACCGCCGGACGGGGACCGGGCCGTGTGGTCCGTCGATCCGGTCGTCCGCGACCTCGATCGTGTCCTGGTGCATCCCCCGCATGGGAGCAGTGTCGCAGGACGCGGGCGGGAGCCGGGCTCGCGGCGCTTGAACAGGCGTACTTTCGGAGCGCCGGGGAGGGACACGGCCCGGTAACGATGCGGGCGACCGCTCGGCGGGGCAGGCAGCGTGGAGGCATGCGCCTGACGAGAGCCGCCCTGATCCTGACCACTGCGACCCTGGCCGTGCTGCTGACGGGGTGTTCCAGCGCGGACGGAGCGGACGGCGGTGCAGCGACGCCCGCCGTGACCGAGACCGTCACTGCCCCGCCCTCCGACGCCGCGAGCGCGTCGACCCCGACGCCGACGCCGACGCCCACCCCGACGTGTGGCCCGTCGAGCGGTGCCGCGGCTGCGGCCGATGGCATCGCGGCCCTGCCGCTGCCCGCCGGCCTCGAGGATGCGAAGTGGGACGCCGCGAACGCCGACTACTCCGGCTACGACGCCTGCGCGCCGCTGTCCTGGTCCGTGGTCGCGCCCGAGTTCGGCACGGCAGGATCCCCGTACGCGATCCTGCTGTTCCACGAAGGCCGGTACCTCGGCACGGCCACTGCCCAGCAGTACGCCTTCGAGCCGACCGTCGAACGACAGAGCGACTCGGCCGTCGCGGTGACCTACCGGTTCGCCCAGGCTGGCGAGCCGAACGCAGCGCCCTCCGGCCGCACCACGGCCACCTTCACCTGGAACGACGAGACCGGCCGCGTCGAGATGACGGGGGACACCCCGCCCGCTCAGTGACGGTCGGTTGGCACCGAGTCCGGGCCGAGCTCCCGCTGCAGGGTGCGGAGGACACGTACGAGGGTGTCGAGCTTGTCCGGTCTGGCTTCGAACCCACGTCCGAGGGCAGACCGCGGCTGCACGACCACGTCGTCACCGTCGGTCGTGGTGATCCAGACACCGTAGTCGGCATCCTGGCCGCGGGACTCCCTCGTCGCGACGGAGAACCGTCGGATGCGCGCCCACGGCAGGTCGAACACCGGCGCGTCCCGTGACGGTGCCCACGCGTGCAGACCGAACTCGTCGACGGTCCAGACCTCGGGGCGGGGCTTCGGGAAGTCGTCGGAGGTGCGCAGGCCGGACGTCAGCACGGGCAGGTGGAACCGGGGTGCCCGCCCCGCTCCGATTCGCGCGAGCGTCCGGCGGTCGCCTCGCCCGGCGGACAGCGTCGACACGGCCAGCAGCACCCCGAACCCCGCGACCACGATCGGCCACAGCACGAACGACCCCTGCGTCCGGGCACTGTCGATGCCCCGCAGGAAGTCCGGGAACGCGAACTCGGCGACGAGCGCGGCGACCCCCACTGCCGTGGTGACGACCGCCGCGAGCAGCACCGGCCCCCGCTTCGGCATCTCCCCGTCGCGCAGCCGCTGCACCCACGGCTCGTCCGCCGGGGTCATCGCTCGGTCCGTGTCCGACCAGGATGCCCGGCGTCCGGCTGGGACCCGAGTTCCCGGCGCAGCGACCGGAGCACCTGCATCACGATGTGGATCTTCGTCGCGCTGGCACCGAAGGGCCGTCCGATCGCTGGCCGCGGCTGCACGGTGAAGCGCCCGACGTCCTCGGTGATGATCCAGATGCCGGTGTCCACCCGCTGCCCGCGGACCTCTGCCGAGGCGAGTTCGAGCGAGTGGACTGCACTCCACGCCAGGTCGAACACCGGAGTCTCCCGCTCCGGCGACCACGCGTGCAGCCCAGCGGCGTCGACCGTCCACATCTCGGGTCTCGGCTCGGGGAAGTCGTCGAGGGTGTACTCGCCCCTCCGCACGACCGGCAGGTGGAAGCGCGGCGTCGTACCGTGCCGACGGATGCTCGCGAGGATCCGTCGGTCACTCCGGCCGCGCATCCGCGAGAGGACGGCTGCGACGGGGCCGAGCACGAGCAGGATCACGGAGAACAGCGGCACGGCGAACGGACGGCGTGCCTCCGAGTGCAGGAGGGCGTCGAGGTGCGTGATCGAGAACACGACCCCGGTGCCACCGGCCACGGTCACGATCGCCAAGCCGAGCAAGAACGGCCACCGCTTCGGCATCTCCCCGTCGCGCAGCCGTTGCACCCACCGTTCCCCCGAGTACTCCACCGTGCCATCCTGCCCGTCGCGGCCACCGATCGTCCGCGGGCGCGACATGCTGTTCCCATGCAGTCCGTCCGTGCCGCCGTACCCGGTGTCGCCCTCGCCGTGGCGATCGGCATCGTCGCCACCCTCGTCGGCCGGGTTGTCCCGGTCGTCGGCGGCCCCGTCCCCGCCGTCCTGATCGGTGCCGTCGTGGGGTGGCTCGTCCGGCGCCGCACCGGTGGCACACTCGCCGCGCTGGCTCCCGGCGTGAAGTTTTCGTCCAGCCGGGTCCTGCAGTTCGCCGTGGTCCTGCTCGGCGCGCAGCTGTCCATCGGCGAGGTCCTGCGCATCGGCGGTGAGACCCTGCCGGTGATGCTCGCGACGCTCGTCGTCTGCCTGGTGGCCGCGTGGGGGATCGGCCGGCTGCTCCGGGTCTCGGGCGCACTCCGCACGCTGATCGGCGTCGGGACCGGCATCTGCGGTGCGTCCGCGATCGCGGCCGTCACGCCCGTCATCGGCGCGGTCAGTGCGGACGTCGCCTACGCGATGTCGACGATCTTCCTCTGCAACATCGCGGCCGTCTTCGCCTTCCCGCTGCTCGGGCACGCCCTGGGCCTCAGCCAGCACGCCTTCGGCGTCTTCGCGGGCACCGCCGTGAACGACACGTCGTCCGTCGTCGCCACGGCGACGGTCTACGGCCGCCAAGCGACCGACACCGCGGTCGTCGTGAAGCTGGTGCGCACCCTGATGATCATCCCGATCGTCATCGGGCTGGCCGGACTGGAGGCCCGCCGCGCCTCCCGCGAGCAGCTCACCCCCGCCTCGGGGCCGGGTCGCGGGTTCCGTGTGTTCCGGCTGGTGCCGTGGTTCCT
This sequence comes from Curtobacterium sp. MCLR17_043, assembly GCF_003224215.1. Classification (NCBI taxonomy): domain Bacteria; kingdom Bacillati; phylum Actinomycetota; class Actinomycetes; order Micrococcales; family Microbacteriaceae; genus Curtobacterium; species Curtobacterium sp. MCLR17_043. Next base: position 112,092 of record NZ_QKLH01000006.1, on the reverse strand, counting down.
GATCGGGTTCCTCGTGGTGGTGCTGCTCCGGACGGTCGGGGTCCTGCCCGCGTCCGTGGCGCCGGGGTTCGCGACGGCCGCCTCGTTCCTCATCACGGTGGCGCTCGCCGCGATCGGCTGCTCGACGGACTTCGCCGCGCTCCGCCGTGCCGGGTTCCGGCCGATGCTGCTCGGCATCGCGCTCTGGGTCCTGGTGGCGGGGACGAGCCTGGGCATGCAGGCGGCCTTCGGGCTGCTGTAGGGGTTGCCGGCACCGGACCTATCGTTTATCGTTGCATCGAAATTCGATGGTATCGATGATCGACAGGGGAAGCAGTCATGACCACGCCCGTCTACGAACCGCCCCGCGGGCGGAACTCCTACCTGGCCTACGTCGTCTCGTGTGCGATCGGCATCGCGATCGTCGTGTGGCGGTACGTCGACCTGCTCGTCCACTCGATCGCCTCGGGCACGGTGGCGGTGCCGGTCCGGATCCGCGAGACCAGTGCCGTCCCGCAGCCTCCGGGCGGTGCGACGGTGACGTCCGACCAGCTCGTGCTCCGGGCGCCGATCGCCGACGTGCCGGGTAGTGCGATCGGGTACATCCGCGTCGGCGACGCGCTGGAGGTCCTGCTCGTCAGCGCCCTCATCGCCCTGGTGGCGGCGGTGGCCTGGAAGATCTCGCGCGGCGGGCTCTTCGACCGCTCGACCACCCGGATCCTCGACTGGCTCGGCGGCGCGGTGCTGGCCGCCGGGTTCCTGCCGTCGTTCGTCCGCCGGATGGGGTGGAACTGGGTCGTGTCCGGGCTCGGATGGGACGGGTACCTGCCCACGCCGGTGGTCGACCACCAGTTCCTGCCCGTGTACCTCGGCCTGCTCGTCGTCGTCTGCTTCCGGTTCGCGCTCACTGCCTCGCAGCGGATGGTGCGGGACCAGGCCGGGCTGGTCTGATGCCCCCGGAACAGGAGGACGGCCACGCGGTCGTCTGCCACCTCGACGACCTGCTGGCCGAGCGGGGGATGACCCTGACCGAGCTCGCCGACCGCGTCGGCGTGACCGTCGTCAACCTCTCGGTGCTCAAGAACAACCGGGCTCGCGCGATCCGGTTCTCCACCCTCACCCGACTGTGCGAGGTGCTCGGCTGCCAGCCGGGCGACGTCTTCTCGGTGCGCACGGACTGACGACGGGAGGCCCGCCCGACGTGAGCTGATCTGCTCACGCTGGGCGGGCCTCCTGGCCGTACCTGCCGTACCTGCCGTACCTACCGGCGTCAGCCGCGCAGCGCCTCCGACAGCTTCACGCGACTGCCGGTGCGGAGCAGCGCGTTCTCGTAGACGCGGGCACCGATGACCACGACCGCGACCACCGAGGCGGCGACGATGACGAGCGACAGGATCGGCTCCCACCACTCGGCGGTCCCCAGGAAGATCCGCATGGGCATGCCGATCGGGGCGCTGAACGGCACGTACGACATGATGCCGAGGATCGTCGGGTTGTCGTACGCGACGATGATCAGGAAGTACGGGATCATCACGAGCATCATCACCGGCGTGGTAACGCTGCCGACGTCCTCCTGGCGGGACACCAGCACGGCCGCCGCGGCGAACAGCGACGCCAGGAGCACGAACCCGATCGCGAAGAAGCCGATGAACCACAGGATGCTCGGGCCGAGCATCGCGAACATGTTGTCCTGGCCGGTCACCGCCAACGTGACGATGGCGGCGACGGCCACCGCGACGATCTGGGCGAAGGCCATGATGCTGTTGCCGAGGACCTTGCCGGCGAGCAGCGCCCTGGCCGGGATCGCGGACATCAGGATCTCGACCACCCGCGTCGACTTCTCCTCGACGACGCTCTGCGCGATCGACTGGCCGAACGTCACCGCCGACGCGAAGTACACGACGCCGAACGCGATGGCGATGAGGTAGACCAGGCCACCCGGCAACGCGTCCGGGTCGAGCAACTCGATGCGCGGGGTGACGCTCAACGCCGAGACGACCTCGGACGGGGCCTCGTCGAGTCCGACGACCTTGTAGCCGAGCGGGTCGTCCGACGGCACGATCGCCGCGTCGACGTCGCCCTTGGTCATGAGCCGTTCGGCGTCGTCGACCGATGCCGACTCCGTGACGTCGAGCCCACTGGTGGTCGGCAGCGAGACGCCGTCGACGACCGCGACCGGGGTGGTGTCGTCGGCGGTGGCCTTGCTCACGATCCCGCCGACGACGATCGACGCGACGACCATGCCGATCAGGATGAGCGCCGAGACCACGAAGGCCTTGCTGCGGATGCGTGCCTGGATCTCACGTGCGGAGACGAGCCGCACGGCCTGCACGAAGGAGTTGTTCATCGGACGACCTCCCGGAAGACCTCGCTGAGCCGCGGCACCCGCGGCGAAAACGACCCGACGGTGCCGTGCTGGACGGCACGCTGCAGGACGCGCTGGGCGGTGGCGGCGTCGGCCTCGAAGACCGCGTACCCGCCGTCGAACTCCCGGACGGCCACACCAGGCTCGTCGCGGAGCCAGGCGACGTCCCCGTCGACCAGCAGCTCCCAGGCGGCCGGACCGGCCTGCTTGCGGAGTTCCTCCTGCGGACCGGCGGCGCGGATCGTGCCACCGGCGATGACGACGACGTCGTCGCAGAGCCGCTCGACCACGTCGAGCTGGTGGCTCGAGAACAACACCGGGACGCCCCGGGCCGCGGCCTCGCGCAGGACGCCGAGCACCGTGTCGACGGCCATCGGGTCGAGGCCCGAGAACGGCTCGTCGAGCACGAGCACCTCGGGGTCGTGTGCCAGCGCCGCCGCGATCTGCACGCGCTGCTGGTTGCCGAGCGAGAGCTTCTCGACGGGGTCGCCGGCGTGTGCGGTGAGTTCGAGGCGTTCCAGCAGCTTGCCGGTGCGGGTCGTCGCGGCGCGCTTGTCGACGCCGTGCAGCCGGGCCAGGTAGGTGATCTGCTCGGCCACCGGCATCTTCGGGTACAGGCCGCGTTCCTCGGGCATGTAGCCGAAGCGGCGGCGGTCGGCGGGGCGGACCGCGGTGCCGTCGATCGAGACCGAGCCGGCGTCGGCCTGGAGCACGCCGAGCATGATGCGCATGGTGGTGGTCTTGCCGGCACCGTTGCCGCCGACGAAGCCGGTGAGGCGGCCGCTGCCGACCGTGAACCCCACGTCGTCGAGCACCCGGCGGTCGCCGAAGTGCTTGGTCACCCCTTCGATGGTGAGCATGTCGTTCCCCTTCGTCGCGACGCTGGTCGTCGCTGCGTCCGACGCTATTGGCCGGGAGGCACGCCCCGCCTCCGCCGCCAGGCGGGACTTGGGTGGGTGGTCGGCTCCACCGCGTGGGGGAGGACCGCGCGTCGGTCCGGTGGGCCGGGGGCGCCGGGTCGGCACGGTGCGCGCTTGGTGCGGGTCGGCACGGTACGGGCTTGTTCGGCTCGTGCGGGTTTGGTTGCTCGGTGCGTCGTTCTGGCGGCGCACGGTGCCGTCAACGCTGCACGGGTTGAACGAAGGCGCACGGTGCGGGCGTGGGGTGCGGTGGTGGGCACGGTGCGGGCTTGTTGGGCTGGTGCGGGTTTGGTTGCACGGTGCGTTGTGGTGGCGCGGCACGGTGCGGTCAACGCTGCACGGGTTGAACGAAGGCGCACGGTGCGGCCATGTCTGCGAACTCGGCACCGTGCGGGCTTGTTCGGTTCGTGCGGGTTCGGCCCGGCTCGGTCAGCCGGCGACGCCGTGCTCGAACGCCCAGACGACGGCCTGGATGCGGTCGCGCAGTGCGAGTTTCTGGAGCACGTTCGACACGTGGGTCTTCACGGTGGCGTCCCCGACGTAGAGCTCGCCGGCGATCTCCGCGTTGCTCAGGCCCCGGGCGAGGAGCCGCAGCACCTCGGTCTCCCGCTCGGTCAGCCCGGCGGCGGCGAGTGCGTCGTCGCCCGTCGCAGTCGTCGCGGTGCTGGTCGCCGAGGGCTGCACCGCAGCCGACGCCGTCGCCCGGCTGATCACCCGCCGCGTGACGTCCGGCGCGAGCAGAGCGTCCCCGGCGGCGACGGTCCGGACCGCGTCGATCAGCCGCTCGGGGGAGGCGTTCTTCAACAGGAACCCGCTCGCTCCCGCCTCGAGCGCCTGGAACAGCGCGTCGTCGCTGTCGAACGTCGTGAGGATGAGCACCGCCGGCGGGTCCGGCAGCGCCGCGATCCGTCGCGCGGCCTCGAGCCCGTCGACGCCCGGCATCTGCACGTCGAGGCAGACCACGTCCGGACGGAGCTGCTGCACGGCCTCGACCGCCCCGGCGCCGTCCGCGGCTTCGCCCACGACCCGGAACCCGGGCTCGGACTCCAGGATCACGCGGAACCCGGCGCGGACGAGTTCCTGGTCGTCGGCCAGCACGATGGTCAGGTCGTCGGCAGCCATGCCCGCACCAGGTAGCCTCCCCGGGCTCGTGGCCCGATCTCGATCCGTCCGTCCACGGCGGCGACGCGTTCCCGCATCCCGACGTGTCCGAGCCCGCTGCCGGAGGTGCTCCGGGCAGCACGGGCACCGAGCCCGTCGTCCGTGACCTCCACCTCGACGCCGTCGTCCAGGTACCGCAGCCGGACGTCGGCGCGGGCGGTCGGGCCGGCGTGCTTGAGGATGTTCGTCACCGCTTCCTGCACGATCCGGTACGCCACCGCGGCCACCGTCGGCGGCACCGGTCGCTCGTCACCCACGACGACGTACTCGGCGGGGTGGCCCGCCACCCGGGCGGACTCGGCCAGTTCGGCGATCCGCGTGATGCCCTCGGTGCTCGGGCCGTCGCCGTGCGGTGTCCCGAGGCCGTCCGCGTCGTCGTCGGAGCGCAGGGTGCCGAGCATCCGCCGGAGTTCCTCCACCGCGGTGCGGGCGCTCTCCTCGACGACCCCGAGCGAGGCGGTGGCCTGCGCGGGGTCGCGGTCGATCACGCGCCGTGCAGCACCCGCCTGCACGCCCATCAGCGAGACGTGGTGGGCGACCACGTCGTGCAGCTCGCGGGCGATCCGCACCCGCTCGATCGTGACGGCCTGCGCCGCGGACCGCTCCCGTTCGGCGGCGAGTTCAGCGGTGCGTTCCGCGAGCTCGTGTCGTGCGACCGCGGAGGTCCAGGCCCGGTTGCCGGCGTACCAGGCGGCGCCGAAGTAGATCACGTTGATGACGATGTTGAGCAGCGAGATCGCGACGTAGGGCGCCACGGGGGAGTCCGTGTCGTTCGGCAGAGCGTTCGGCGACGCCCACCCGAACGAGATCGCGACGAACAGCCACGCGAACATACCGCCGATGACGACCCAGCGCACTGCTTCGGCTCGCACCCGGTCGGAGCACCAGGCGCCCACCGTGTAGAGCGCGATGAAGAGCGTGAAGTTGACGAGGAAGACCTCGGGCACCTGGAGCAGCTGCGTCGCGGCGAACGCCACAGCCGACACCAGTGCCACCGACATCGGGAACCGTCGGCGGAACGCGATCGGGGCCGCGTTCGCGACGATCATCAGCGCGGAGACCCACCAGGCGGCCTGGTCGTCACCGTACGTACCGGCCGACCCGTACAGGAACGTCGTGACCGCGAGCCCACCGGCCAGCACAACTGCGAGCACCGTGTCCTGCCGGTACTCGTGCCGCCCCACCGGCAGTCGCGACCACTCCGCCGTCGTCCCCATGCAGGAAACGCTACTGGGTGCGCTCGACCAGGAGTAGCCTCCCGCCAACGAGCAGGGGAGACGCCATGCAGTTCCTCGTCAACGTCATCGACGACGGCCAGGCTGCCGCCGTCGGCAACACGTACTCCGCGACCGACGCCGAAGCCGCCGCGGTCGACGCCTTCAACGAACGGATGGGCGACGCGATCGTGTTCGCCGCCGGGGTCTCCGCACCCGCTGACGCCACCGTGGTCGACGCCCGCGAGGGCGCGACCGACACGACGGCCGACACGACGACCGGGCCCGCCACGACCGGGCCCGCCACGACCGGGCCCGCGACGAGCACCGACGAGTACGTCGCCGGGTTCTGGGTCATGGACCTCCCGGACGCCGAGACGGCTGCCCGGGTGGCGCACCAGGCGTCGCAGGCGTGCAACCGGAAGATCGAGCTCCGCCCGCTGCTCTGACGGCACGGACCCCACCCGGCCGGCGGACCACCGCGGGGACGGCGCTCGCCGCGGTCACGACCGCCCCGACCACGAACGTCGCGACGAACCCGATCGCACCGACGAGCGCTCCGGCACCCGCAGCGCCGACTGCCTGCCCGAGCACGAGTGCGACGAACAGCATCGACGTGCCCGCCGACGACCGCTCGGCATCGATCTCGGTCGTCCACGCAATCAGCGCCCCGGTCGCCGCCGTGTAGCCCCAGCCGAACACGGCACACGCCAGCAGCGCCGCCACCGTCGACTGCGGCGCTGCCCCCAGCACCACGACGGCGACGGCGACCGACCCCGCCGTGACCGCCCAGAGCGTCCGGGCGCGCAGTCCGTTCGTCCAACGCACGGTGACCACGACGGCCGCTCCGCCGATCCCGAGCGCGATCCAGGCCGACACCGAGACGACGACCGACGCACCGGCCTCCACCAGCGCCGAACGTCCGTAGGTCCAGACGACGGCGGACCCCGCCCCGAACAGCAGCGCCAGCACGAGCACCCCTCGGTGCGCCGCGAACCACGGGGTGCCGGGCAGCGGTGACCGGGACGCAGCAGTCCCGCCGCGGGACACCACGAGCAGCAGGGCACCGACGGCCAGGGCGAACACCCCGGACACTGCCCAGGTCGTCCGCCAGTCGGGCAGCAGCACGAGGGCGAGCGCCCCGGCGCCCACGAGCCCGGGGCCGGTGCCGGCGTTCACGATCGCCTGCGCTCGACCGAGCAGCGCCGACGGCACCTGCTCGGCGACGATCCGCACGAGGGCGGGCGACGCGAGTCCGGCACCTGCCGACGCGAGCACGGCGCTGACGCCGAACGCCAGCGAGCCGCCGGCCGTCGCCATGGCGATCGCACCGACCCCGGCCACCAGGGTCGCGACCGCGACGAGGACCCGGGGCATCCGTGCGGCGAGCAGGAAACCGGCCACCGCACCGACGCAGTAGAGCGCAGAGGCACCCGACGAGACCCACCCGGCGGCATCTGCCCGGAGCCCCAGGTCCCGCTGCACGTCGGGCAGGAACAGCCCGTACGCCAGGCGCACCAGGCCGTAGGTGGCGGCGATGAGGCCGAGTCCGCTCACCAGGAGCAGACGATGTCGTAACGAAAACGATCGTTTCACTTTTCAGAGCCTAGGGTGCTCTCATGGTGATGCGCCCAGGGACCGAGCAACGGCTGCTCGACGCCGCCGAGGAGCTCTTCTTCTCACAGGGCATCGCCGCCACCCCGATCGACGCCGTCCTCGAACGGGCCGGGGTCTCGACGGCCACGCTGTACCGCGGCTACGCGAGCAAGGAGTCGCTCGTCGCTGCGGCCCTCACCCGTCGCCACGAGGACTGGATCGCCACCTGGGACCGTGCGGTCGCCGCAAAACGGGACGACCTGGGCCGACTCCTGGCGGTGTTCGACGCCCTCGACGACTACCGCTCGACGCCCACGGGCTCCCGTTGGTGCGCCTTCCTCGGCACCGCCGCCGAGTACGCCGACGCCCCCGCCGAGGTCCGACAGGTCCTGGACCTCGAGACCACCACGTTGCGCCGGCGGCTCGTGACACAGGCGGTGCCGGTGGTCGGTCCCCGTGCCGAGGCGCTCGCCGACCAGCTGCTCCTCATCGTCTCCGGTTCCCTTGCGATGCGGTTGCGCGACCCCGCGCTCGACACGACGACGGCACGGTCCGTCGCCGCGTCCCTCATCCGGGAACACACCCCAGACGGAACGGCGCCCACCACATGACCCGATCGCGCGCTGCCACGATCACCCGCCGTTCCCTGCTGATCGGTGGCACGGGCGTCGTCGCCGCGGGAGCCGTGGCCGAGGGGATCAACCTCGGCCTGCTGCCCGGGCGCTCGACCCTGTACCGGGTCCTCGGTCTGGACGGCACCGACGGCACGGTCCCCGACGTCGAGCCCGTCCCCACGACCTCCGGCACCTTCGTGTCCGCGGCGCGGAAGGGCCGCACCGTCGGGTGGACGATCGCGGCCCCGGCGTCCGACACCCCCTTGCCGGTGGCGGTCGCCCTGCACGGCTACGGCGACGACCACACCTCGTTCTTCGGGCGGAGCCTGGGCTACGACCGGTTCCTCGCAGCGCACGTCGCCGAGGGCGGAGCCCCGTTCGCGATCGCCTCGATCGACGGCGGCAACCGCTACTGGCACCCACGAGCCGACGGGGACGACCCCGCCGGGATGGTCGTCGACGAGTTCCTGCCCCTGATCGCCCGCCGCGGCTTCGACACGGACCGCCTCGCCCTGACCGGCTACTCGATGGGTGGCTTCGGCGCCCTCCGGCTCGCAGGGGTCCTCGGTGCCTCGCGCGTCCGGGCGGTCTCGGCCATCAGCCCCGCGCTCTGGAAGTCGGCCGCCGACACCGCTCGCGGCGCCTTCGACGACGCGGCCGACTTCCGCGCGAACACCGTCCTCGGGCGTCAGCGCGCCCTGGACGGTGTCGCCGTCCGCGTCGACTGCGGCAACGGTGACGGGTTCGCGCCGGCGGTGCACACCTACGTCGACGGCTTCGCCACGCCTCCGGCCGGAGGCTTCGCACCCGGCGCCCACACGCACGGGTACTGGCGCCGCCTGGCGCCCCAGCAACTCGCCTTCCTCGGCCGCCACCTGGGTCGCTGAGCCGACCAGCGCCCGGGACGCGCGTCCAGGCGGACGGGAGGCCGGTGGCGGCCCCGCACCGCGCCTCCAGGCCGTCGACCGGTCACCGCAACGGCCCGTGCCAGGTGACCAGGAGCGCTCAGGCGCGACCGCGGTTGCGGCGCCGGATCTCCTTCGGAGCGCGCCCGGCCATGAAGGACCGTGCAGGATCGACGAGGAAGCCCTGCCGGAGTGCCTCGCGACCGACGAGCATCCGGAACCCCATCTGGTCCCGGTTGCTCAGGGTGACCTCGGACTCGACGACCTGCCCGGCCAACGCGATCCGCGTGCGGACGACGATGCGCTCCTGGGTGTGCCCGGTCGAGCTGCGGACGATGCGCCGGTCGTGCACGTCGCACTCGATGGTGGAGGCGTCGGCATCGGTGTCCTGCCAGGGGTGCAGCGAGAAGCGGACCCGCTCGCCAGGCAGCTCCTCGAGGTCGAAGGCGTGCAACGCGGAGCTCCGGGCGCCGGTGTCCAGCTTCACCTTGATCCACGGCACGCCGAGGTCCGGCAGTCCCGCCCACTCCCGCCACCCGGCGACGACGAGCCCGCTGTCGGAGGACTTCGGAGCTCGGGCCATGTGCCCATCCTGTCGCATGCTCCGTGGCCACGTCCGCATGCTTTGATGGAGCGTCGCCGTCGATCCGACCCAGCGGAGAACCCCTCGATGAAACTCTCCATCCTGTCGCGCGCGCCCCAGGCGTACTCGACCCAGCGCCTCCGCGCAGCGGCACTCGACCGCGGTCACGAGGTCAAGGTGCTCAACACCCTGCGCTTCGCGATCGACCTGTCCGGCGACGATCCGGACCTGCTCTACCGCGGCAAGCTGCTGAGCGACTACGACGCGGTGCTGCCGCGCATCGGCAACTCGATCACCTACTACGGCACCGCCGTCGTGCGCCAGTTCGAGCAGATGGACGTGTACACGCCGAACACGGCGAACGGCATCACGAACTCGCGCGACAAGCTCCGGGCGAACCAGATCCTGTCGCGGCACGACATCGGCATGCCGGCGACGACCTTCGTGGCCGGCCGCAACGACGTGCGCGGCGCGATCGAACGGGTCGGCGGCGCGCCCGTCGTCATCAAGCTCCTCGAGGGCACGCAGGGCATCGGCGTGATCCTGGCACCCGAGGCGAAGGTGGCCGAGTCGATCGTCGAGACCCTGCACTCCACCAAGCAGAACGTCCTGATCCAGCGGTTCATCGCCGAGAGCCGCGGTCGTGACATCCGGGCCCTCGTCGTCGGTGACCGGGTCGTGGCGGCGATGCGCCGGACCGCGTCGGGTGACGAGTTCCGTTCCAACGTGCACCGCGGCGGCACCGTCGAGAAGGTCACGCTCTCGCCCGAGTACGAGGCGGTGGCCGTGCGCTCGGCGCAGATCATGGGCCTCAAGGTCGCCGGCGTCGACATGCTCGAGGGCAACGACGGGCCGCTCGTGATGGAGGTCAACTCCTCGCCGGGCCTCGAGGGCGTCGAGCGAGCCACCGGCCTCGACATCGCCGGTGCGATCGTCGACTTCATCGCGAACCAGGTCGCGTTCCCCGAGATCGACGTCCGCCAGCGGCTGTCCGTCTCGACCGGCTACGGCGTCGCCGAGCTCCTCGTGCACACCAACGCCGACCTGGTCGGCAAGACGATCAAGGAGTCCGGGCTCTGGGACCGCGACATCACGGTCCTCACGCTGCACCGCGGCTCGAACGTCATCCCGAACCCGCGCAGTGGCGTCGCCCTCGAGCCGGGCGACCGACTGCTCTGCTTCGGCAAGCTCGAGGAGATGCGGTCGATGATCCCGGAGCGTCGGAAGCGGCGTGCGAAGGTGCGGAAGCTGCCGAAGGACGTCTGATCCGGAGCCGTCCAGCGCATCCGGATCGCGCACACAGGCCAGATGCGGAAGTATGTGTCGGTGACGATCATGACGGAACGGCCGGTCGACCAGGCATCGAGCAGTGAACCGGAGCAGCCCGGCAACGCCACGGCGAAGCACCGGAACGTCTCACTGCTCTCCGTGGCGACCACCACGGCGGAACGTGTGACGACCTCGGCCGACATCGAGGCCAAGCTCCGTGGGGTCCTCCGTCGACTCCGTCTGCCGATGGGGCTGCTCGAGCGCGTCGCCGGGGTCATCGAGCGTCGCAACTGGGGCGAGGGCCAGACCTTCCAGGACGCCGCGATCGACGCGGGCCGCCGTGCCATGGCCGAAGCCGGGGTCCGTCCGGACGAGATCGGGCTGCTCATCAACACCTCGGTGACGCGTCCGCACCTCGAGCCGTCGGTGGCAGTCCGCCTGCACCACGGCCTCGGGCTGCCGTCGTCCGCCATCAACTTCGACATCGCGAACGCCTGCCTGGGGTTCGTCAACGCCATGAGCGTCGCCGCGGGCATGATCGACTCCGGGCAGATCAAGTACGCGCTCGTCGTCGACGGCGAGGACGCCGACCAGGTGCAGCTCAACACCATCGACCGCCTGAACCAGGGCGGCCGGAACCGAAAGGACTTCATGAGCGAGTTCGCCAGCCTGACCCTCGGGTCCGGTGCCGCGGCGGCCGTGCTCGGCCCGGCGGACCTGCACCCCGAAGGACACCGGATCGTCGGCGGCGTCACCCGCGCGGCGACCCAGTGGTACGACCTGTGCGTCGGCAGCGTCGACGGCATGTTCACGGACGCGAAGATGCTGCTCAAGGGCGGCATGGAGCTCGTCGTCGCCGCCTGGACCGAGGCCCGCGCCCACTTCGACTGGGCCGACATGGACCGCTACGTGCTGCACCAGGTCTCCGACGTGCACACCAACGCCTTCGTCGAGGCGATCGGCATCCCGCGCGACAAGGTCCCCACCACCTACCAGCGCTTCGGCAACGTCGGCCCCGCGTCGATCCCGATCACCCTGGCCGACGAGGTCGCTTCCGGCGGCATCCGTCGCGGTGACCGCGTGTTCCTGGGTGGCGTCGGTTCCGGCATCAACACGGCGATGATGGAACTCCACTGGTGAGGTCCCGGCTGCCCCGCGTCGCCGCGAGCACGGCTCCGGCGACGCAGCCGCCCTCCCTGCCCGGCCTCGACCCGGCCTGGTCGCGTCTGGTCACGGTCCCCGCGTGGTCCGGAGAGCGGACTGGGCCCACGCCGCCGGTTCCGGAGCGACGCGCCAGCGGCGGGCCGGCCGTGCCGGTGGGGAGAGGCACAGATCGCGCCGCGCGCACCTGGCACCTCCTCGACACGGCCGGGTCCCTGGCCGCGCTCGGCGTGGAACCGGTCGGCACGATCCTCTGCGTGCACGGTAACCCGACCTGGTCGTACCTGTGGCGGTCGGTGCTCCGCACCTCGCTCGAGTTCGCGCAGGCCGGCGGCCCGGCCTGGCGTGTGGTCGCCGTCGACCAGCTCGACATGGGCTTCTCGGAGCGCACCGGCGTCGAGCGGGGACTGGCGCAGCGCGTCGCGGACCTCGGTGCCCTGACCGACGAACTCGGGCTGACCGGACCGGTCGTCACCCTCGGCCACGACTGGGGCGGGGTGGTGTCGCTCGGTTGGGCGGTCGACCACCCGGACGTCCTGGCCGCCGCGATGACGTGCAACACCGCCGTGCACCAGCCCGACGACGCCCCGATCCCGGCACCGCTGCGGCTCGCCCTCGGCCCGGGGATGCTCGGCCGCGCGACGGTCGTGACCCCGGCGTTCCTCGAGACCACCCTGGCCATCGCGCACCCGAAGCTCGACCGTGCCACAGCCGACGGCTACCGGGCGCCCTACCGCGGTGCCGCCCGTCGCGGTGGCATCGGCGGCTTCGTCGCGGACATCCCCGTCGACGCCCGGCACCGGAGCACCCCCGAACTCGACCGCATCGCTGCCGGGGTCGCCGCGCTCGACGTGCCGGTGCTCCTGCTCTGGGGTCCGCGCGACCCGGTGTTCCTCGAGCGCTACCTGGACGACCTGACCGAGCGCGTGCCGCACGCGGACGTCCACCGGTTCGAGGGCGCCGGGCACCTGCTGCCCGATGACGCCGATGTGGCGGGCGCGGTGTTCGACTGGCTCGGTGACCGCCTGCCGGACGGTGGCCGTCCTGCGCAGGCCCCCACGGGCCTCCAGTCCGACGTCGTGGACCCGGGCCAGCCCGCACCGGCGACCCCGCCGCTCTGGTCACGGCTCGACGAACTGCGTGACAGTGACGAACCCGCGCTGGTCGAGATGGCCGCCGCCGGTGGCCCCCGCACGATCACGTGGCGACTGCTCGCCCGACGGGTCGACGAGATCGCCGCGGGACTCGACGACCTGGGCGTCCGCAGCGGCGACCGTGTCTCGCTCCTGGTGACCCCCGGTGCCGACCTGACCGCCGTCCTGTACGCCTGCGTGCGGATCGGGGCGGTCGTCGTCGTCGCGGACGCCGGACTCGGACTCGGCGGCCTGACCCGGGCCGTCCGTGGAGCCCGACCGGACTGGATCATCGGCGCGCTGCCCGGGCTCGGTGCCGCGCGTGCCCTCGGCTGGCCGGGGCGACGCATCGCGACGCTCTCGCTGCCCGCGCCCGCACGCAAGGCGCTGCGGGTGGAGCACACGCTCGTCGACGTCGCCCGACGCGGTGCCCGCCGTCTCGCCCACGGCACCGCGCTGCCGGTGGCTCCGTCGCCGGACGCACCTGCTGCCGTGCTCTTCACCTCGGGATCGACCGGGCCGGCGAAGGGCGTCGTGTACACGCACGGGCAGCTCAGCGCCGTCCGGGACGCCCTGGCCACCCAGTACGACGTCGGGGTCGGTACCGGGCTCGTCGCCGGGTTCGCGCCGTTCGCGCTGCTCGGTCCAGCTCTCGGTGCACGGTCGGTCGCGCCCGACATGGACGTCACCGCGCCACGCACCCTGACGGCGAAGGCGGTCGCGGCGTCGGTCGCCGCGGCCGACGCCACCGTGGTGTTCCTGTCGCCGGCGGCGCTGACGAACGTCGTCGCGACCGCGTCGGAGCTCACCGATGCCGATCGTGCGGCTCTGCGGGGCGTGCGGCTGTTCCTGTCGGCCGGGGCTCCCGTCTCGGCTGCGCTGCTGACCGCGGCGACCGGGCTGATGCCGAACGCCAGCGCCCACACCCCCTACGGCATGACCGAGGGACTGCTCATGACGGACGTCGACCTCGACGGGGTCCGTGCCGCCGGCCGGTCCGACGACGAGGGGATCTGCGTCGGGGTACCGGCAGCGAACGTCCGCGTCCGCATCGCACCGCTCGACGGTTCCGGTCACTCGACCGGAGCCCTGACGGACGAGCCCGGGGTCACCGGGGAGATCGTCGTCGCGGCACCCCACGTGCGCGACCACTACGACCGGCTCTGGCGCACCGACCGGGTCTCGCGCCTCGGCGTCGACGACCCGCGCGGGCACCGCACCGGGGACGTCGGACACCTGGACGCCGCGGGACGGATCTGGGTCGAGGGCCGGCTGCAGCACGTGCTCACCACCCCGGACCGGGTCGTCACGCCGGTCGGGCCGGAGCAGCGGATCGAGGGCGTCGACGGTGTCGGACGCGCCGGCGTCGCGGGCATCGGTCCGGTCGGCACGCAGCAGGTGGTGGCCGTCGTCGAGACCGACCCCGCCGTGCGACGGCCGGGTCTGGCGTCGCCGCAGCTCGCCGCGGCGGTCCGTGCCGCCGCCGGGGTGCCCCTCGCCGCGGTGCTCGTCGTGCCCGTGCTGCCGACCGACATCCGGCACAACTCCAAGGTCGACCGCACCCGGCTGTCCCGTTGGGCCGCCTCGGTGCTGTCCGGCGGACGGATGGTCCGCCCGTGAAGGTCCTGGTCACCGGGGCCAGCGGATTCCTCGGGCAGGCCACCGCCGCAGCCGTGCGGGACGCCGGGCACGAGGTCCGGACCTTCCAGCGCCGTCCCTCCGGGGTGTCGGGCGTGCAGGACGTCGCCGGCACGATGACCGACGACGCCGCGATCGCCCGCGCGGTCGACGGGATCGAGGCCGTCGTGCACCTGGCCGCCAAGGTGTCGCTCGCCGGGGACCCCGCCGACTTCGCCCGGATCAACATCGAGGGCACGCGCTCACTGCTGCAGGCCGCCCGTACCGCCGGGGTCGGGCGCTTCGTCTTCGTGTCGTCACCGTCGGTCGCGCACACCGGGTCGTCGCTCGTCGGGGCCGATGCCGGTCCGGCCGAACCGTCCCGTGCCCGTGGCGACTACGCCCGCACCAAGGCCGCGGCGGAGCTCCTGGCACTCGACGCCGACGCCCCGGACTTCGCCGTCGTGGCGGTCCGGCCGCACCTGGTGTGGGGTCCGGGCGACACGCAGCTCGTCGGACGGATCGTCGAGCGTGCTCGGGCCGGACGGCTCCCGCTGCTCGACTCCGGTGCCGCGCTCATCGACACGCTCTACGTCGACAACGCCGCGACGGCCATGGTCGCGGCGCTCGAACACGTCGAGGACGACGGCGTCCACGGCAACGCCTACGTCGTCACGAACGGCGAGCCCCGCCCGGTCGCCGACCTGCTCGCCGGCATCTGCACGGCGTCGGGTGTCCGACCGCCGCAGTGGCACGTGCCGGCCGCGGTGGCGCGGGCCGCGGGCTCCGTGGTCGAGGCCGTCTGGCGGGTCCGACCGGGCGAGGACGAGCCGCCGATGACCCGGTTCCTGGCCGAACAGCTCTCGACGGCGCACTGGTTCGACCAGCGGCGGACCCGGCGCGACCTGCGGTGGACCCCGTCGGTGTCGATCGACGAGGGGCTCGAACGGCTGCGCGCCGCGGCTCAGGCCTCGTCGGCCGCCACGTAGACCCAGGCCGTCCAGCCCGAGGCCAGCGTGACCCGGATGCGCTGGTAGTCGGCGACCTCGTAGCCGTCGACCGCGCGGAGCTGCCACTCGTACCCGAGCGTCAGGGCAACACCCTCGACGATGTCGTCCTTTGCGCCGCGGCGCAGGATCGGGTGCCGGTCGGAGCCGCTCGTCCGGATGACCTCCGGGTCGGTGATCGTCACCCACTCGAGCCGCCAGCCGGGCAGGGAGTCCGGCGTGGTCGGGACGTGGTCGCCGAACAGCGACTCCTGCACGAGGGGCTGCTGGAGCGTGCCGTACGAGAAGACCCGGTGCGTCTCACCGGCGCGCGGGGTCGGACGCTTGACGGGACGCGGCGCGATCGACGGGGTCGAGGTCCAGACGAGTGCACCGGCCAGGCCGGTGACCCCGAGGTGCAGCAGGCCGATGATGGCGAGAGTGCTGCCCCAGAAGATCCCGGAGTCGTCGCCGGAGCACCGGGTCTGCGGCCAGAGGTCGGTGTCGGAGAGGCACCCGTACCGGTTCGTCAGACCGACGACCAGCCCGATGACGCCGACGACGAGACAGACGAGCGCGAACGCGCCGAGACCGATGACCCAGCGCTGGCCGGGGGAGAGACGCTTCACGTCGCGAGGCTAGCGGACGGGCAGTGGGCCCGAGGACCACCCGCTTGGGCCGAACGGATCGGGTGGGGTGGGCCTCCAGGCCGTGGCCGTGTGCCCGACGTCAGCCGGTGAAGCGGTTCCAGAGCTCGGTGACGATCGGCCAGACGTCGCCGGCGCGGTCGGCGGAGCCGACGGCGACCAGGACGACGGGGACCAGGGTGACGGCCAGGCTCACCAGGACGGCGAGCACCACGGCGGTCGTCGCGGTGGCGGTGTGCCGGCGGGTCAGGGCGAGCAGGAGCAGGGCGAGCACCACGACCGCACCGAGCAGGGCGATCAGGGTGACGCGGAGGAACGGGAACGGCACGAGGCCGGCGGTGGTGGCGGTGACCCCGCCGAGGAACCCGACCAGGGGCAGGAAACCGCCGACCGCGATGGCGAGCACCAGGAAGACCCCGATGCCGCCGGCGATCCAGACACCGCGGGGTCGGGGACGCCGGTCGCGGGACCGGCGCCCTCCGGACCAGGCGGTGGTCACGGCTGGTCCCGGTGACGGGGAGCCGCGGCGGCGTCCGCTGCCGCATCGGCGGCGACGGCTGCGTCGTCGGCAGCGTCGGCCGCCGCATCGGCAGCGTCGGCGGCCCGGTCGCGGGTCGTCCCGGCCGCGTCGACGACGACGTCGCGGGCCTGCTCGGCGGCGTCCTTCGCCGACGATGCCGCATCGGCGGCCTGCTCCGATGCCCGGGCCAGGGACTCCGAGGCGGAGTCACGCACGCGCTCGCCCGTCTCGGCGGCGGCGTCGACGGCACGCTTCGTCGTGTCGGCGGTGGCATCGGCTGCCTGCTTGGTGACGTCGGCCGTGGCATCGGCTGCTCGCTTGGCGGCGTCCGCGGTGGCGGACGCTGCCTGCTTCGCCGCGTCGGCCGTGGCGTCGGCGGCCTGCTTCGTCACGTCCGCCGTGGCCGTCGCGGCGCGCTTGGTGGCGTCCGCGGTGGTCTCGGCAGCCTGCTTGACGGCCTCGCCCGTCGACTCCGCCGCCTGCTTGACGGCATCGGTCGCCTGCTCGGCGGCGCGGCCGAGCGGGGACTGCTCGTCGTCGAACGGACCGTGCACGTCGAGGACGCGCACGTCGACCGAGGTGCGGAGGTCGGACAGCTGCCGCGTCGCTGCGGTGACCTGCTGGCGGACCTCGGCGGCGACGTCCAGCACCGGGTGCGGGTAGCTGACGACGACGGCGACCTGCACGGTGAGCACGCCGTCCTGTTCGTCGACCTGCACGCCGGTGGTGCCCGCCGAACGGCCGAGCTGCTTCCGCAGCTGGTCGGCGGCACGGGCGGCGATCCCGCCGAGGTGGTGCACGCCGGGCACGCCGAGCGCGGTCTCCGCCGCGGTGCGCGCGACGATCGTCGCGGTGCTCGCGTCGTCGGGCAGCGGCTCCGTCAGTGCTGCGGGCAGGGCCACCTCGGTGACCTGCGTGTTCGCATGGGGGTCGTGCTGCATGGTTCCTCCTCGTTCGGGATCTGCGCGGGGACGCATCGGGGCACCCGTTCGACGGGTGCCCCGATGCGGTCGTGCGACCTACTTCTTGAAGACGTCCTTGACGTCCTCGCCGGTCTGCTTCGCGCTCGCAGCGGCCTGGTCCTTCTTGCCTTCGGCGACCTTCGAGTCGTCGTTGGTCAGGTTGCCGACGGCTTCCTTCGCCTTGCCGGCGAGGTCCTGAGCGGCGTTCTTGATCTTGTCGTCGAGTCCCATGACGGGTCCTTTCGTGGGTGGGCGTGCGCCCGGTGGTGTGGTGGTGGGCCGGGAGGCCCGGGGTGCGTCCGGCTGACGGGTGTCAGTGGACGCGGGTCGACTTCGCGAGCGCGGAGCGGGTACCGCCGGTCAGGTGCACGAGCACCGGGACCGGACGGCCGAGGGTGCGGTCGAGGACCGCGACGGCTCGGTCGACGGCGTCGAGCACGCTGACGGCGTCCCCGCCGCGGCGGACCGCGACACGGATCCGGGCGGCGCGCTGCCGGCGGACGAGGTAGGTGTCGACCCGGGAGCCGACCACGTCGCGGACACCCGCGAGTTCGTGTTCGAGGACGTCCCGGACGAGTGCGACGTTGACGGTGACCGCGTCGTCGCCCGAGTGCTCCCGGACGGCGACGGACGTGCCGCCACCACCGCGGGTGAACACCCACACGAGCGACAGGACGATCACGAGGGCCGCGGCCCCGGCGACGATCCACAGTGCGGACGCGGGGACGTCGAGGCTGCGGGGGAGGTCGACGTACGGCTTGACGGCGTCCTGGACGGCGGGCAGCACACCCGCGCCCATCGCGATCCCGACGACCACGGCGACGAGGCCGAGGACGAACAGGATGATCCGGTTGAGGGTCCGGTTGCTCTTGGTCATGCGAGGGTTCCCTTCTCCTCGACCCGGACGCGGACGCGTCGGCCGAAGCGCTCGTCGAGACCGCTCAGGCGCTCCACGACGGCGGCGCGGACGCTCGCCTCGTCGACCGGGACACCGGTGACGGGGACGATGCGGACCTCGGTGGAACGGCCACGGGCGGTGGCGGAGGCGTTCCCCTCGGGGACACCGGCCGCCATGCCGGCGGCGTTCGCCGCGGTGGAGGCGACGATTCGGGCGTCGATGACGACCGCACCACGCTCGTGCTCGACGACCGATCGGTGCTGGCGGCCGGGCTTGAGCGCCAGGACGACCAGCACGACGCCGAGGACGACGAGCACACCCGCGATGACCTCGACGACGGTGACGAACGCGGCGTCCGGGCGGAGCGCCGTGTCGACCACGGTCTGGGGGTCGGCGACCAGCGGCGGGCGTCCGATGGCGCTGAGCACCGCCTCGGTGCCGATCCAGGCGGCCACCAGGGCGAGCACCACGAGTGCCACCGCCACTGCTGTGGAGCGGGAGCGGTGCACGCTCCGACGACGGATGCGTCGTTCGACGGAACCGTTGCTCATGATGGCCTCCTAGCGGGCACGGGACTCGTGCTCACGCACGATCCCGGTGAGTTCGATGTGGGCACGGCCGACGCGACGCCCGGTCAGGTCGCTCACGCGGCCCTTGACCTGGTCCGCGATCCGGATCGACCCGGAGACGATGTCGTCGCTCGCGGCGATCGGCCCGGTGATGTCGAGCGACAGTGCTCCCGACGCGTCGCCGAGGCCGACGCGCACCCGCTTGGCGGGGGCGCCGAGCCCTTCGGCTGCGACGGCCCGCGCCAGCGAGGTGAGCGCGCGTGCGGTGATCTCGACGCGGCCCGGGACGTCCGGGCCGGCGTTCACCGGGAGCTCCGGCGTCCGGTCAGCACGTCGGTGAGGGCGCCGCGGTCGATGCGCCCGGTGGCGAGTGCGGCCACGAGGGCCCCGATCGCACCGAAGACGATGACGAGCACGAAGCCCCAGAACCCGAACTGCAGGGCCACGACGGCGAGGACTGCGCCGATGAGGGCGCCGATCAGCGTGTTGCTCATGCGACTCGGGCTTCCTTCTTCTCGTCCTCGTTGTCGTCGTCGTCGCCCGGGATGTAGACGTCCTGGACGGTCACGTTGACCTCGGCGACCTCCATACCGACGATCTGCTCGAGGGCACGGGCGACACCGGCACGGACGCCGTCGGCGACCTGCTGGAGCGACACCGGGTACTCGGCGACGATCACGATGTCCGCGGCGACCTGCTTCTCGCCGACCTCGACCTTGACGCCCTGACCGAAGTCGCGCTGGCCGATGGCGTCGCGGAGGGCGCCGATGGCACGGGCTGCGCCGTTGCCGAGGGAGTGCACGCCGTTGACCTCGCGGGCGGCGATGCCGGCGACCTTCGACACCACGGTGTCGTCGATGACGGTCTTGCCGGTGACGCCGCTGGTGCCGGCGTGCGAGGTGGCACGGGTCGCCGTGGTGGCCGGGGTGGGGGTGATGGTGTCAGCCATGTTCGTTCCTTCCGTTGACCCGCCGGGCGTTCCCAGCGGTTGCTGTTCACGGATGAGACGGGCTGTGGAAGAGATTCGTCACACACGACTTCTCGGATTCGGGTGATGTCCAGGGATCCCCGGAAAAACGGGGATGTGGGTGTACCCCCCGGGGTGTTCCGTCCGGCCGTTCAGCCGTTTCCGGCCGCGCCGTTGCGCTCGGCAGCGGCCCGCATGGCACGGACACAGGCCATGGGGGAATCGCCGCGCTCCTCGCGGAAGAGCTGCTGCAGCCGTCGGGGGAGCACCCCTGCAGCGGCCGCGATGTCGTCGAGCGTGAGCGGGTCGTCGAGGTGCTGTTCGATGTACGACACCGCACGACGGACACGCCACGACGCCTTGCCGGCCTCCGGCTGCGCAGCCAGCGACGCGCGCTTCGTCACGGCCGGGTCCTCACCGAACCGGTCGCGGTAGGTCTCGGCGAACCGGCCCGGGTTGGTGAAGCCCCAGCGGCGGGCGATCGCGGCGATGCCGGAGGACACGAGCGGACAGTCCGCCGGGGCGACCGGGCCACCCCGGTCCGCGCGGAGCAGCTCCTCGCGCACACGGTCCAGGCGGTGGTCGCGCAGGAAGCGGTGCGGGGTGGTGTCGAGTGTCCGGGCGAAGACGTCCTGCAGCCCGCGCTGGCTCAGTCCGCAGGCGGCGGCGATGGTGGGGACGGAGGGGCGTTCTGCGGCGTGCAGCTCGATGAAGCGGATCGCGTCGCGGAGCCGGTTCGCCACGGGCACGTCGTCACCCCG
Organism: Curtobacterium sp. MCLR17_043; assembly: GCF_003224215.1. Taxonomy (NCBI): domain Bacteria; kingdom Bacillati; phylum Actinomycetota; class Actinomycetes; order Micrococcales; family Microbacteriaceae; genus Curtobacterium; species Curtobacterium sp. MCLR17_043. The sequence goes on along the minus strand of NZ_QKLH01000006.1, from coordinate 91,265 downwards.
GTTGCGGATGGGGAACGTGTCGAGGATGACGACGGCCAGCCGGCGGTTCAGGGCGGTCCGCATCGGCCCGAGCACGCGCTCGTCGACCAGGGCAGGCCCGAGTTCACGGATCAGGTGCCGCAGCGGTTCGCGTCTGGCGACGACCTCGTCCTGCTGGTCGAACAACAGTGGGCCGTCGGGCAGGCGGTAGCCGAGGTCGCGGCCGACGCTCCGCAGGAACCGGTCGGACACGTGCACGCCGTTGTAGACGGTGCCGTCGGACTCGAACCGGTAGGCCTCGGACGCCGACGCGATGTACGGGCTGCCCGGCTCGACGACGCGGGTGCGGTCGGCGAAGTGCATCTCGAGCCGGCCCTTGGTGAGCCAGAACACCACGTGGTCGTCCCGCACGCCGATGACCCCACCGCGTCGGCCGCCCTCGGCCCGCATGGTGCGCAGCGACAGGTCGTCGTCGCCCACGACCGTGTACTCGTACCGGGTGTCGTCGGTGGCGAAGGTCTCGGAGGCGAAGTCCGAGCCGCCGTACTCGGCCGTGAAGATCTCGGAGTAGTCGGAACCCTCGCCGTCGGAGAACCGCAGCCGGCGGAATCCGTTCGTCGTCGAGGGGTCCATGCGCCGATCATGCCATCAGTTGCACCGGACAAGGAAAGGAATACCCTAGGGGGGTATCGTATTGAGAACGGTGGAGGCGGACATGCACGAACACGTCGGGTACATCGGCGACAAGGACGACCTGCTCAAGCGACTCCGTCGCGCCGAGGGGCAGGTGCGCGGGATCGCGCGGATGGTCGAGGACGAGACGTACTGCATCGACGTCCTCACCCAGATCTCGGCAGCGAACCGGGCGCTCGAACGCGTCGCGCTGTCGCTGCTCGAGGACCACCTGGCGCACTGCGTCGCCGAGGCCGTCGCCGAGGGCGGGGACGCCGCCGACGAGAAGGTGCGCGAGGCCAGCCAGGCGATCGCCCGGCTCGTCCGCTCCTGACCCTGACGACCCACCACCGAGAAGGAGACACCATGACCACCGAAACGCTGCTCGTCGAGGGCATGACCTGCGACCACTGCGTGATGAGCGTCACCGAGGAACTCACCGAGGTCGACGGGGTGTCGGGCGTCGACGTCCGACTCGTCCCCGGCGGATCGTCCGAGGTCACCGTCAGCTCGACGGCACCCGTCGACCCGGACGCCCTCCGCACCGCCGTCGCCGAAGCGGGGTACGAGGTCGTGCGCTCGTGACCGACCGCACCGTCGAACTCGACATCACCGGGATGACCTGCGCCTCGTGCGCGAACCGCATCGAGCGGAAACTCGGCAAGCTGCCCGGGGTCACCGCCACCGTCAACTACGCCACCGAGAAGGCACAGGTGCAGGTCGCCGCGGACGGCAGCGCCGACCCTCAGGCGCTGATCGCCGCGGTGGAGTCGGCCGGCTACGGCGCCACGGTGCCGGCACCGCCCGCCGCCGCTGACGCCGGACCCGCGGCCGATGCCGACCCGACCGGCCCGCTGCGCCGACGCCTGGTCGTGTCCGCCGTGCTCGCGGTGCCCGTCGTGGTGCTCTCGATGGTGCCGGCCCTGCAGTTCCCGAACTGGCAGTGGCTCGCGCTGACGCTCGCCGCGCCCGTCGCGGTCTGGGGTGCGCTCCCGTTCCACCGCGCCGCGTGGGTCAACGCCCGGCACGGTGCCGCCACCATGGACACCCTGGTGAGCGTCGGCATCCTCGCCGCCTTCGGGTGGTCGCTGTACGCCCTGTTCTTCGGCGACGCCGGCACGACCGGCATGCACATGACGTTCTCGTGGTTCGCCACGGACCCCGAGGCCACCGACCTGTACCTCGAGGTCGCGACGGCCGTGACCGTGTTCATCCTCGCCGGCCGGTACATGGAGGCCCGCGCGAAGACGCAGTCCGGTGCCGCACTCCGGGCGCTGCTCGAACTCGGTGCGAAGGACGCCACCGTCCTGCGCGACGGTGCCGAACACCGCCTGCCGGCCTCGTCCCTGGTCGTGGGCGACGTCGTCGTGGTGCGACCCGGCGAGCGGATCCCGAGCGACGGCCTGGTGCAGGACGGCTCCTCGGCTGTCGACCTCAGCATGCTCACCGGTGAGTCCGTGCCGGTCGAGGTCGGCCCGGGCGACCGGGTCACCGGCGCCACGGTCAACGTCGGTGGCCGGCTCGTCGTCTCGATCACGCGCGTCGGCGCCGACACCGAGCTCGCCCGCATGGGTCGCCTGGTCGAGGACGCCCAGACCGGCAAGGCCGAGGTGCAGCGCCTGGCCGACCGCGTGTCCGGGGTCTTCGTGCCGATCGTCATCGCGCTCGCCGTGCTGGCCTTCGTCGGCTGGCTCGTGTTCGGCGGCTCGGTCACCGCGGCCTTCACCGCGGCCGTCGCCACCCTGATCATCGCCTGCCCGTGCGCGCTCGGGCTCGCCACGCCCACCGCGCTGCTCGTCGGCACCGGCCGAGGCTCGCAGCTCGGCATCCTGATCGGCGGTCCGCAGGTGCTCGAGCGCACCCGCGGTGTCGACACCGTCGTGCTCGACAAGACCGGCACCGTCACCACAGGGGCGATGACGCTGCGGTCGGTCACCGCCGTCGACGAGACCGAGGACGTCGTCCTGCGCCTCGCCGCAGCGGTCGAGGACGGCTCCGAACACCCCGTCGCCCGCGCCGTGACCACTGCGGCCTGTGCCGGGGGCGCCGACCTGCCCGCGGCCGAGCAGTTCACCGCGACCGCCGGCGCCGGCGTGCAGGCCGTCGTGCACGGCGACGTCGTGCTGGTCGGCACGAGCCGCTGGCTCGCCGACTCGTGGTCGATCACACTGCCCCCGGTGCTCGCCGACGCCGTCGACCGCGCCGAGGCCGACGGGGGCACCGCGGTCGTCGTCGCCCGGAACGGCACGGCCCTCGGCGTGGTCGTCGTCGGCGACACCGTGAAGCCCGAGGCCGCCGACGCGATCGCCCGCTTCCGGGCGCTCGGCCTGCACCCGGTGCTGCTCACCGGCGACAACGACGGTGCCGCACGTGCGGTCGCCGCGAGCGTCGGCATCGACGAGGTGCACGCCCGCGCGACCCCCGCGTCGAAGCTCGAGACCGTCCGCCGGCTGCAGGCCGAGGGGCGGAGCGTCGCGATGGTCGGCGACGGCGTGAACGACGCCGCCGCGCTGGCCGCAGCCGACCTCGGAATCGCCATGGGGGCCGGCACCGATGCAGCCATCGCGGCGAGCGACATCACGGTGGTGAGCGGCCGGCTCACCGTGGTGGCCGACGCCATCCGGCTGTCGCGCGCGACGCTCGGCGTCATCAAGGGCAACCTGTTCTGGGCGTTCGCGTACAACGTCGCGGCGATCCCGCTCGCGATGGCGGGGCTGCTGAACCCGGTGCTCGCGGGTGCGGCGATGGCGTTCTCGTCGGTCTTCGTCGTGACGAACAGCCTGCGGCTGCGTCGCTTCGCGGCGCAGCCGTGAACCCGACCACACCCGTGAACCCGCCAAGCCGACCGCAGCCCTGAACCCGGCAGGCCGACCGCAGCCGTGAACGCGTCCGGCCGGGAGGCGTGACGCGCGCAGCGAACGCGGGCCGCGCCTCCCGGCCGACTGTGCGCACCACCTGCCGGAGCGCACTACGCTCGAAGACGGTCCGCGACGCAGCGCTGCGTGACCCGCGGGCTGTACGTCCAGAAGGTGATCCAGGAGGACCCCGTGACCGAATCCGCTCCCGTCGACCCCACATCGACCGAAGGCTGGAAGAAGCTCGACAGCATCGCTGCCGGCTTCACCCCGGACCTGCGAGGGTGGTTCGACAGCGACCCCGGTCGTGCCGAGCAGTACACCTTCCAGGCGGCCGACCTGACCGTCGACCTCTCCAAGGGCCTGGTGACCGACGAGATCCTCGCCGCGCTGCTGCAGGTCGCGAAGGACACCGGCGTCGCCGAACGCTTCCAGGCCATGCTCGCCGGTGAGCACATCAACGTCACCGAGGACCGCGCCGTGCTGCACACCGCGCTCCGCCGCCCGAAGGCGACCGAGGGCCTCGTGCCGGCGGCGCCCCTGACCGTCGACGGCCAGGACGTCGACGCCGACGTGCACGCCACGCTCGACAAGGTCTACGGCTTCGCCGAGCAGGTCCGCAGCGGCGCCTGGACCGGTGTCACCGGCAAGCGCATCGAGACCGTCGTCAACATCGGCATCGGTGGCTCCGACCTCGGCCCGGTCATGGTCTACGAGGCACTCAAGCCCTCCGTCCAGCCCGGCCTCGAGGCCCGCTTCGTGTCGAACATCGACCCGGCGGACATCTACGAGAAGACCGCGGACCTGGACCCCGAGACCACGCTCTTCATCGTCGCGTCGAAGACCTTCGGCACGCTCGAGACCCTGACGAACGCGCGCCTCGCCCGCCAGTGGCTGTGGGAGAAGCTCGGCCTGACCGACGCCGCCGACGACGAGAAGAAGAACGCCGTCGCCAAGCACTTCGTCGCCGTCTCCACCGCGCTCGACAAGGTCGAGGCCTTCGGCATCGACCCCGAGAACGCCTTCGGCTTCTGGGACTGGGTGGGCGGCCGCTACTCGGTCGACTCGGCCATCGGCACGAGCGTCGTCATCGCGATCGGCAAGGAGAACTGGGAGCAGTTCCTCGCCGGCTTCCACGCGATCGACGAGCACGTCCGCACCACGCCGCTCGAGCAGAACGTCCCCGTCCTGATGGGCCTGCTCAACGTCTGGTACACGAACTTCCTCGGCGCGCAGAGCCACGCGGTCCTGCCGTACACGCAGTACCTGCACCGCTTCGCCGCGTACCTGCAGCAGCTCACGATGGAGTCGAACGGCAAGCGCGTCCGCTGGGACGGCTCGCCCGTCACCACCGAGACCGGCGAGGTCTTCTGGGGTGAGCCCGGCACGAACGGCCAGCACGCGTTCTACCAGCTCATCCACCAGGGCACCCGCCTGATCCCGGCCGACTTCATCACGGTCGCCAACCCGGCCCGTCCGCTCAAGGACGAGACCGGCGACGGCAAGGGCGTCGCGCCCGGCACCGACGTGCACACGCTGTTCCTGGCGAACTTCTTCGCGCAGACCAAGGCGCTCGCGTTCGGCAAGAGCGCCGACGAGGTCCGCGCCGAGGGCACCACCGACGAAGGCATCGTCGCGGCGCGCACGTTCCCCGGCAACAAGCCGACCACGTCGATCATCGCGCCGGAGCTCACCCCGAGCGTCCTCGGCCAGCTCATCGCCCTGTACGAGCACATCGTGTTCACCGAGGGCACGATCTGGGGCATCGACTCGTTCGACCAGTGGGGTGTGGAGCTCGGCAAGCAGCTGGCGCTGCAGGTCACGCCGGCCGTGGAGGGCGACCAGGCCGCGCTCGACGCGCAGGACCCGTCGACCAAGGCGCTCATCGCGAAGTACCTGGAGCTGCGGAAGTAACGCACGCCCTCACCTGACGGACGGGAGGCCCGTGGCGGATCCGCCACGGGCCTCCCGTCCGTCGTGTCGGGCACTGCCAAAGCGACAGTTGCGCCCGACGGGCCGCCGTCAGGCCTGCGAAAGCGACAGATGCGCGCCGATCTTCCGCGGAGAAGTGTCGCTTTCGCGAGGGCCCGCTGCGACGCCGCGGGGCTCGGCGCCGGGCCGCCCGCTCAGCGGGCGAGCGGGTCGAGGTTGAGGGACGTGCCCTCGTACAGGTGCTGGTCCTCGCCGAACACCTGGACGCCCTCGTTGAGCCAGACCAGGTCGCGGACGGTGATGCCGAACCGCGCCGCGACGTCCCCGATCAGGTCGTCCGGGGCGACGCCGTAGGACCTCGGCGCGCCGGCGGCCGTGGTCGCGGTGACGGTCCCGATCGCGTTCGCCCGCCGTCCGGCGTCCTTCGGGTGCACGTTCGTCTGCCGCGCGGGGACGGACCACCGCACGGTGGACACCGCGAGGACCTTGCCGGCGGAGATCTCGACGGGGACGTCCTGCCCGGCGGCCGCAGCGGAGTAGGTCACGAGGGTGCCGAGGTGTGACGGGTCGACCCCGGATCCGTCCAACGGGACGTCGACCGCGGCCCCCGTGCTGGTCGGGCCGCCGAGGGTCCGGTCACCGACACCGGGGTAGGTCAGCCCGTCGCCCACCGCACGGGGCAGGTCGAACAACGCGACGCCGATCGGCACCGGCAGCGTCGAGGTGATCCCGGAGTACTGCGCGGTGAAGGTGTCGTCGCCATCCGCGACCACCCGGAAGTGGAAGTGCACGCTGCCCTTCGGCGAGGCCACGTCCCCCTGCGCCAGGACGGTCCCGGCGGGGATCGGTGTCAGCGTCGGTGCGGGTGCGGCGGCCTCCGTCGGCACCGGGGTCGGTGTGCGCGGGTTCGCCGAGGCCTCGATCAGGTCCGATGCCGACTCGCCGTCCGGGGTCGCGGTCGGGGTCTCGCTCGCGGTCGGGCTCGACGCGGGTGGGGAGGCGGGAGCGGGCAGAGCACCGTCCGGTCCCCGCAGCAGCGAGCAGCCGGACAGCACCACGCCGGCCGCCAGCACGATGGCGATTCCGCCGGTCCGTTTCATGATGCCCCCTCAGGTCGAGGGTAACGCGATGGCGAACACACGGTCGTCGTCGCCGGCGGACTGTGTCCCGGGACGCAGTCCAGCCGCCGAGGGGGCGAGATGGTGTCGGTCGGAGCGGCTACGGTCGAGGGCATGGAGCGTTCGGAGATCCTCGCCGCGGCTGCCGCCGCGCACGCCGCCCGCATCGCAGCGGCCGGTGGTGACGACGTCGCAGCGCGTGAACGTGCCGACAGCGTCAGGCGCCGGGCCGATGGGCTCACAGACCGGTACGACACGGTCGAGGGCTCGGACACCGAGTCCGACGCCCGTGACGCCGCACGCCGTCGCGCGGGAGAGGCAGACCGCGCCGCCTCGCGCACCGAGGGCGTGCTGTCGGACTGGCACCGGATGGGCACCCGCCGTGGCGTCACCCCCGACGCCCAGGTCCGCACGGCCTGGACCGTGACCGGGGTCCCCGAGCGCGGCGACGCCCGAGCCCTGGCCAACGTGCTGTTGTCCACCGCGGGGCACGCCGGACGCGTCGCCGACGCCGCCCGACGCAACCCCGCCCTGTCCGGCGCCGCGAGTGCCGCCGCCCGACGGACCGTGCGCCGCTACACCGACCACGGTGCCGACATGGCTTCGTTGGGGGACGTCCTGGGCGACGGCCCCGTCGACGACGAGCGCTGAGCCCGATCCGCGGATTGGACCGCTCCCGTCCTCATCAGGCCTTCTGTGGACCGATCCAAACGACCTGACGACAGAATGTTCAATTGACAGGACATGGATTCGGGTTACGATCGGTCCACGCACTGACGCGCGATCACCGACGAAGGAGTCACCGAATGGTCGACATCAAACCGACAGCCCCGACTGTCGCACTGCCCCCGTTGGGGACCGGGCCGCACCGCCGACGACTCGGTGTGCTGGCCCTCGTCGCCACGTTCGGCGGGTTGCTCTTCGGGTACGACACCGGTGTCATCAACGGTGCCCTGAACCCGATGAAGGCGGAGCTCGGCCTCACGAACTTCACCGAGGGTGTCGTCACCAGCTCGCTGCTCTTCGGTGCCGCGATCGGCGCCATGCTCGGCGGCCGCATCGCCGACGGCTGGGGTCGCCGCAAGACCATCATCCTGCTCGCCGTCACGTTCTTCGTCGGCACGCTGATCTGCGTGTTCGCGCCGACGTTCGAGGTCATCGTCGTCGGTCGTGTGCTCCTCGGCCTCGCGGTGGGTGGCGCATCCACGGTGGTTCCGGTGTTCCTCGCCGAACTCGCGCCGTACGAGATCCGCGGGTCGCTGTCCGGCCGAAACGAGCTCATGATCGTGATCGGTCAGCTCGCCGCCTTCGTGGTCAACGCCTTCATCGGCAACATCTGGGGTGAGGGCAACGGCGTCTGGCGCGTCATGCTGGCCGTCTGTGCGCTCCCCGCGATCGCGCTGTTCGTCGGGATGCTCCGGGTGCCGGAGTCACCGCGGTGGCTCGCGTCGAAGGACCGCTACGACGAGGCCCTGTCCGTCCTCGAGCAGGTCCGGACCACCGATCGGGCCCGTGCCGAGCTCGACGACATCAAGCGAAGCAACGACCTCGAAGCGAAGGTCGAGCGCGTCAGCGGCTGGCACACGCTGCGCGGGAACAAGTGGCTCATCCGCATCGTGCTCATCGGTGCCGGGCTCGGCGTCGCGCAGCAGCTCACCGGCATCAACTCGATCATGTACTACGGCCAGACCGTGCTCATCGAGTCCGGGTTCCAGGCGTCGGCAGCCCTCATCGCGAACATCGCCCCCGGCGTGATCGCCGTGGTCGGTGGCGTCATCGCGCTGTACAACATGGAGAAGATCAACCGCCGCACGACGCTGATCCTCGGGTTCACGCTGACGACGATCTGCCACTTCCTCATCGGCATCGCGTCGGTGGCGCTGCCCGAGGGCAACCCGGCCCGCCCGTGGGTCATCCTGTTCCTGGTCGTCGCGTTCGTCGGCTCGATGCAGACCTTCCTCAACATCGCGGTGTGGGTCGTGCTGTCCGAGATCTTCCCGACGCAGATCCGTGCGCTCGGCATGGGCATCTCGGTGTTCTGCCTCTGGATCGCGAACGCGTTCCTCGGGCTGTACTTCCCGACGATCGTCGCCGCGACCGGCATCACCGGGACCTTCTTCGGGTTCGGGGTCGTCGGGCTGCTGGCGCTGCTCTTCATCTGGAAGTTCGTGCCGGAGAGCCGCGGTCGCACCCTCGAAGAGGTCGAAGAGGGCGTCACCACCGGCAACATCTTCACCGTCCCGGAGAAGGCGTCGCGCCGCTAGTCCGCACCACGCTGCACCGAGTGAGCAGAAGACGTCGGGTCGCCCCAGGGCACCCGACGTCTTCTGCTCACTGGATCCACCGTCGTCGCCCGGTTGGTTGCATGGAGGCGTGACGGAACTGGTGCTGCAGGACTTCCCGGCCGCTCTGGACGTGGTGTGCTCCGCGCTGCTCGTGGTCGCCGTGGGCTGCGCCGTGTTCGTGGCGGTCGACGTGGTGCGTCGGCCGCCGCACATGCGCGTCATGGCCTTCGTGTGGCCGCTCACGATGCTGTTCGGCAGTGTCGTGTGGCTCGTCTTCTACCTGCGTCGGGGGCGGGCCTCGGCGCCCGGCCACGGACGGTGGGCGGGCACCGCGATCGACACGAGCCACTGCGGGGCCGGCTGCGCCCTCGGTGACCTGATCGGCGAGTTCGGGCTCGCGGCGTTCCCGGCGCTCGGGGTGGTCGTCGGCCTGGGGTCGCTCTACCAGGACCGGATGGTCGCCGGGTGGATCGTCGACTTCGTCATCGCGTTCGTGCTCGGCATCGCGTTCCAGTACTTCGCCATCGCGCCGATGCGGGGCCTCGGCGTCCGGGCCGGGCTCGTCGCCGCGCTCAAGGCCGACACACTGTCGATCATCGCGTGGCAGGTGGGCATGTACGGCCTGATGGCGGTGTGGCAGCTGGTCGTGTTCCCGGCACTCGTCGGCGGGCGCGCGAGCGTCTTCTCGCCGGAGTTCTGGGTGGCGATGCAGCTGGCGATGGTGGCCGGCTTCGTCTGCTCCTACCCCGTGAACGCGTGGCTGGTGCGTCGGGGCATCAAGGAGGCCATGTGACGGACCAGCGGACGGACGGGAGGCCCGGTGCCAGCTGGCACCGGGCCTCCCGTCCGTTCTGTGGTCGCGCTACGGGCGCAGGAGCACCTTGCCGACGCGGCCGGCGGTGTCGCTGGCGCGCACGGCGTCGCGGACCTGCTCGAAGGCGAAGGTCTCGGCGACGGGGAGCGTCAGCGAGCCGTCGAGCACGCGGGTGATGAGCTCACCGAAGAGCTGCCCCTTCGTCTCGGCCGGCATCGTCTTGCTGACGACGGAGCCCCAGAAGCCCTTCACGGTGAGCTGGCCGAAGATGACCTTGCCCGACGGGATCTCGAGCGTCGGCGACGCCATCGCGCCGAAGACGACGAGGGTGGCGTTCTCGCCCAGCACGGAGGCGATGTCGCCGGCGGCCTTGCCACCGACCGACTCGACACCCGCGATGATCGGGGCGCCACCGGTGATCGCGGCGACCTGGTCCTGCCAGTCGTCGGCGTCGGTGGCGACGATGCGCTCGATGCCCTGCTCGCGGAGCTCGTCGACACCGGCGGCGCGACGGACGAGTCCGATCACGTTGATGCCACGGGCGGCGCCGAGCTGGGCGACCATGCGTCCGACCGCACCGTTGGCGGCGTTCTGGATGATCCAGTCGCCCTCGTGCAGGTCGAGCGAGTGCAGCAGGCTGATGGCGCTGAACGGCATCGAGACGAGCTGGGCGGCGGCCTCGTCGGTCATCGCGTCCGGCACCGGGACGAGCCCGGCGGCGCTGGCGGTGTAGTACTCGGCCCAGACGCCGAAGGCACCGCCGGCGACGCGCTGGCCGACCTGCAGGTTCGTGACGCCCTCGCCGAGTGCCTCGACGACGCCGAGTGCCTCGGTGCCCGAGGCGGCGGGCAGCTCCGGCTTGAAGCCGTAGGTGCCGCGGACGGTCCACAGGTCGTGGTTGTGGATGGGGGAGAGGACCGTGCGGACGAGGACCTCGCCGGCGCCGGGCGTCGGGACGGGGCGCTCCTGCACCTCGAGGACGTCGGCGGGCTCGGCGAAGGTCTCGTGGACGACGGCGCGCATGGTGGAGGGGGTGGTGGTGCTCATGGGTCAGTCCTCCGAGACGACGATGGTGACGTCGATGTTGCCGCGGGTCGCGTTCGAGTACGGGCAGACCTGGTGGGCCGCGTCGGCGAGGGCCTGGGCCTGGTCGTGCTTCAGGCCGGGGATGACGACCTCGAGCATGACGGCGAGCTGGTAGCCACCGTTGCCGTTCGGGCCGATCGACACGCGACCGCCGACGGACGAGTCGGTGATCTTCACCTTCTGGCTGCGGGCGACGCCCTGCAGTGCGGAGTGGAAGCAGGCGGCGTAGCCGGCGGCGAAGAGCTGTTCGGGGTTGGCGCCGTTGCCGGAGCCACCCATCTCCTTCGGGATGGCGAGGTCGAACTCGACCGTGCCGTCGCTCGTGGCGACGTGGCCGTTGCGGCCTTCGCCGGTGGCCAGGGCCTCGGCGGTGTAGAGGGTTTCCATGGGGTTCCTTCCTTGTGGGGCGGATCGTGAAGTTCGGGGGTGTGTGGCGTGCTCTCGCGCTCAGCGACAGTTCACGCGCGCACGTGGGCGTGCGGTGTCGCTCAGCGCGAAACGGCGCTGGCGTCAGCGCCAGCGGGGTCGTGCTCGGGGTCGGCCGCCGCGTGCATCGTCTCGGTCAGCCGGTGCAGCGTCGCGATGAGCTCGGCGGCGGCACGTTCGTCGGCCAGGCCCATCCCGGCGGCGATGCGCGCGGGGATGCCGCTCAGCTCGGACCGCAGTTCGCGGCCTCGGTCACCGACGGTCACCGTGACGACGCGCTCGTCGGTGCTGCGGCGCTCGCGGCGGACCAGGTCGCTCTGCTCCATGCGGCGGAGCAGTGGCGAGAGGGTGCCGGAGTCGAGCTGCAGGTGTTCCCCGAGGCTGGAGACGGTCTGGTCGCCCTCGACCCACAGGGTGACGAGCACCAGGTACTGCGGGTACGTCAGACCCCAGGGTTCGAGCATCGTGCGGTACGCCTGCGTGGTGGCGCGGGACGCCGCGTAGAGGGAGAAGCACACCATCTCGTCGGTCACGGGCATGCGTCCACACTGTCACGCAACCAAGTTGTGTGCAACCTACATCGACGGTTCGCAGGCGAGCTCACAGCGGGCGCCGGGCAGGTGCCCCGCCTCGGCGAGTGCGGCCTGGGCATCCCGGAACGACGAGTAGGGCACGTGCACCCCGCGGACGTCCCGGTAGTCGGTCAGGCCCGGGCCGGCCCAGTACACGACCCCGTCGTCACCGACCTCGGCGATCGCCCGGCGGATCGCCCGCGCCGGGTCCGGCTCCTCGACGACCAGCGCCTCGTGCCCGCTCGCCCGCGCACCGTCGAGGATCGCCGCCCGGATCGGGGCCGGGTCCTCGAACCGCGGGTGGTGGTCGGCCACGATGACGACATCGGCCGCCTCGGCCGCCACCGCGCCCATCGCCGACCGCTTGCTCGGGTCCCGGTCGCCGTCCGCGCCGAGGACGATCCCGACCCGGCCCGGTGCGAACGCCCGCACCGCCTGCAGGCTCTTCGCGAACGCGTCCGGGGTGTGCGCGAAGTCCACGAAGACGCGAGGGCCGGTCGCCGCCGATGCGTCCGCCATCCGCCCGGGGACGACGACGTCGAGACGGCCCTCGGTCGCGTCGAGCAGTGCTGCGACGGGCACCCCGGCGGTCGCGAGCATCGCCACCGCCAGCCCCGCGTTCGCCGCCATGTGCACGCCGAGCAGCGGGAGGTCCAGGTCGAACGTCGTGCCGTCCGGTGCGGTCAGGGTCGACCGGGTTCCGTCGGGCCGCTGCTCCCGCACCAGGACGGTCCAGTCGGCCCCGGCCGCGGGTTCGGTCGAGATCGTCGTGACCGGGACCGTCGCCCGCTCGACGATCCGGCGACCGGCAGGGGAATCGAGCGACACCGCGCCGGCGCGCGACCGAGCCGGCGTGAACAGCAGGGCCTTGGCCGCCAGGTACTCGTCCATGTCCGCGTAGTCGTCGAGGTGGTCGTGCGACAGGTTGGTGAACCCCGCCACGTCGAACACGACGCCGTCGGTGCGGTGGCGGGAGAGGCCCTGCGCACTCACCTCGAGGGCGGCGCCGTCGACCCCGCGTTCGGCGGCGCGTGCCAGGAACGCGTGCAGTTCCGGGGCCTCCGGTGTCGTCAGCGCACTCGGCAGCGACTCGTCGTCGACACGGCGCTCCACCGTGCTGCTGATCGCCGACCGCCACCCGAGCCGACGCATCAGGGCGTCGAGCAGGTGCACCGTCGAGGTCTTGCCGTTCGTGCCGGTCACCCCGAACAGCGGGAACGGCAGCGACTCCGTGCCGGCGAGGAGCCGTGCGACGGCGCCCAGGCGTGCACGGACCTCCGGCACCACGACGACCGGCAGCCCGCTCCGTCGCGCCGCGGCCTGCCCGTCGGGGTCCGTCAGCACCGCGGCGGCACCGGCGTCGCGCGCCACCTCGGCGTACTGCGCGCCGTGTGCGACGCGGCCGGGGAGCGCGGCGAACAGCATCCCCGGCCGGAGCTCGTCGGTGGCGAGCGCCAGGCCGGCCACCGGGACCGCGCCGGCACCGGGACCGTCGACACCGAGCGCTCGGGCGAGCACGTCGAGTCGGACCGGGCGCGGCCGGTCCGGTCGGAAGGCGTGCGGCATCGAGGCTCCTCGTCGTGGGCGGACCCCGATGGTGCGCCGCGCTCCCGGAACGGCGTCCCAGGTCCGCCCGCAGCGCACGACGAACACGCCGACGACCCGGACGGTTAGGCTGACGTGACCCAAGATGAGCAGCAGCGACCTCGACAACACCACGACCCCCGGCAACGGATCGGCGTCGTCCCACGGCAAGACGATCCTGATCGGTGAGCACGCCGTGGTCTACGGCGCACCCGCTCTCGTCCTGCCGGTGCTCGACGCACGGGTCGTGGCGACGGTCACCCCGGTCGCCGCCGACGCCGAGCAGCCCGGTCACAGCCTGCAGTCGACCGTGCACACCGGCCCCCTCGACCTCGCACCCGCGGCCGTGATGCCGACCGTCACCGCCGTCACCGCGACCCTGCGCCACTTCGGGGTCACCGACCGCCACTTCCACGTCCGGGTCGACAGCGAGGTCCCGACCGCCCGCGGCATGGGCTCGAGCGCCGCGGTCGCCGCCGCCGTGACCGCCGCCGTCGCCGACGCCCTGGGCGAGACCCTCGACGTCGAGACCCACCACGAGCTCATCCAGGAGTGCGAACGCGTCGCCCACGGCCGACCGTCCGGCCTCGACGCCCGGGGCGTCGTCGCGTCCGCGCCGGTCTGGTTCGAGGGCGGCCAGATCGAACCCGTCACGCTCGGCGCCCGGTTCACCTTCGTCGTCGCGGACACCGGCGTCCCCGGGCACACCCGCGAGGCCGTCTCGGCCGTCCGCGCCCGCCACGACCAGGACCCAGTCGGTGTCGGCACCGTGATCGACCGGATCGGTGCGCTCGCCCGTCGGGCACGGGGGACACTCGAGGACGGCGATGCCCAGGCTCTGGGTGCCACCATGGACGCCGCGCACGACCTGCTCAGCACACTCGACGTGTCGAGTGACGACCTGGACCGGCTCGTCGACGCCGCACGTGCTGCGGACGCCCTCGGCGCGAAGCTCACCGGCGGCGGGCGGGGCGGGTGCGTCCTCGCGCTCGCCGCGGACGACGACCACGCGGACCGCATCGCGGCCGCACTCCGCGGCGCAGGGGCCGCAGCCACCTGGACCACCACGATCGGAGCCCGCGCTTGCTGACAGCCACCGCCGTCGCGCACCCCAACATCGCCCTCGTCAAGTACTGGGGGAAGGCGGACGCGCAGCTCGCGCTGCCCGCCACGGGCAGCGTCTCGATGGGGCTCGACGTCTTCCCGACGACGACCACCGTCACGGTGGACGGCGGACGGGAGGCGCGTGACCGGTTCACGCTGAACGGTCACGTCGTCGACGACGGTGCGCTGGTGCGCGTGCAGCAGTTCCTCGACCTGGTGCGCGAGCTCGCGGGGTCGTCCGAGCGGGCGTCGGTGGTGTCCGAGAACACCGTCCCGACCGGCGCCGGGCTGGCCTCGAGCGCGTCCGGCTTCGCCGCCCTGGCGACCGCGGCCGCCGCGGCCTACGGCCTCGACCTGTCGCCGCGCGACCTGTCCCGTCTGGCCCGTCGCGGTTCCGGTTCGGCCACGCGCTCGATCCCCGGCGGTGTCGCCGTCTGGCACGCCGGTGATGACCAGGGCTCCTTCGCCGAGCCGATCCCGGCCCCGCCGATGGCCATGGTCGTGGTCACGATCGACGCCGGCCCGAAGCCGATCGGGTCGCGCGAGGCCATGCGGCGCACCATCGCGACGTCGCCCTTCTACCCGGCCTGGGTGACCTCGACGACCGAGACCGTCGGCGACATGCTCACGGCCTGTGCCGCCGGCGACTTCACCCGCATCGGCGAGATCACCGAGAGCAACGCGCTCCGCATGCACGCGACGATCGAGGGCGCGTTCCCGCCGATCCGCTACCTCAACGCCCGCAGCGTCGCCGTGTTCGACGCCGTCGCCGAGTTGCGTGCCGGCGGGACCGAGGCCTACGCCACGGCCGACGCGGGCCCGAACGTCGTCGTGCTCACGAAGCCGCAGGACCGGTCGGCCGTCGCCGGGGCGCTCGCGTCCCTGGGGGACGTCATCGAGTCCGGCACCGGACCTGCCGCGCGGGTGCTCCGCTCCGAAGAGACCGGGAGCAATCCCGACCAGAAGGAGTCCGCGCAGTGATCGAGTTCCGTGCACACGGCAAGCTGTTCGTCGCCGGCGAGTACGCCGTCGTCGAACCGGGCCAGCCGTCCGTCCTGATCGCCCTCGACCGCGCCATCACGGCGAAGGTGCGCGAGGGCCACGGCGCGGGCAGCGTGCACTCCGAGGAGTACGGGCACCTGCCGCTCACGTGGACCCGTGCCGAGGACGGCCTGGCGCTCGACCGTGAGCACCACCCCTACGACTACGTGATGGCCACGATCGACCTGGTCGAGAAGCTCCGCGCCGAGCACGGCGTCGCCCCGCGGTTCCACGACCTGCGCATCGAGAGCCAGCTCGACGACGCCAGCGGCCGGAAGTTCGGACTCGGGTCCTCGGCCGCGGTCACCGTCGCCACCGTCGGTGCCCTCGACCGCTTCTACGGCATCGGCCTGACGCAGCGCCAGCGCTTCCAGGTCGCCCTGCTCGCCACCATCCGGGTGAACCCCCGGGCCTCCGGTGGCGACCTCGCCGCGAGCACGTTCGGCGGCTGGCTGCGCTACAGCGCACCGGACCGCGAGCGCCTCGCCGCGATGCTCGGCGACCACGCCGTGTCCGCGATCCTGACGGACGCCGACGCGTGGGACGGCTTCGACGTCCAGCGGCTGCCCGCTCCCGAGAACCTGCAGCTGCTCGTCGGCTGGACCGGCTCGCCCGCGTCCACCACGAAGCTCGTCGACGTGGTGCGTCGACACCGCAACGGCGGGTACCAGGCGTTCCTCGACGAGAGCCGCAGCGCCGTCGACGACCTGACCACGGGCCTCCAGACCGGCGACGCCGAGCGCACGCTCGGTGCCCTCCGACGCGCCCGTGGGCTGCTGCAGCGTCTCGGCGACTCGGTCGGGTCGAAGATCGAGACCGAGCGTCTCGCGACCCTGTGCGACGTCGTCGAGGCGGCGGGCGGGGCGGCGAAGCCGTCCGGTGCCGGCGGCGGCGACTGCGGCATCGCGCTCGTCCCGGCGGACACCGACCCCGCCGGCATCCACCGCGCCTGGGAGGCGCACGACATCAGACACCTCAGCGTCGCGGTGCGAGCACCAGAAGGAGCCCTCGATGAGTGACCTGCTCACACCGATCCCCACCAAGTGGGTCGGCCCGATCCGCGTCAGCGGCAACGCCGTGCAGGGGGAGCACGAGGTCCCCCTCGCCACCTACGAGTCGCCGCTCTGGCCGTCCGTCGGCCGCGGCGCACGCATCTCGCGCATGGTCGAGGACGGCATCGTCGCGACCGTCGTCGACGAGCGCATGACCCGCTCCGTCGTGGTCCGTGCCGACAGCGCCGCAGCAGCCCACGTCGCCGCGGGGCAGATCCTCGCGCGCCAGGACGAGCTCGCCGCGATCGTGTCCGGACAGAGCCGGTTCGCCAAGCTCATCGAGGTGCACCCGGAGATCGTCGGGGACCTGCTGTTCCTGCGCTTCGCGTTCACCACCGGCGACGCCTCCGGCCACAACATGGTCACGCAGGCGGCGGACAAGCTGCTGCCGGCGATCCTGGACTGGCAGCCGGGCCTGCGGTACGTCTCGGTCTCGGGCAACTTCTGCACCGACAAGAAGGCCACCGCGGTGAACGGCATCCGTGGCCGCGGCCGCAACACCATCGCCGAGATCGTGATCCCCGGCGAGGTCGTCGAGAAGCGCCTGCGGTCGAGCACCGCGCGCATCGTCGAGCTGAACATCGCGAAGAACCTGATCGGGTCGACGATCGCCGGGGCCATCCGCTCGGCGAACGCGCACTACGCGAACATGCTGCTCGGCTTCTACCTGGCCACCGGGCAGGACGCCGCCAACATCGTCGAGGGCTCGCAGGGCATCACGAGCGCCGAGGACCGCGACGGCGACCTGTACTTCGCGACCTCGCTGCCGCACCTGATCGTCGGCACGGTCGGCAACGGCAAGGGCGGGGACCTGCCCGTCGTCGAGGACGCTCTGGTGCGCCTCGGTTGCCGCGAGGACCGCGAGCCGGGCGGGAACGCCCGCCGCCTCGCCGCCCTGTGCGCCGCGACCGTCCTGTGCGGGGAGCTCTCGCTCCTCGCCGCACAGACCAACCCGGGGGAGCTGATGGCCGCCCACGTCGCCATGGAACGCCGCGGCACGAAGCCCGCAGGGGGTGCCGCATGACCGGCGTCGGTATCCACGACATCGCGATCGCGACCGGGCACCACGTGCTCGAGCTCGACGACCTGGCCGAGCGGCTCGGCGTCGACCCGGCGAAGTACCACGTCGGCATCGGGCAGGACGCCTTCAGCGTGCCCGCGCCCGACGAGGACATCGTCACGATGGGCGCCGCCGCCGCGAAGGAGCTCATCGACCGGCACGGCGTCGAGGGCATCCGCACGGTGCTGTTCGCCACCGAGTCCGGCGTCGACCAGTCGAAGGCCGCCGGCGTGTACGTGCACGGCCTGCTCGGGCTGCCGAAGGCCGTCCGCGTGGTCGAGCTGAAGCAGGCCTGCTACGGCGGGATGGCCGCGGTGCAGCTCGCCCTCGGCATCGTCGCGCGCGCCCCGCACGAGCGGGTGCTCGTCATCGCCGCCGACGTCGCCCGGTACGACGTCGACACCCCTGCCGAGCCGACGCAGGGTGCCGGTGCCGCCGCGATCCTGGTGTCCGCCGACCCCGACCTGATCGAGATCGAGCCGGCGGCGGGCGTCTACACGGCGGACGTCGACGACTTCTGGCGCCCGAACGACCGCTCCACCGCACTGGTCGACGGTCGGCTCTCGGTGAGCGCGTACGTCAACGCGTTCGTCGGTGCCTGGGACGACCTGGCGGAACAGGGCGGCCCCGCGTACGACGACATCGCCCGGTTCGTGCACCACCAGCCCTTCACCAAGATGGCGATCAAGGCGCACCGCAAGCTCACGCAGCACGTCGGCGCACCGTTCGACGAGGCCGACCTGGCGATCGGGTTCACCTACAACCGGCAGACCGGCAACACCTACACGGCGTCGCTCTGGATCGGGCTCGCAGCGCTGCTCGACCTGGACGACGACCTGGCGGGGGAGCGGCTCGGCCTGTTCAGCTACGGCTCGGGCAGCGTCGGTGAGCTCATCACCGGTACCGTCCGGCCCGACTACCGCGAGCACCGTCGTGCGGGTCGTGTGCGGTCGCTGCTCGAGGCACGGGTCCCGCTGACGGTCGACGCGTACCGCGCGCTGCACGCCGCGGGTGCCGCCACCAGCGAGGACGTCGAGCGTCCGCGCGTCACGACCGCGCCGTTCCGGTTCGCCGGCGTGCGCGGCGGCGCGCGGCACTACGAAGCGTCGGCGCAGCCGGAGTAGCCGGCCTGCGCCCACCAGCCCCTCGCGAAAGCGACAGATCCCCGCGGAACATCCGCGGGGATCTGTCGCTCTCGGGGACCGGACCCGGATCGTGCGCCGGGATCTGTCGCTTGCTCGGGACGGACGGGAGGCCCGTGGCGGCGTCGCCACGGGCCTCCCGTCCGTCTGCTGGTCACGCTGCGGACAGGACCTCGCGTTCCAGCCGCTGGTAGCTGGCCTCCATGCCCTCCGTCATGCCGGTCGCGAGGATCATGTCCCGCTGTTCCCGGTCCGGGTAGGTGATGAGCAGCGTCATGAGCGTGACGCCGTCGTCCTCGTCGAACTGCAGGTCGTTCGTGTTCGGTGGGAAGGGCGCCCCGGTCATGCGCTCGGTCGACACCATCCGGCGTTCGGGTTCGACGACGAGGTTCTCGCCCTCGAACCCGAAGGGTTCGCCCTCGGTGTCACCCGTCGGCGCCCAGGCCTGCCGGAACGCGCCGCCCGGGGTCAGGTCGTTCTCGTACACCGTCATCTCCCACCCGTCGGGGCCGAGCAGCCACCGGCGCACCAGGTCGGGCTCGGTGTGCGCGCGCCAGAGCAGGTGCCGCGGCGCCGCGAACGCCCGGGTGATCCGGACGTGGGTGTCGTCGAGGACCTCGGTCTCGGTGCCCGCACCGAGGGCCCACTCGCGCAGGTCGGCGAGCACCCGGTCGAGCTGGCCGAACGCCTGCTGGTAGCCCTCGAGCATGCCCATCTGGAGCATCGCGTCGAGGTCGGCGGCGGAGGCGAACGAGGACACCACGGTGACCCGCGAGCCGTCGTCCGCCGGCCCGAACGACAGCACGGTCTCGCTGGTGGGGAGCGACTCGTCGACCGTGCCCTCCGGGTCGGTGAACAGGTCGCGGAAGACGATGCGACGGTGCTCGTCGACCTCGGTGACCTGCCACACGGCGTGGAACCGCTCGCCCTGCGGAGACGTCATCCGGTAGTCGGCCCGGCCGCCGGGGCGCAGGTCGAACGTCGTGAAGGTCGCGGGGAACCCGGGCGGTCCCCAGAACCGCTCGAGCTGGCGCGGGTCGGCGAAGGCGGCCCAGAGACGTTCGACGGGGACGGGGAACTCGGCGACGAGGGTCATCGAGAGGGTGTCGGGATCGGTGTGGACGGACGTGGTGGGCATCATCGCTCCTGGTGTCGTCGGGTGTCGTCTGGTGCTGGGTGTCCGGACGCGTCGCCGTCGAGCACGTCGCCGAGGCGGTCCATCCGGGTGTGCCAGAGGCGGCCGTAGGCGTCGAGGAGGGCACGGACCCGGTCGAGCTGCTCCGGCTCGGCGCGCACGATGCGGGTGCGGCCGCGGGCCTCCTTGCTCACGAGTCCGGCTCCTTCGAGGACGGCGATGTGCTTCTGGACGGCGGCGAACGACATCGAGTAGGCGTCCGCGAGCTCGCTCACGGACGACGACCCGACGAGCGTGCGCCGGACGATGTCGCGACGGGTCGCGTCGGCCAGTGCGTGGAACACCCGGTCGACCTCGGCGTCGGACAGTTCGATTCGTACAACCATTTGGTTGTAGGTTACGTCCGGCCGGTCTCGTCCACAAGGGGGACCTGCCGGTAGTCTTGCCGCGGAGATCGGAGGGGCGATGGCGGAGCAGCTGGGTGCGTCCGGTGCCGTCCGTGCCCTCGTCGCCACCCTGCCCCGTGCGCCACAGCTGTCCGACGTGGTGACCTGCGTCGGTCGGATGGTCGGCAAGCCCACGCGCGTCGTCGACGTCGACGGCCCGAGCTGGGGTCCGCTCACCGCGCTCGTGTCGCAGTTCGAGCACGAGAACCTGGTGCTCGTACCGGCCGACGCGCCGCCGCTCTACCGCATGCACTGCGTGCTGCACGAGCTCGGGCACCTGGTGCACGGCGACGTCGGCACACCGACCGCGTCGTCCGTCGCCGAGTTCGCCGCCGGGGGCCACGTCTGCCGTCGCGCGCTGGACGCCGACTCCGGGCTCGTGAGCATCTCCGACGACGACGAGCACTTCGCCGAACGGTTCGCCTACGAGCTCGCGACGGTCCTGCTCGCCGGGGCCACGGGCGCGGACGAGCGGGCCTACGGCTGATGGCCGTCCTGCACGCCGCGGCCTTCTGGTTCGCGGCGCTGATCTTCCTCGCCCGCACGCCGTACGTGCTGCGGAACCCCCGTGGTCGGGCGGCCTGGGGCGCCACCGGCGTCGGGGCGCTCGGGCTCCTGACCCTCGGCAGCGTCGTGCCGCAGCCGGTGCTCGACGGAGCCCTGGGCGGTTCGAACCTCATCAACCTGGTGCAGAACGTCTGCGCGACCGTTGCGTTCTGGCTGATGCTGCGCGCGAGCACCGACGACCTGCCGGAGCGCCCGGTGCTCGCCAGGCCGGTGGCGCTGCTCGTCGTGGTCGTGGCGTTCACGGTGCCGTTCCTGCTGGTCGAGGAGCGCGGCGGGACCGACTTCCACTTCATCGTGCGCGAGATCGAGCAGACCCCGATGTGGCTCTACGGGACGGTGTACATGGTGGGCGTGGGGCTGATCGCCGCGACGACCCTGCGCCGCGGCGTGCTGCAGAACCCGGTGGCGCTCGTGGTGTTCCGCGTCGGGCTCGCCCTGGTCGTCGTGGCGAGCGTCGACGAGGTCGCCTCGCTCACCGCCGACCACTTCGGGCTCTTCCCGGCCGGGGTGCGGGACGGCCTGCGCCTGGCCTTCGACCCGCCGTTCTACCTCGGCATCGTGCTCATCGTCGTGGCGATGGCCTCGCTGACGTTCCGGCGGTGGGGCCGTGACCTGCGACACCGCGGGCACCACCGGCGCCTGCGGCGCATCGCCCGTCGGCACGCGGTGCGGGCGGTCGAGCGGCCGGGGGACCCGCAGGCCCGGACCTACGACCTGGTCATCGCGATCCGCGACGCCGAGGTGCAGGGCCGGACCCTCGACGACGCCGAACTCGCGCAGGTGCGGTCGGCGGAACGGACCCTGACCCGGAGCCTCGGAGGATGACGGCGTGACGATCGTGTGGTGGGTGCTCGGAGCGCTCGTGGTGCTGGCGGCGGTGGGTCTGATCGGGCTGGTCGTCCTGGTCGTCCTGCGGAAGGTCGTCGGCAGGATCGTGCTGCCCGGTGGCGACCGGTGGACGCCCGTGCTCGAGTCCGACGCGGACTCCGTCCGGCTGCCGATCACCGACGACACCGTGCGGCCGGGGGAGTACGGGCTGTGGCACGACGGCCCGGGGCACACCACCGTCGGGCCGGTGCTCGAGGTCGACGAAGCCGCCGGGTTCGTGCGCCGGGCCGTGGTGCGGACGACCGGCGCCGTGTCGTCGCGGGTGCGGTGGAGCGGGCACGTGCACCCGGACCCGGCGGCGATGGAGGTCGACTGGTCCGAGGTGTCGCTGCCGACGCCGGTGGGGCCGGCGCCCGCGTGGGTGGTGCGGCCGGGGCCCGGCGGCGCTGGGCGCCCCGACCCCGTGGCCGCTCGCACCTGGGCTGTCCACGTCCACGGGATCCGGACGACCCGGGTCACCGCGCTCCGGACCGTCCCCGCGGCGCTCGAACTCGGCTGGACCTCGATCGTCCCGTCGTTCCGCGGCGACGGCGAGGCGCCGTGGGAGGGCCGGGCCTCACACCTCGGAGCCCGCGAGTGGGCGGACGTCGAAGTGGCGCTCGACCACGCCGTCGCGAACGGCGCCGAACGGCTCGTCATCGTGGGGTGGTCGATGGGCGCGACGATCACGCACGAGCTCCTCGCCCGCTCGGCGCACCGCGACCGCCTGGCCGGGATCGTGCTCGTCGCCCCGGCACTGGACTGGGCCGTCACCGTCCGGTCCCAGGCCCGCCGCGCGGGACTGCCGGGTTTCGTGGTGCGTGCTGCCCTCGGGGCGATGGCGACGCCGGTCCTCTGCCGGACGGTGGGGCTGCGGTCGCCGGTCGACGTGCGCGCGCTGTCCTGGTTGCGCGCACCCCGGCCGCTGCCACCGACTCTGCTCATCCACTCCACCGGCGACACCACGGTGCCGTTCTCGGCCAGTCAGGAGTTCGCTGATGCCCACCCCGGCACCGTGACCCTGGCGGTCAGCGAGCCGGCCGAGCACGCCTGGGAGCGCAACGTCGACGCGGTCTGGTTCGACGGCACCATCACGGACTGGGCGTCCGGTCTCGCGCACACCGGAGCGCAGGAGTAGAAGGAGCCATGGGGCAGCTCATCTACGACGGCCGACCGCTCGACCTGCGGATCGACGACCGCGCGCTCACGCACCTGCAGATCGTCATCGTCAACATGCTCCGGCGTGACCACCGCTTCGCGTTCTCGTGGAAGGACGACGTCGTCCACGGCAACGGTCGCAGCACGATCTGGCTGCACCCCAACGTGAGCCTGCACTTCAAGTTCACCGGCAGCCGGGTGCCGTCGATCAACCGCAGCTGGCTCGAGGACCTCTACGCCTCGGCCACCTCGGGGTCCGGGCTCGTGCTGACGCCGGAGCCGGCGGACACCAGCACGGCGGCCGACTCTGCGTGGTCGCGGGCGGTGGCACCCGGCGACGCGGACGACGCCTCGGGGACACCGAGCGGGAGCACCGCGCGCTGATCCCGGCGCGGTAGCACAGCGGGCTGATCCGGGTCAACGGGTTCCGCCCGAACTCCACACCTCGTACGGTTTCCGTACCGCGGTTCGCTGTCGTCCCCCCGCGCCGGCCCGCTAGGGCGCCGGTGCTGGCAGTGTCCGCGGCAGGAGGGGAACCCGAACAGCCCGTGACGCACAGCGAGTCCGGTGCCGACCAACCACCGGTGACCGAGACGAGCGAGGGACGTGAGTCCCGGATCAGGGGACTCCCTGCTCGGGTCACCGACGCCACGCGTCGGTGATGCGTGCGTCACGCTGCAGGGCCCGCCGGTCCGCCCCCATCGACCGGCGCTCCTCCGGGACCGCCCCGGCCATCGGATTCGGGTTCCGTGGCCGGGGCGGACTCATCAGATCTGCACGCGGCTCAGTAGACGTCGCGCACGTACCGCTTCGCGCGGCGCATGTCGGCCAGGTACGCCTGCGCGTCGTCCTCGCCGCGCGCGCGGCCGGTCCGGATGACCTGGAGCAGCGCGGCCTCGACGTCCTTCGCCATGCGTGAGGCGTCCCCGCACACGTACACGTGGCCGCCGTCCTCGAGCCAGGCGAACAGCTCCGCCGACCGCTCGAGCATCCGCGTCTGCACGTAGACCTTCTCGGCCTGGTCGCGCGAGAACGCCAGGTCGAGGCGGTCGAGCACGCCCTGTTCCTGCAGCTCGGTGAGCTCGTCCCGGTACACGAAGTCGGTGTCCCGGTGCTGGTCGCCGAAGAACAGCCAGTTGCGCCCGGTGGCCCCGGACACCGCGCGCTCGTGCAGGAACCCGCGGAACGGCGCGACACCCGTGCCCGGTCCGATCATGATCATCGGCGCCGACTCGTCCGCCGGTACCCCGAACGACGCGTTCGGCTGCAGGTAGACGTCGACGGTGCCGTCCGGGTCGACCCGGTCGGCCAGGAACGTCGACGCGACACCGGCGTACATCCGGTGCGGGTCGCCGTAGCGCACCGACGCGATGGTCAGGTGGATGCGGTCCGGGTGCGCCAGTGGGCTCGACGAGATCGAGTACTGCCGCGCCTGCAGCGGCCGCAGGTTCGGCAGCAGCTCGTCGAGTCCCGGAGCGGCCGGGCCGGCGTCGCGGAGCAGGTCGAGGACGTCGCGTCCCCACAACCAGCGGTCGAGCTCGTGCTTGTCGCCGTGCGCCACGACGGCCGCGAGTTCGCTCGACGGCGCGCGCTGCACCAGGTCGGCGATGAGGTCCTTCGAGGGCGTCCGGATCTCACGGTCGGTCCGCAGGACCTCGGTGATGGGCCGGCCGTCGAACGCCTCGCCGCCGTTCGCGCCGACCTGCTCGAGCAGGTCCGCCACGAAGACCTCGTCGTTCACGGGCACGACCGCCAGGGCGTCGCCGGCCGCGTACTCGATGCCCGAGTCACCGAGGTCGAACTCGTAGTGCCTGATCTCCTTCGCGCTGCGCGGCGAGGAGAGCAGCCGGTTCTCGACCAGGCGTGACGGGTACGGGTTGCGCTTGTTCCACTGCGACCCCGGCCGGGAGGCACGGCTCGCGCTCGCCCCGCCGGTCGCGGCGGCACCGTCGCCGGCACCACCGCCCGTGGTCGCGCCGGGTGCGGCCGTCGCGCCGGCCTCGGCGGCGAGGCGGTCGAGGACCGCCGCGGTCCACAGCGCGGCCGGGTCCTCGAAGTCGACGTCGCAGTCGACGCGGTCGTGGATCCGGGTCGCGCCGAGCTGCTCGAACCGGGTGTCGAGGAGCTTGCCGGCCTGGCAGAACTCGTCGTAGCTCGTGTCGCCGAGGCCCAGGACGGCGTACTGCAGCCCCTCGAGCCGCGGCACGGTGCTCGCCTGGATCGCGTCCCAGAACAGCCCGGCGTTGTCGGGCATCTCGCCCTCGCCGTAGGTCGAGGTGACGACGAGCACGTGCGACATCTCGGCGAGCTGCTCTGGGGCGACGGCGTCGAGCGCACTGGCACGACCGCCGAGTCCGCGGGCCTTCGCGCCGGCGACGAGCTCGTCGGCCAGGAACTCGGCGTTGCCGGTCTGGGTGCCGAAGAGCACGTCGATCGTCGTCGTGGGCGCGCTGGCCGCGACCTTCTTGCCGGCGGCGGCGATGCCCGCGATGAACCCGGCGAGCCAGGACTCCTGGGCGGCCGAGAACGGTGCGTCGACGGGGATCAGCGACCCGGTCGGGGGGAGCAGGCTCACGCGGTCACCGCCTCGGTCGGCGCCTGCGGTGCACGGCGGGCGATGTCCTCGAGCGCCGCGGTGGCGAGCAGCTCGTCGAAGCGGGCTTCGCGGACGCGGCCGTCGTTCTTGGCGTTCTGGTGCATGATCCACCCCGTGGTGCCCGGCGCGTCCATGCTGCGGTTGTTCCGCTGCGTGAGCGCGCGCTTGTAGTCGTCGAGCCGCTTGATCGCGATGAGCGTCGCGAGCTGGTCGTCGGCGAACCGGTCGAGCGTGCCGCGCAGGTACTTCACGACGCGCTGCTTGACGGAGAAGTCCTCGGTGAGCACGAGGTTCTTGACGGCCTCGGCGACCCGCGGGTCGGCGGCCCCGAACGCGCCCGGGACGCGCTCGAGGGCGACGTCCTGGGCGACCCCGAGCACCGTGTACGACGACAGCAGCGAGAACATGTCCTCGCCCTGGTCGCCGAGCGCCGGGGCACGGCCGTCGAGCACCGTGCGCTGGTCGCGGTAGTCGAGCTTGAACGCGCGGAGCTTGTCGGTGGCGATCGAGGTCGCGAGCTCGTCGAGGAGCTCGGGCCGGGTCGCCGCCGCGAGGATCTCGCCGGCGTCCTGCGTGAGCAGCAGGGCACGGGGCATGCCGACGTACACGTGTGCGCGGGCGGTGTCCCACTCGGCGAGCAGCCGCTCGGCCAGTGCCGAACCGGTCGCCTCGAGGTGCCACTCGAGCAGCAGGCGGGCGGCGGCCTCGTGGAACGCACCGCGCTCGGTGTCGGTGACCGGGAACACCAGGAGCGAGTCCGTGCTGGCACGCTCGGCGACCTGGCCGGAGGGGTCGTACTGGTACAGGAACCCGCCGGACATGCCGTTGCCGAGGCCCTTGCCGAACGCGCCGAGGTTGAACACGGCGCCGCCGGTCATGTACTCGCAGCCGAAGTCGCCGAGGCCCTCGACCACGGCGGTCGCGCCGGAGTTGCGGACGGCGAACCGGTCGCCGGCCTCGCCCTCGACGAAGGTGCGCCCGCCGGTGGCCCCGAACAGCGCGAAGTTGCCGACCAGCACGTTGCCGCCCTGTGCGGCGCTGCCGCCACCGGGGGCGCGGACGATGATCCGTCCGCCGCTCTGGCTCTTGCCGACGCCGTCGTTCGCGGTGCCGGTGTGCTCGAGCACGACGCCGTCGTTGTTGAAGACGCCGTAGGACTGCCCGGCCGAGCCCTGCGTGCGGATCGTGACCGCGCCGTCCACCAGCCGGCGGCGTCCGCGGTCGTCCGTCGTCACGGCGGGCAGGCCCTGCACGTCCTCGGCGCGGAGCTCGTGGTTGAGCAGACGCTCGAGGTCGATGCCGAGCTGGCCACCGACCGACTTGTCGGCGTTGCCGAGCAGCACGCCGTGCACGAGCACGTGCTCCTGCGCGTGGTCGACCAGGGCGGTGCGGACGCGCTCGAGCAGGGCGTCGTCGGTGTGGAAGTCCTTCTCCAGGTACTCCGGGTCCGCGACGACCTTCTCGGGCACCTGGGCGAGCAGGGCACGGGCGTCGAGCCGGCCGACGCTCGCCGGGTGGTCCAGGAGCTGCAGCAGGTCGGTCCGGCCGCGGGCCTCGCGCAGGGAGCGCAGGCCGAGACGGGCCAGGATCTGCCGCACGTCGTGGGCGATGTTGAGCAGGTACTGCGCGAGCGCGCGGGGGTCGCCCTCGAACGCTTCGGCGTTCGTGGTCAGGCCCGCCGGGCACTTCACGTTGCAGTTCTTCGCCATCACGCAGCCGAGCATCATGAGCGCGGTCGTGCCGAACTCGAAGCTGTCGCCGCCGAGCAGGGCGCTCGTGACGACGTCGCTGCCGGTCTGGTGCGCACCCGAACAGCGGAGCGTGACCTTCTGGCGCAGGCCGTTCGCGACCAGGGCCTGGTGCACCTCGGCGACGCCGATCTCCGCGGAGCGGCCGGCGTACTTCAGGCTGGTGACGGCCGCGGCGCCGGTGCCACCGGTGTTGCCGGCGACGTTGATCACGTCGGCGCCGGCCTTCGCGACGCCGACCGCGATGGTGCCGATGCCCTCGGACGAGACGAGCTTCACGATCACCCGGACGCGGGCGGCCTTGCAGTCGTGGATGAGCTGCGCGAGGTCCTCGATCGAGTACGTGTCGTGGTGCGGCGGCGGCGAGATCAGCTCGACACCGGGCGTGCCACCGCGGGCCGCGGCGATGTCCACCGTGACCTTGGGTGCGGGCAGCTGGCCACCCTCGCCGGGCTTCGCGCCCTGGCCGATCTTGATCTCGAGCTCCTCGAGCATGGGGTCGGCGAGGTAGCCGGCCCAGATGCCGAACCGGCCCGAGGCGAACTGCTTGATGCGGGAGCCGCGGATGGTGCCGTAGCGGGAGTGGTGCTCGCCGCCCTCACCGCTGTTCGACATGCCGCCGACCATGTTCGTGCCGTGCGCGACGGCCTCGTGGGCGGTGGCGACGAGCGCGCCGTGGCTCATCGCACCGGACGCCAGGGTCCGGGTGATCTCGTGGGCCGGCTGCACCTCGTCGAGCTCGACGCTCGCCGGGGCGCTCTGCAGCAGCGCGAGCAGGGCGACGGCCGCACCGGTGGCGCGGAGCGTCACCCCCGTGTCGTCGACGGCGTCGACGTCGATCTGTCCGGGGTGGAGCAGCGCGAGGCCGTCCGCCAGGGCCGCGTGGCGCAGTGCACCCGTGGTCCCCGTCGACGTGAGCTCCAGGCGGAACCGCTCCGTGCCTCCCGGCAGGTCCTGGTCGTCCGACGGACGCGAGCCGGAGAGCCCGCGCACGGTGACGCTGGCGTTGCCGCTCGTCGAGAAGCGGCCGAGCTCGCGCGCGAAGTCCTCGGCCGTGTCGATGCCGGTGACGTCCGCGGGCAGCGCCAGCACGTCGCGGAGCGCAGCGGGGCGGCGGGATCGCTCGTCGTGGGTCGTCTGCAGGAACGTGACGTAGCCCGGCGTGATGCGGTGCGCGTCGATCTCGGCGTCGCTCAGCCGGTCGTACCCGGTGTTCCGGTACGCGGCGTCGGTGATGCCGAACGAGTCGTCGAGCTGGCCGAGCGTGAGCAGGCGCAGCGCGTCCGAGTCGCCGGAGCGTTCGAAGGCCGGACGCTCCTCGGTCATGCCGCCGAACCCGCGGACGCTCGCGACGCCGAACGAGTGGCCGGCGCCGTCGGAGCGTTCCTTGAACAGGCCGAGCAGCGGGACCTGGCCCTCGGACGCCACCGAGCGGGCACGCTCGTGCCAGTCCGTCGCCGCCTGGGCGATGCGCGCGAAGCCGACGCCGCCGACCGGGGCCTGCATGTGCGGGAAGATCCGCGCCAGCACGTCGTCGCCGGTGTCGAGGTAGTTCGGCTCGAAGAACTCGCCGCCGATGTAGCTCTCTGCGGTGCACAGGCCGACGCGGCCCATGGTCTTCGCCAGGGCCTTCTCGGCGGCCTTGCGGAACTGCTTGAGCGCCAGGTCGGTCGCGGTCAGCTCACCGGCGGGTGCGGGTGCGGCGGGGTACTTCTCCTCCGCACGCAGCCGAGCGCTCAAGCTGTACACAGCGGCGGCACCGAAGCCCAGCGCGGTCGCGACGTGGTGTGACGATGGCAGCTGACCGCTCTCCGCGACGACGGACACCCGCAGGCGCAGACCGGTCTCGATGAGCCGCTGGTTGACGGCGGCCACGGCCAGGATCACGGGGAGGGGCGCATGGGTCGACGACACCTCGCGGTCGGTCACGACCGCGATCCCGCCACCGCGCGCCGCGAACGCCTCGATCGCGTCGCACAGCGCGTCCAGCGCGCCGCGCATCGCGTCGGCGTTGGCCTGCTCGTCGGCGGGCACCGGCACGTAGAGCATGTCGAAACGCTCGAGCGGCACGATGTCCTGCTCGCGCAGCCGCACCATGTCGAGGTGCCCGAGGATCGGCGACTGCACGACGAGCTGACGCCCCGTGGTGCCCGTGCCGTCCGGCTTCGCGCCGAGTGCCACGCGCATCGACATCCCGTCGGCCTCGCGGATCGAGTCGAGCGGCGGGTTCGTCACCTGGGCGAAGCGCTGCGAGAAGTACTTCGCCATGCCGCCCTCGGTGTCGCTCAGGGCGTTGATCGCGTTGCCGTAGCCCATCGCCGAGATGCGCTCCGACCCGTTCTGCAGCATCGGGTCGAGCATGAACCGGAAGCTCTCCTGGTTCAGCGAGTACGCCACGTACCGACCCGCGAGCGACAGGTCACCGTCGTAGCCCAGGGTGGACGTCGTGCGCTCGTAGTCCGGAGCGGGCACGTCGTCCAGGTTCACGCGGGCGGCGTCGAGCAGGGTGCCGTAGTCACGGCGGGCCGCGAGCATGTGCAGCACCTCGCCCGTGCGCATGCGGGTGCCGGTGCGGTGGTCGACGACGAGCATGCCGCCGGCCTCGATGCGGCCGCGGTGCACGACCTCGTCGGCGTCGAACTCGACCTGGCCGGCCTCGGACGACACCATCAGGTACTCGGCCGTCTCGACGGTGCGCAGCGGGCGCAGGCCCAGGCGGTCCAGGCGGGCGCCGACGACGTCGCCGTCGCTGAAGATCACGGCGGCGGGACCGTCGTTCTTCTCCTCGTACAGCGAGAAGTACTCGAGCATGTCCCGGACGTCCGGAGTCAGGGTACGGTCGTTCTCCCACGCCGGCGGCATGAGCGAGACCACGGCCTCGACGATCTCGAGCCCGTCGTCGAACACGCGGCTCTGCAGTGTCTGGTCGAGTCGGCTCGAGTCCGACTGCCCGGGCGGACGCACGATGCTCCGGGTGCGGGCCCGCGCGAGCGCCTCGTCCGACAGCCGGTTCTTGCGGTCGGTGTTCAGCTCACCGTTGTGCGCCATCAGGCGGAACGGCTGCGCCATCGTCGGGTGCGGCTCGGTGTTCGTCGAGAACCGGGTGTGGAAGTACAGCGTCCGCACCGAGTGCCGGGGGTCGCGCAGGTCGGTGAAGTACCCGATCACCTCGCCGGAGTTCAGCCGGCCCTTCAGGATCTGGGTCCGGGCGCTGAGCGACAGCGGGTACAGGGCGGCGTGCTCGGCGCGCTCGGCGGCTGCCTGGGCGTAGGAGACCGCCTCGATGGCGAGCAGGGCGCGGTTCGCGGCGGCGTCGACCTCGGTGCGGTCCCAGTCGGACGGAGCACGGAAGACCCACTGCACGATCGGCAGCTGGTACTGCTCGGCCTCGGGGCGCGCGACGGAGTGGTCCACCGGGACGTCACGGACCAGCAGCAGCTCGAAGCCCTCGGCAGTGATGGCGTCCGTGACGGTCTGCTCGGCGCGGGCGCGCTCGTCGGCGCCGTCCGCTCCGTCGCTGCTCGGCACGAAGCAGTTCGCGACGCCGAAGTGCCCGGCGCGCAGCTGCTCGCCGGTGATGGCGCTGAAGAACTCCACCGACAGGTCGATGCTGACGCCTGCGCCGTCACCGACACCCTCGGCGGACTTGCCGCCGCGGTGCGGGATGGAGCACAGCGCTTCGTCGCCCTTGCGGATGACGTCGTGGCTCGGCGTCCCGTCGAGACGGGTGATGAAACCGACGCCGCAATCGCTCGATTCGCGGGCAGGGTCGTAGAGACCGAAAGAGGTGGGGTTCACGTGCGGGTCCAGTGGGGCGTTGCCGGCAGCGGACGGCGCGGGCTGCATCGATGGAGCGCTCGCCGCGGGCAGACCGATGGTGGCAGTCGGGCCCTGTGGGGTGGTGGTGCGGTAGGGCGATGCTACGGCTTGGTATACCGACC
Source organism: Curtobacterium sp. MCLR17_043 (assembly GCF_003224215.1). NCBI lineage: Bacteria > Bacillati > Actinomycetota > Actinomycetes > Micrococcales > Microbacteriaceae > Curtobacterium > Curtobacterium sp. MCLR17_043. Next base: position 60,085 of record NZ_QKLH01000006.1, on the reverse strand, counting down.
GTGCAACACGGGTGGCGTGGGGTGTGATGGTGTCGCACCGTGCGGGTCTGTTCGGCTGGTGCGAGGTTGCACGCTCGGTGCGAGTTCGTAGCGCCGCACGGAGCGTGCCACCTCGCACGGGATGGCCGACGCCGCACGGTGCGGCGTGCCGCGGGCGCCGTGCAACCCTGCACCGGGTGGGTAACCCGGCACGGTGTCAGGCAGCGCGGTCGCCGGTGCGCTCGGGGGCCGCGATCGATTCGGTGACCGCCGTGCTGGCGTCGGCCGCCGGGGTGGTGCCGGGGCGGATGAGCTCCGGGCGTCGGCGACCACGGAACACCCACGCCTTGAACAACACGAACCGCACGCCGGTCGCAACCAGGTTGGCTGCCGTCAGCACCGCGATCTCCGCACCGTGCGAGGCTCCCGGCACCGACGCGTGCAACACCACGAGCGACCCCGACGTGATGGCCCAGGCGATGCCGAACACGACCAGACCCTGCACGTGGTGCCGACCGGCTCCCGCGCGGCCCCGCACCCCGAACGTGAACCGCCGGTTCAGTGCGGTGTTGCCGATCGCCGTGACCAGCAGCGCGAGGAAGTCCGCGGTCTGGGCACCGATCGCCGGCCGGAACAGGGCGTACAGGACAGCGAACGCCAGGGTCGAGAGCACCCCGATCGCCCCGAACCGCAGGACCTGCCCCAGGAACCCCACGCTCGGTGGGGTGAACGGCTGCCGACCGATCGCCGCGTAGACCGTGCTGATCGGCACACGCCCGGTGGCGATGTTCCTCGACACCCGCCACATGCCCTTCAGGTCCTCGGTCGCGGTCGACGCGATGTGCACCGAGGAGTTGACGTCGTCGACCCAGTCCACGGGGACCTCGTGGATGCGGAGTCCCGCGTGCTCGGCCAGCACGAGCAGCTCGGTGTCGAAGAACCACGCATCGTCCTCGCACAACGGCAGCAGGTGGTCGGCGGCGGCCTTCGTGACCGCCTTGAACCCGCACTGCGCGTCCGAGAACGACACCCCCATCGTCGTCCGGAGCAGCAGGTTGTACGAGCGCGAGATGAACTCCCGCTTGCTGCCGCGCACCACGCGCGACGAACCGGCGAGCCGGGTGCCGATCGCCAGGTCCGAGTGCCCCGACAGCAGGGGCGCCACGAGGGGTTCGAGCGCGGCGAGGTCGGTGGACAGGTCCTCGTCCACGTAGACGAGCACGGCCGCCGGCGATGCTGCCCAGACCTCCTTGAGCGCGCGGCCCCGGCCCTTCTCGGGCAGGTGCACCGCGTGCACGCCGGGGAGCATCGCGGCGAGGTCGTCGGCGATCCGGGCGGTGTCGTCGGTCGAGGCGTTGTCCGCGATCGTGATGCGCCACGAGTGGTGCAACGACGTCCGGCAGAAGGTGTGGAGCCGTCGCACGTGGGCGGCGAGCGTGTCCTGCTCGTTGTAGCAGGGGACGACGATGTCGATGTCGAGGGGCTGGTTCGTCTCCGTCATGGCGCTCATGCTCGGCAGCGGGGCTACGGGGGCCGAGGCAGGGCGCTGTGGCCCGGGTAAGAACGAACACCACGTGAACGCAGCGGACACGACACCTGTTGTCCGGATACGTTCGACGCACGATGACGACCGAGCGCGACGACGCACGACGGACGGCAGTGCTGCTCCCCGGGGAGCGGCTGGGGCTGGCGCTCGACGAGCGGTGCCCGGAGTTCACGGAGCTGCTGCTCGCGCCACCGTTGCACGGCATCCGACCCGACGGGCACGACTGGCTCCGGCGTCGGTACGAGCAGATCGTCCCGCTCGTGCTCCCCGCGGCACTGCGCGCGGTCGAGCGTGGGGAGCCGCTCGACCCGGAGTGCCTGGTGCGGCTCCGCGAGGTCGCAGCCGCCAGCGCCGACGACCCGCAGGTCGACGTCTCGGTCGTGCTCCGCGGCGCCCTGCCCGCGATCCGTGTCTTCGCCCTCGTCATGCACACGGCCACCCGCGAGCACGCGACGACGATCGACCACGCCGGCCGGACGATGCTCGCGATGAGCCGGGCATCACTCGTGGCGCACGAACTCGGCTCGTGCTGGGCGGAGGCCTGGGCGCAGCACCGCGGAGGGGCGTCGGCGGACGCGACGACAGCGCTCGGCACCGACGACATCGACCTGGTGGCATCGGCGCCCGGCCTGGACGAGACCGAGGAACGGATGCTGGCGCTCGCCGCCCGTGGTCTGTCGAACGACGCCATCGCCAAGGAGACCGCCTACAGCCGACAGGCCGTTGCCTGGCACCTCGGCCGGCTGATGAAGTCCTGGAACGCGCCGAACCGGACGGCGCTGGTGTCGGTCGCCTTCGTCCGGGGCTGGATCCGGTCCCGGCGGGACCTCCGGCTGGCCGCTCGCAACCGGCCGCCGGCGATCGAAGCGGCGCGGCCGCACGACGACGCCCCCTGAGACCGAGGTCCCAGGGGGCGCTGTCGTGGACTTAGAGTCAGCCGCCGTTGACGTGGATGACGTTGTCGATGCGCTCGATGTTGCCGAACACACCCCAGTTCAGCCAGCCGCCGTCACCGTTGTTGGTGACCTTGCCGGGGCCCTTGAACCAGTAGATGACGTAGTTGCCACCCTTGATGTCGATCGACTGGGCGTCCGCGACGTCGCCCTCGACGGTGATGTCCTGGTTCTTGTTGACCACCGCGACGGTGAGGCGGTCGGGGTTGCCGGCGTTCCAGTAGCCGACGTCGAGCGCCGCCTGGACGGCACCGCCGCGGTCGCTCTGGTCGTTGACCGCGTCCTTGATCGCGTTGACGATCGCGACCGGGTCGAGGTTGACGTTGACGCTGCCGCCGACGGACGACGAGGTGCTGGGCGGCGCGGGCTCGGCGGCCTGCGCGGGGGCTGCGACGAACGCCCCGGCGATGACGGCGCCACCGAGGGCGGTGCCGGCGAGGAGCTTCACGGACTTGCGCTTGAACGAGTTCATGATCGTGTTTCCCATCTCTGCAGTGGTGACCCGTTCGGGTCGTCTTGCTCGGACAGGACCCAGCCTGCGTGCGCTCCGACGCGGATGCACGCGATGTGGCTCGACGTTGGTCGATCGTCTGACGATCCGGACGACGGCCGATCGCCGTGCCATCGTCTGCCGGTCCTGGCGTGTGACATGGCACGGTGGTAGCGTGATCGTGCTCGTTGCGTTGAGCTTCGAGAAGTGGACCCGAGACCCATCCGGACGGTTGGGCGCTCGGGTTCTGCGCGTTTCAGACGTCGATCACGGTGATCTCCGGTGGACAACGACGTCTCCAGTCGCCGCCCTTCGCCCACGCCCACCCGACTGCATCCGGCAGGGCCAGGAGCGGCTCGTGTGCAGCCGTCTCGTGGCGGTGGACCAGACGGGCGCCACCCGAGTCCCGCGTCGCCTCGACGATCCACTGTCGGTCCTTACGGATGAGTGTCTCGTCCCGTTCGAAGCACACGCTGACGCGCGGGGTCGCTGTCGTCACCACCGCGTCCCCACGGCGTACCACTCTACATATCAGTGACGCTCTCGGTCAGCGGGGCAGCAGGATCTGCACGATCGCGACGACCACGAGCGCCGCGATCGGGACGCCCGCGATCCAGGCGCCCGCCCGCATCTGTGTCCGGCGGATCGTGGGCGGTGCGTGCGAGGAGCGCGCGAACTCGGTCGCGGCCACGAGCTCCGGCGCCGCGGCGGGCGGTGCGGGTTCGGGCTGGGGGCGGTCGTCCTCGAAGGCCGGGACCTCGACCACCAGGTCGGCGGGGTCGGGGCGGCCCGGGAGCTTGTCGTACGCGTTCGTCACGGGGCCTCCTCGTCCGGCGTTCTCCGACCAGTATGCGACCCGGACGGCACTCGGTGAGCAGGAGATGTCGAGTGCGGTCGCGGCACCCGACGTCTTCTGCTCACGAAGCGCCCGAGGCCGGCAGGTCCACGGTGAACGCGGTCCGGCCGGGCTCGGACGCGACCCGCACGCTGCCGCCGTGCGCCATGACGACGGCCCGCACGATCGCCAGCCCGAGACCGCTCGTGCCGTGCTCCCGTGAGCGCGAGGCCTCACCCCGGGTGAACCGGTCGAACAGGGTCGGCAGTGACTCGGCGGGGATCGGCGGCCCGTCGTTCGCGACGACGAAGCGGACGACGGCACCGTCAGACGCAGACGCAGACGCAGACGCAGACGCAGACGCAGACCCCGACCCGGGGACCGACTGCAACGACACCACGACGGCAGTCCCCGGCGGCGTGTGCGTCCGGGCGTTGGTCAACAGGTTCGTGACCACCCGTCGGAGCTGCACCTCGTCACCGGCCACGAGCACCGGCTGGTCGTCCACGATCTGCAGCGTCCACCGGTGGTCCGGCGCCGTCGCGCGGGCGTCCATGGTGGCCTCGACCACCAGCGACGTCAGGTCGACCGGCTCGCGGACGATCTGCGACGCCGGCGCCCCCGACACCAGGGCCGAGGCGTCGAGCCGTGCGAGCAGCAGCAGCTCGTCGACGAGGTCGCCCATCCGGACGGCCTCGCGTCCGATCCGGTCGACGTTGCGGTGCACGGCGTCCAGGTCGGAGGTCCGCTCCGACAGCTCGGCGTACGCCCGGACGGTGGCGATCGGGGTCCGCAGTTCGTGCGAGGCGTCGGCGACGAACGTCCGCATGCCGGCCTCGGCGTCACGACGGACGGTGAGCGCCCGGGCGACGTGGCCCAGCAGCCGGTTCAGCGCGTTGCCGACCTGCGCGACCTCGCGGTTCGCGCGCAGGTCGGAGTCGGAGACGCGGACGGGGATGTCCGGGTCTCCGCGTTCCAGGTCGAGTGCGGTCACGCCGGACGCCACCGCGGCGACGCGTTCGAGCGGACGGAGCGATCGACGGACGAGCACCGTGAGCGCCCACGCGGCGACGGCGAGCCCGAGCACCGTGACGACCCCGATGACGAGCAGCAACCGGGCGATCGCGGCGTCGAGGTCACCGAGGGGGAGCGCGGTGACGAACACGTCGCCGTCGTCGCTGACTGCCTGCGCCCGGTAGTCCCCGAGCGCGCCGAGTTCGACCGTCACGGGGTCGCCGCCGGTCTGCACCGCGGCGAGTGTCCGCTGCTGCGTCGCGGTCAGACGGCGCTGGTCACCGTCCCCGTCGGTGTAGCCACCGAGCACCAGGTCGCCGTCGCGGACGATGGCGATGACCGTGCCCGCCGACTGCCCGGGCGCCCCGATGAAGGCGTTGTCGGGATCCGGCAGATCATCCGAGGACGACGACGACGAGGACGACGACGACGAGGACGACGACGACGACCCCGGCGGCGGCCCGGACGCCCCCGGCGGCGGTTCGGCCCCGTCCCGTCCGCCGACGGTCCGCATCGCCGCCGTCGACAGCTCCGCGTCGAGCCGGTCGACCAGGTACCCCCGGAACGCGACGACGGTCACCGCCCCCACGACGACGTTCGTCGCCACGAGCAGCAGGGCCACGGCCGCCACGATCCGCCAGCGCAACGACGGCACACGCCCGGTGCGCCCGGGCCGGCTCACGTCGTCGGCCGGAGCACGTACCCCGCCCCACGGACGGTCTGCAGCATCGGCTCACGTCCGGCGTCGAGCTTCTTCCGCAGGTACGACACGTACATGTCCACCAGGTTCGACGACGTGCCGAAGTCCATGCCCCAGACGCTCGCCAGCAGCTGCTCGCGGGACAGGACCCGGTTGGCGTTGCGGGCGAGGTGTCGCAGCAGCTCGTACTCGGTCGGGGTGAGCTCGATCGGGTCACCGGCACGGCTGACCGAGCGGGCGTCCTCGTCGAGCCGGAGGTCCCCGACCACGACCTCGGCGCTCGCCCCGGCCGCGGCGACCCGGGCCGAGGTGCGCGCCAGGATCCGCGCACGGACGAGCAGCTCCTCGATGCCGAAGGGCTTGGTCAGGTAGTCGTCGCCGCCGCCGGTCAGCCCGGCGAGCCGGTCCTCGGGGGCGTCGCGTGCGGTGAGGAACAGCACCCGCACGCCGTCGCGGGCGTCGCGGAGCCGTTCGAGCACCTCGAACCCGTCGATGTCCGGCAGCATCACGTCGAGCACGATCACGTCGGGCTGGAACTCCCGGGCCGCGAACAGCACGTCGCGCCCGCGGTGGACCGACCGCACGGCCCAGCCGTCGCCCGCGAACGCCAGGGCGACGGCCTCGGCCAGGGCGTGCTCGTCGTCGACGACGAGGGCGCGGACGGGGGAGCCGTCGGTGCGCTGCAGCGGGGTGCCGGGCATGTCCCGGAGCCTATCCACCGCGCCCTCGTCGCCGGTCACTCCGTGCTGCTCAGGTCGTAGACGGTCTGGCCGCCGACGGTCGTCGACTCGTAGTTCGCTGCGACCCACTCCTGGATCGCCGACGCGGTCGACGAGCCGCCGCCCATGCCGCCGCCGGAGCCGGACGACACGTAGTACCCGATGTCGCCGTCGGCTACGTACGCCTTGAACTGCGCGAGCGTCGGTGCCGGGTCGCTCGACCAGCCGCCGATCGCCATCACGGCGGTGTCGGTGTCGAGTTCGAGCTGCGCGGCCGACTGCGATCCGTTGACCGAGGCCGCCCACTTCGCGTCGGATGCCTCGAGCAGCTCCTGCAGGGCGGACGAGGTCGACGCACCCTCGCCACCACCCCCGGCCTGGAGGCTCGTCCCCGACCCACCCTCGGAGGTCGCGTCGTCCGTGCCGTCCTGCCCACTGCCCGGTGCCGTACCGGACGTGCCGTCCGGCATCTCCGGCGCCTCGCCGGAGGCGCCCTCCGGCGGGGTCCCGCCGGGACCCTGCTGGGAGTCGGACGTGCTGTCGGAGCCGCCGTCGTCGGAGCCGGAGGTCGACCCACCCGGTCCGCCCGTGCCTCCCGGGAAGCCACCGGTGCCGCCGCCCATCCCACCGGAGCTGCTGCCCGCCGGACCGACGCTCGGGATCGAACCGGAGTGCGCGACGGTCGTCGTGGCGAGGGCGTAGGCGGTGGTGCCGGACAGGCCGAACAGGGTGCCGGCGAGGACGCCGACCGTGACGAGTCGGCGCAGCGACGGCACGCTGCCGATGACGATCAGTGCCGCGGACAGCAGCCCGCCGGCGAGCATCACCCAGCGCAGCCACGGCAGCCAGGTCGGGTTCTCGTTGAGCAGGCACCAGCCCCAGAACGCGGTGACACCGATCATCGCAGCGAGGCCGAGGCGGCCGACGAAGCGGGCTCGTGCGTGCCAGAGCAGGGCGCCGCCGGTGCCGACGAGTCCGGCGATGGCCGGGGCGAGGGCGACCGTGTAGTACGGGTGGATCGTGCCGGACATGTACGAGAACACGAGTCCGGTGACCAGGAGCCAGCCACCCCAGAGGACCAGTCCGGCGCGTGCGGGATCGGCCAGGTGCCGACGGCCGACGACGACCAGCCCGACGACCAGGGCGATGAGCGCCGCGGGCAGGAGCCACGAGATCTCGAGTCCCATCTCGGACGAGAACAGGCGGTTCAGGCCCGTCGAGCCGCCGAACGAGCCTCCGGCGGTGCCGCCGGTCATGCCGCCGCCTCCCCCGCCGTTGCCCGAGCCGCCGAAGATCCGGCCGAGGCCGTTGTAGCCGAACACCAGGTCGAGGACCGTGTTGTTCGTCGAGCCGCCGATGTAGGGGCGGGACTCGGCTGGCCAGAGCCACACGGCGACGACCCACCAGCCGGCGGCCACCACGAGGGAGCCGGCGGCGACGAGCAGGCCGACCACGCGCCGGCCCCCTCCGGTGCGAGCGGCGAACAGGTAGACGAGGCCGAAGGCGGGCAGGACGAGCAGGCCCTGCAGCATCTTCGTCAGGAACGCGAAGCCGAGGGCGACCCCGGCGAGCGCGATCCACTTCCAGCTGCCCTTCGGCAGCGCCCGCACCGTGCAGTACGCCCCGGCGGTCATGAGCAGGACGAGCAGGGCGTCCGGGTTGTCGAAGCGGAACATCAGCGCCGCCGCCGGGGTCGCTGCGACGACGAAGCCCGCGAGCAGGGCGCCGACGTTCGCGGTGGTGGCGCCGAGTCGGGCCAGGGTGCGGCGGACCGTGCCCCAGACCAGGGCGACGGAACCGACGGCCATCAGCGCCTGGGGGAGCAGCAGGCTGGTGCTCGAGAAGCCGAACAGCCGGGCCGACAGCACCATCACCCACAGCGAGGCGGGTGGTTTGTCGACCGTGATGAAGTTCGACGAGTCGAGGGAGCCGAAGAAGAACGCCTCCCACGACTTCGTGCCGGCCTGCACGGCGGCGGCGTAGAAGCTGTTGGCGTACCCGGAGACGCTGAGGTCCCACAGGTACACCACGGCGGTCACGGCCAGGAGCGCCCAGAACGCCGGCCGGAGCCAGCGGGCGTCGTCGCGCTCGCCGAGGAACAGCCGGGCGAGGGGCGGGCGGCGCCGATCCCGCGCGGCACTGCGCGCGGGGTCGCGTCGGTCGGTCACGGGTATCGGGTACGTGGTCATGTCGATGAGCATCCGGGGCGTTCCCCGACTGCTGCACTGCGCTGGCTATGTGCGGGCTAAGGACGCACGGTGCGCGGTTGGCCGGCGGGCGGCGGCGCGGCGCACGGTGCGCTGTTGTTCGGTCCGTGCGGCGTCGCCTGCTCGGTGCGCGGTTGTAGCGCTGCACGGTGCGGGCAACCCCGCACGGGTTGAGCGAGGCCGCACGGTGCGGCGCCGGCATCGGGGCGGGCAACCTCGCACGGGTTGAGCGAGGCAGCACGGTGCGGCGCCGGCACCGGGGCGGGCAACCTCGCACGGGGTGAGCGAGGCAGCACGGTGCGAGGGGTCAGGCGTACCGCTGCGCTGCTCGGAGTGCGGCCCCGGTGTACGAGCCGCCGAACAGGAACACGTGCAGCAGCAGTGGCGCGAGCTGGTGGAGCTCGACGCGCTCCTGCCAGCCGTCGGCCAGCCGTGACTCCCGGTCGTAGGCGGCGAGCACCGTCTCGAGCCGGGGCAGCCCGAACAGCCCGAGCAGTGCCAGGTCGGTCTCCGCGTGCCCGCCGTGCGCGATCGGGTCGATGAGCACGGCGCCGGTTGGTTCGGACGAGTCCGTCGGCCAGAGGACGTTGCCAGCCCACAGGTCGCCGTGCAGACGAGCGGGTCGGTCTCCGACGAGCGCGGGCTGGGGCGACCCGAGCGTGCCGTCCTGCACGCGTGCGGCGACCCGCTCGAACACGGCGGCCTCGGCGTGGTCGAACCCACCGGCGTCGACGATGCGGCGGACGAAGTCGCGGATCCGGTACTCGGCGAAGAACTCGCCCCAGGTCGCCGGTGCCTGCTCGGCCGTGACGAACGGCGTGCGCGAGCGGCCCATCCGCAGCGCCGCACCGCGGGTCCAGCCGGCTGGCGGCGCACCCCAGTGGTCGGCACCGGCGGCGTGGGTGTGTGCGAGGGACCGGCCGAACCGCTCGGCCTGGGCGGCGGTAGGGGAGCCGTCGGAGATCAGCTCGAGGTCGAGCACGGTCGGGGTCGGGCGCCCGAGCACGCGGGCGATGCGGGTGCCTCCGGTGTCCTCGGCCTCGGCGAGCCAGGCGAGTCCGGCGGCTTCGGCTGCCGCTTCGTCCGCGGTGGTGAACGTCTTCACGTGCGTCTCGGCCATCGGTCCATCCTGCCGAGGGGGCACCGTCGACCGTTCAGCCGACGATCACCCGGCGGCCCGGTCACGCGGTCACGCGGTCACGCGGTCGGTTCTCCCCGCCGGGCCGCGTGCACGACGAGTGCGAGCTGCACCCGGTTCTCGACGCCGAACTTCTCGTACACGTGCCCGACGTGCGTCTTCACGGTGGCCAGGCCCACGTACAGGTCGGCGGCGATCTGCGCGTTGGACGCCCCGTTCGCCACGGCGAGTGCGACCTCCCGCTCCCGCTCGGTCAGCAGGGCGAGCAGCCGGCGTGCCTCGGCGTCGTCCGCAGCGGCATCGACCGGTGGCCCTGCCGGTGCGTCGCCCGGACCACCGGCCGCCTGGCGCGAGCGGGATCCGGCCGCGAACGCGATGACCCGGTCGAGCACGGACGGGGACAGGATCGAGCGCCCGGCCGCGACGGTCCGCACGGCCTGCACGAGTTCGTGCGGCGGGGTGTCCTTCAGCAGGAACCCGCGGGCGCCGGCCTGCAGCGCTCCGAGCACGAGGTCGTCCCCCTCGAAGGTCGTCAGCACCAGGACGGCCAGGTCGGGTCGTCGGCGCAGTTCGCGTTCGGTGGCGACGAGTCCATCGCACCGGGGCATCCGGATGTCCATGAGCACGACGTCGGGAGAGGTCGACGCGATGACGCCCTCGGCTTCGAGCCCGTCGCCCGCCTCGCCCACGACCACCAGGCCGTCGTCGCCGCTGAGGAGCATGCGGAGCCCGACGCGCACGAGCTGGTCGTCGTCGACCAGGACGACGCGGACGGGAGCGGTCACGGGGTCCACGGCAGCACCGCCTCGACCACGTGCACACGTCCGTCGCTGCCGGCGCGGAAGCTCCCGCCGACGAGCCGGGCGCGTTCGGCGAGCCCGCGCAGGCCGTGCCCGGCCGTGTGCCCGGAGGCGTCCGCGGGCGCAGGTCCGTCGGTCAGCGTGTTCGACACCGCCACCCGGATCGCCGGGCCGGGGACGGTCTCGACGACGACGTCGACGGGCGCTCCGGGGGCGTGCCTGCGGGCGTTCGTCAGTGACTCCTGCACGATCCGGTAGGCGTGTCGCCCGACGGCGGTCGGGACCGCCGTGCCGTCGGTGTCGACGCGCGCCCGGACGGCCGCACCGCCGGAACGCGCCTGGTCGAGCAGGCCGGGCAGGTCGACGAGCGTCGGCTGCGGAGGCGCGGTGCCGGTCACCTCGTCGCCGCCGGTCGCCGCGGGGTCGCGCAACACCCCGAGGACGTCGCGCAGGTCGGTGAGCGCGGAGTGCGCCTCGGCCCGCACGACCCCGGCCGCCGCGGCGGTCTCGTCAGGGGTGAGTCCCGGGCCGCGGTACTCGAGCGCACCGGCGTGCAGCGCGACCAGGGACAGCCGGTGGCCCAGGACGTCGTGCATCTCGCGGGCGATGTGGGCGCGCTCCTGCTCGCGGGCACGGTCCTCGCGCAGCTGCTGGTCGCGTTCGAGCAGGGCGGCCCGTTCACGCAGCGACAGCAGGAGCGCCCGTCGCTGCCCGATCGCGATGCCGATGACCACGAGCAGGGCGATGCCGACGACGCCCGCGACCAAGATCTGCCAGAGCGGCATGTCGTCGGCCGGGGGTGCCAGGACGACGTCGTAGAGCACCGTGGCACCGAGCAGCACCGCGCCGGCGACGGCGAGCTCGACGGCTCGGCGCCGGGTGGCGAGCGAGACCGTGGCGATCGCGGCCGCTCCGACCGCCAACGTCGACACCGAACTGAGGGCAGCGATGACGACCGTGATCAGCAGCGGTGCCCGGTGCCGGAACGGCAGGAGGACGAGGGCGGCCAGACCGGCACCCAGGTCGCCGAGGATCAGCGCGCCGACGTGCAGGTCGCTCCACCCACGGGTGTCCATCGTCGGCCACACGAGCCCCGCGGTGAGCAGCCCGGTCAGGGCCGCGACGGCGACACGCCAGGTCTGGGACCACACACGCTGCCCGAGCGGCACGGCGGGGAGCGTGGTCGAGGTCATGCCCCGAGCCTAGGGAGCCGTCGGGACGAGCGGATCCGCCGAAGGTCGGAGCTGCCGGAGCAGCCTGACCAGGGGGCGTCCGTCTCAGACCGCGTCCACCAGGGCCCGCGCCAACGGGTGCCACGCACGGGACGACGGCCCGCTCAGCACCAGGGTCCGTTCGAGCCGCCGGGCCATCGAGATCATCACGAGGTCGGGCGGCAGCATCCCGCGGCCCAGGGTCGGCACGATCGACACGCCCTCGCCCCGCTGGATCATCCCGAACATCGTGCTCATCTCCCGCACCCGGTGGGCGTAGCGGAACGGGCGGCCGTCGAGCTCGTGCAGCTTCTGGACCTGGTACTCGCAGCCACCGCCGCCCGCCACCAGGCCGTCCTCGTGCAGGTCGTCGAGGGTGAGCGCGGGCAGTTCGGCGAGGGGGTGGTCGCGGCGGATCACGGCGGCCATCTCGTCCCGCGCCACGACCACGCCGCCGTCGGGCACCGGCGAGGGGTCGACGAGCACGGCGGCGTCGACGGTGCCGGCCTCGAGCCACTCCGGCATCTCGTCGTCGTCCCCCTCGTAGACCTGCACGTCGACGTCGGGCAGGGTCACCGCCCACAGTTCGCGGAGCCGCGGCAGCAGGCCCTGGCAGACGGTGGGGACGGCGGCGAGGCGCACGGTGCCGCGCGCCGTGGCGGGCCGGACCACCGCCTCCAGGGCTTCGACGGAGGCGAGCACGCTGCGGGCGTGGGCCAGCAGGCGGTCGCCCAGGGGTGTGGCGGCGGCGACCGTGCCGCGGCGCACCACGGGGCCGCCGACCTCGCGTTCGAGCCCGGCGACGGCGTGGGACACCGCGGACTGGCCGACGCCCAGGACGGTGGCCGCCGCGGTGAAGGACCCGGCGTCGAGCGTGGCGACGAACGCGCGCAGTTGCTGGACCGAGACGGTCATGCGTCCTCCTCATGTCGGCATGAGCCCCATGCGTTTGCCGCATGTCACTCGCTGGTCCGACACTAGGCCACGTGAACGCCCTCCTCTACGCCCTCGTCGCACTGACCTGGGGCTCGAGCTTCCTCTTCGCGAAGATCGGACTCGACGGACTCGCCCCGCAGCAGGTCGCCACCGTGCGGACCGTGCTCGGTGGGGTGACGCTCGTCGTGGTGCTCCTGGCGACCCGCCGCCGGTGGCCCCGGGAGCCACGGACCTGGGCGCACCTGGCGGTCGTCGCGGTGTTCCTCAACGCGGTGCCGTCGTCACTGATGGCGTGGGCCGAGCAGACGGTGCCCTCCGGGTTCGCGAGCATCTACAACGCGACGACGCCGATCATGACGCTGGCCGCGCTCGCGGTGCTCGTGCCGTCCGAACGGCTGCGCGGACGGCAGGTGCTCGGCATCGTGCTCGGCATCGTCGGGGTGCTCGTGCTGGTCGGCCCGTGGGACGTCCTGACCGACCCGGAGGTCCTGGCGAGCGTGCCGGGGCAGGTCGCGCTGCTCGGCATGACCGCGTCCTACGGCATCGGGCTCGCCTACCTGCGCCGCGTCGCCGTGGCGAGCGCGTACGACCCGGTCACCCTGGCGACGGTCCAGCTGACGCTGGCCTCCGGGATGCTCCTGCTGGTCGCGCCCGTCATCGCGACCGGTCCGGTGCAGTTGGACGGGAGGATCGTGGCCGCGATGGTCGCGCTCGGTTGCGTCGGCACGGGGCTCGCCTACGCCTGGAACACCCGGCTCGTGCAGGCGTGGGGCGCCGGCCGCGCCTCCACCGTCACGTACCTGACGCCGGTGGTCGGGGTGGCGCTCGGTGTGCTCGTGCTGGGGGAGCGGGTGCGGTGGAACGAGCCCGTCGGCGGGCTCGTCGTCCTGCTCGGGATCGCCCTGGCGTCCGGGGTGCTCGTGCGCCGGCGGGAACCTGCGGCGTCCGCCGCCTGACCGGTCCGCCGGGTCGAGCCGTAGGATCGGCGGTGACGACGACGAGGTCGTCGACGAAGACGGAGACGGGCATGCACGACACTCACACCACCCGCGCGACCGCGTCGGTCGCAGCGATCCTCGCCGAGTCTGCGGCGCGCTACCCGGACGACGTCGCCGTCATCGTGGGCGACGTCCGCACGACCTACGCCGAGCTGTGGGCGCAGACCCTGGCCTACGCCGGGGCGCTCCGCGCGCGGGGCGTGACCGAGGGGGCGAAGGTGGCGATGCTCGTGCCGAACGTCGCGGACTTCCCCCGCGTCTACTACGCCACGCTCGCCCTCGGCGCGGTGGCCGTGCCCGTGCACGCGCTGCTGAAGCGCCGCGAGATCGAGTACGTCCTGCGCGACAGCGGCGCGACACTGCTCGTCTGTGCTGCCCCGCTGCTCGGTGAGGGCGCCGCCGGTGCCGAGCTCGCCGGGGTCGACGTCGTGACCGTACTCGCGCCGGCGACGGCCGACGACGGGCCCGCGGCCGGCCCCGACCGGCTCGAGGCCCTGGCCGCGCAAAGCGAACCGCTCGACACCTACGTGCCGCGGCACCCGTTCGACACCGCCACGATCCTGTACACGAGCGGCACCACCGGCCAGCCCAAGGGTGCCGAGGGCTCGCACTTCGCGCTGCTCGAACAGGTCAACACCAACCTGATGACGACGTTCGACATGCGCCGCGGGGACGTCCTGCTCGGCGCCCTGCCGCTGTTCCACACGTTCGGGCAGACCTGCACGATGAACACCGGCTTCCGGACCGGCGCGACGCTCGTCATGCTGCCGAAGTTCGACGGTGACACGGCGCTCGCCGCGATGGTCGAGCACGGCTGCGGCATCTTCATGGGCGTCCCGACGATGTACATGGCGCTGCTCGACGCTGCGACCCGGTCCGAGGCCCGTCCGACGCTCCGGTACGCGATCTCCGGCGGGGCCTCGCTCCCGCTGGCGGTGCTCGAGCGGTTCCAGCAGGTCTTCGACGCGCCGATCCACGAGGGGTACGGACTGACCGAGACCTCGCCGGTCGCCACCTTCAACCACGTCGGGCAACCGCCGCGGCCCGGCACCATCGGCACGGCGGTGTGGGGCATTGACGTCGAGATCGCCGACCCCGAGGTCCGCGACGCGATCGTCATGCTGCCGCACGGCGAGATCGGCGAGCTCGTGATCCGCGGGCACAACCTGATGAACGGGTACCTCGACCGACCCGAGGACACCGCCGAGGCCATCGTCGACGGGTGGTTCCGCACCGGTGACCTGGGCACGAAGGACGACGACGGGTACCTGACGATCGTCGACCGCACGAAGGACATGATCATCCGCAACGGCTACAACGTGTACCCGCGGCAGGTCGAGGAAGTGCTCGCCACGCACCCCGACGTCGCGATGGCCGCGGTGTTCGGGGTGCCGCACGCGGTTCACGGGCAGGAGGTCGAGGCCGCGGTGGTCCTGCACGCCGGCGCGTCCGTCGAGCCGCAGGTCCTGGTCGACTTCGTCGCCGCCGAGATCGCCGCGTACAAGTACCCGCGGGTGGTGCACGTCCTCGAGGCGTTGCCGCTCGGTCCGAGCGGCAAGGTGCTCAAGCGCGAGCTCGTCGACCGGTTCAGCGTCGAGGTGACGGCGGTTCCGTGATCCGCCCCACGACCGCGCAGGGGCGATCCGTACGCTGACCGGGTGACCGCCAGCCGCACCCCGTCGACCGCGCGTCTGCTGTTCGCGTCGTCGCACCCCGGACCCACGGTCACCGTGACCGTCCTCGCAGCGGTGATCGCCGCCGCGGTGGGGCACCCCGTGTGGCTCGTGGTGCTGGTGGCGCTGACGGTCGTCGCCGGGCAGCTGTCCATCGGGCTGGCGAACGACTGGATCGACGCGGACCGCGACCGGGCCGTCGGGCGGAGCGACAAGCCCGTCGCCCGCGGCCTCATCGCCGTCGGTACCGTCCGTACCGCCGCGTACGCCACCGCCGGGATCGCCGTGGTGCTCTCGCTGTTCCTGGGGCCGGTCGCCGCGGTCGCGCACCTCGTGCTGGTCGCCGCCGGGTGGGCCTACGACGCCGGGCTGAAGCGTTCGGTGTGGTCGGTGGCGCCGTTCGTGGTCGCCTTCGGGCTGCTGCCCGTCGTGGCCGTCGCGGCCGGGCCCGAGGAGCAGTGGCCGGCATGGTGGGCGATCGCCACGGGGGCCGTCTTCGGGATCGCGATCCACTGCACCAACGTGCTGCCCGACCTGGTCGACGACGCCGCCACCGGGGTGCGGGGCTTCCCGCATCGCCTCGGGCTCCGGGGCGCGGGGATCGTCGCGTTCGCCTCGCTCGTCGTCGCGGCCGCCCTGGTGCTCGGTGGACAGGTGCTCGGCGACGAACCGGTGCGGGGCCTCGGCGTCGTGCTCGCGGTCCTCGGCGCCGTCGTGGTCGCCGTGCTCGCCGTCATCGGCGTCCGGCTGGTGCTGGCGGGACGCGCATCGCGCACCCTGTTCCGGCTGGTCATCGCGTCGTCCCTCGTGCTCGTCGTCGAGCTCGGCTTCGCGGGCGCGCGACTCGTCGCCTGACGACGCGGAACGCGACTCCGCGACTGCGCCGGTGCGCCGGTGCGCCTGTGCGCCGGACGCGAGCCGTCAGGCCCAGCGCATCGCGTAGAGCCGGGCCAAGCCGTGCGCGGTCGGCAGGGACAGGGCGGTCCGGAGCAGCGCCTCCCGGCCGGTCGCCGTGACGGGGCCGAGCGGACGGCCGAGTGCCATGTTCGCCTCGGCCTGCCGAGCCGCGCGGCGGGCGGCTGCCTGGCGGCGGGCGGCGTAGCCCGGCCACGGACCGGCCGTGCCGGTGCGGACCGCTCCGGCGAGCAGCGGCGCGAGCTCGGCGGCGTCGAGCCACCCCAGGTTCATGCCCTGCCCGCCGATCGGACTGATCTCGTGGGCGGCGTCCCCGACGAGCACGGCTCGGCCGACGCCCACGCGGTCGGCGGTGCGGCGGCGCACCCGGAAGCCGCTGGTCATCGAGCAGGTCGCGGGGTCGGGGACGACGCCGGTGCGCTCGGCGACGAGTGCGGCCAGGCGCGCGACGACTGCGGGGTCCGGCGTGCCCGTCCAGCTGCCCTCGGCCGAGGCGAACGCGTCGTCGTCCGGCACCAGGGCGACGTACCGGCGACGCGCACCCGGCAGCGGGAAGGACTCGACCACCCCGTCCGGGCCGACGTCGACCAGCGCGGCCGACCGGGCCGACGGTGTCTCGGGATCGGCGAAGTCGCCCATCACGTAGCGGTCCGGGTACTCCCGGCCGGTGGTGCCGATGCCGAGCAGGTCGCGGACGGCGCCCCGGGCACCGTCGGCCCCGACGACGAAGGCCGCACGGACCGTCACGGTGTCGCCGTCCGGTCCGGTCCCGGTGGCGTCGACGTGGTCGGGGTGCCGGGACAGTGCGGTCAGGGTGGTCCCGGTCCGCAGGGCGCTCGGTGCGCTGGCCCGGAGCCGGTCGCGGAGCAGGGACTCGGTGCGGTGCTGGTCGAGGGTGGCCACGTACGGGTGGGTCGGCGACGCGCGGTCGAAGCGCAGGGTGCCGAGGGTCCGACCGCGGCTCCGGGCCACGCCGGCGTGCACCAGCGACGCCTCGGCGAGCACCGCGGTGTCCAGGCCGATCGCGGCGAACGCGTCGAGGGACGGCGGATGGATGCCGATGGCCCGCGAACCGGTCGGTGGCTCGGCCCGTCGTTCCCACACCCGGACGTCGACGCCCCGCGCCGCCAGGAGTGCCGCCAGGAACAGTCCGACGGGGCCGCCGCCGACGACGAGGACGTCGACGCGTTCGATGGGCACGCCGCTGAGCCTACGGTGACCGTTCGCCGCGGCGTTCAGTGAGCAGAAGACGTCGGGTCAGCGGGCCGTACTCGACACCTTCTGCTCACTCGATGCGCTGCGCGGGCGCGGGCGGGGTCGCCGGTGTAGCGAGCGCGGCGGCCCTGCGACCCGCTCGGACCCGTGCTCGGAACCGTTCGACGGGCACCTCGACGGCGTAGGCGGCGCCGATCGACACGATCACCACCGCGCCGACCAGGCCGACCGTGCCCCATGGGCCGATCGCGAAGGTGCCGAGCAGCGCGATCACCAGCGGGTGCCAGAGGTACGCCGAGTACGACACACGACGGCCGAACCACGACACCGGCGTCCAGGCCAGGGCGGCGGACACGGGGGAGCGGACCGAGACCAGCCCGCCGATCGCCACCGCCGCGATCACACCGGTCAGCGGCAGCACGATGCCGAACGTCGACGCGTGCTGCGTCCAGTCGTCGTCGATCCAGAGCAGCACCCAGACCAGCAGCAGGAGACCGAGCCAGGTCGCCACGTGCCCGAGGACCCCGGCGGCCCGCACGCGCACCCGTTCGTCGTCGAGCAGCAGGGCCAGCCCGCAGCCGATCGCCAGCGGCACGACCCCGAGCACGGGCGAGAAGTAGACGTCGGGCGTGGCACCGCCGCTCGGGCTGCGGTAGCTCGCCCACGACACCGCCGACGCCCCGACGACCAGGACCCCGAGCCCCGCCAGGAGCCAGCGGCGGCGGACCCGGAGCGCGGCGAGCAGGACCAGGACCGGCGGCCACACCAGGTAGAACTGCTCCTCCATCGACAGGCTCCACGTGTGCGCGAAGACGCCCTGCGACGTGTCCCAGAAGGCGCGGAACAGGTTGCCCGTGTAGGTCAGCGCGATGAACGCCGCTTCGCCGGACGACAGCGAGGCGCCCTTGTAGTCACCGACCCAGTTCCAGAGCAGCAGCCCGACGACGACGAACGCGAGCAGTGCCGGGTACAGGCGGAGCAGCCGCTTCACCCAGAACGAGCCGAGGAGCACCCGCCCGGTGCGACGCCGTTCGCCGAGCAGCAGCGTCGTGATGAGGAAGCCGGACAGCACGAAGAACACCGTCACGCCGATGAAGCCGCCCTCGAACTGCGGCACGTGCAGGTGGTACAGGACGACGATCAGGATGGCGAGGGTCAGCGTGGTCGTCGCCATGGTCCCTCCCCGCGCTGCTCGGTTGCGTGTCGCCGACCAGGGTCCTCCTCGCGGGTAAGAGGAGTCTCAACGAGCGGGGCCGGTCCGTGGGTCCGGACCACGCGTCGGCGCCAGCCCCGCGCACCACGCGCCGGCCGGGAGGCCCGTGGCCGGCCCGCACCGCGCCTCCAGGCCGTCGCGCCCCGCGTCCACCGCACGCACACCGTGAGCAGGAACGGTCGGGTCCGACGTGCGGACCCGACCGTTCCTGCTCACGAAGCGAGCGTGCGAGCGACCGCGCGCGGCTACTCGGCCTTCTGCAGCTGCCAGGGGTCCGGCTCGCGGTCGCCGTTCGGGCGCACCGGGCGGACGTCGCCGACGATCGGGATCGATCGCTTCCGCATGAACCACACGTAGCGGACGAAGAAGTGCGTCAGGGTCGACATCCGGTTGCCGGCACCGAGCAGGCTCGTGATGTGCACGAACACCCAGGCCAGCCAGGCGACCGGGCCGACCATCGTGATCCCGCCGCGCAGCTGGGCGACCGCGGCGTTCGTGCCGATCGTCGCCATGGTGCCCTTGTCGAAGTACTTGAAGCGCTCGGTGGCCTTGCCCTCGAGCAGGCGCACGATCTGCCGCGCCGAGTGCCGTCCGCCCTGCAGCGCGGGCTGGGCGAGCTGGGCGAGGGCGTCGTCCTGGGCCGCGATGTCGCCGGCGGAGAAGATCCGCTCGGCGCCCTTCACGCTCAGGTCGTCGTTCACCTGGATGCGGCCACCGTGGGTCTGCGGCAGGCCCCAGCCGGAGACCTCCTTGTGAGCGGCGACACCGGTCGCCCAGATCACCTGCGACGCGGGGATGAACTCGCCGTCGGCGGTCATCACGCCGTCGCGCTTGACCTCGGAGACGCCGGTGTTCAGCCGCAGCACGACACCGCGCTTGCGGAGCACCTTGGCGGCGTAGCGGCGCAGGCGCGGGGCGAACGGCTTGAGGAGCTCGCCGCTGCGATGCACGAGCGTGATCGAGATGTTGCCGCGTTCGATCTCCGGGTACGCGCCGACGAGTGCCTGGTCGCGGAGCTCGGCGAGCGCGCCGGCCATCTCGACGCCGGTCGCACCGCCACCGACGATCACGATGCGGATCTCGTCGGGGCCCTGGTTGGCCGCCGCTTCTTCGAGCCGGGTGAACAGCTCGTCGCGGATGCGGAGTGCCTGCGAGCGGGAGTACATCGAGTACGCGTACTCGTACGCACCGGGGGTGCCGAAGTAGCTCGTGTTCACGCCGTTGGCGAGGATCAGGTAGTCGTAGTGCAGGTGCTCACCGTCGGACATCTCGGCGATGCGCTCGTCGGTGCGGATGCCGGTGAGCAGGCCGTGACGGAACTCGGCGTTCGACTGGCGGGCCCGGAGCGAGCGCAGGAAGTACGTCACGTCGCCGGCGTTCAGGCCGCCCGTCGCCACCTGGTACATCAGGGGCTGGAACATGTTGTAGACGTGACGGTCGACCAGGGTCACCCGGACCGGCGCGTCGGCGAGCTCCCGCATGGCGGCCACACCGGCGAATCCACCGCCGACGATGACGACGTGCGGGCGGGTGTCCTGGGTCATGCTTGCTCCGGTGTTCCTCGGGTGCGGATGGTCACCCACGAGGGTACGCGCGGTTTGCCGGGGCGCATGACGGGCAGAGGCCGGGAGGCCCGTGGTGCGCCCGTCAGGCGTCGAACCGCCCGTAGGTGTTCAGCACGTTCCCCTTGCTCGTCACGGTGCTGCCGACCAGACGCAGGCGCGTGGGCGGGTCGGTCGGTTCGAACAGTCGCCGGCCACGGCCGGCGATCGCCGGGTGGATCATGAGCTGCAGTTCGTCGAGGACCCCGGCGAACAGCAGGCTGCGGACGAGCGTGACACTGCCGCACACGGCGATGTCCGCCCCCTCGCGCTGCTGCAGGTCGCGGACGAACGCGGGGACGTCGCCCGGGATCCGCGTGCTGTTCTGCCAGGTCAGGTCGTCGCCGAGCGTGGTGGAGGCCACGTGCTTCTCGATCGGGTTGATCCACTGCCCGAAGGGGTCCTCCGGGTGGGCTGGCCACCACTCGGACCACTCGAGGTAGCTGTTCCGGCCGAGCAGCACGGTGTCGGTGCGGGCCATGAAGGCACCCATCGCCGCGCCGAGCTCGTCGTCGAAGCTGTCGTACTGGAACTCGTAGGGGTCCTGCACGACGCCGTCGACCGACGTGAACAGACCGGCAGTGGTCTTCCGCATGGGACGGATCGTACCCGCCGGTCAGCTCCCGGTGCCGTCGGTGCTGCCGGGGGCCTGGCCGGTGCCGTTGCCCGGGAACCGGTTCGTGCCGGGCACCTGCGTGGTCGACTGCGTCCGGTCCGCACCGATCGCGTGGCCGATGGCGAACCCGACGCCTCCGCCGACGAGCAGTGCGGCGAGTCCGACGATCGCGGCGAGGAGCGGCCAGAACCACGGGGGCTTCGGGCCGGTGCTGCGGCGGTTGGTCGGGCTCGCGGCGCCGGCTGCGGCTCCGTACCAGGGGGTGGCGCCGTTCGGGGCGGTGGAGTCCCAGGCGCCCGGGTTCCTGGCGCCGGCATCCGCACGGTACGGCTGCTGCTGCTGCTGTGGTTGTTGCGGCGCCGGGGCGTCGAGCGTGGAGGTCGACGTCGGGGTCGGGGCGGCGCCCCAGCCGGTCGGAGCCGTTGCCCGGTTCGCCCGGTCGGAGCCGTCCGGTTCGTGGCCGTTGGTGGGAGTGGTGTCGCTCATGCCAGGAGTGCACACGGCCTGGCTATGCGCAGCCGATGACGAGGCTGACCCGGTGCTGCGAACCGCCGCGTAGCCTCGGCTCGTGCGCGCTGCTGTGGAGACCGTCCGGATCGACGGGTTGCCCGTGCGCCTGCACACCATGGCGGCGCGAGAGCCGGTCCGCGACGACACCGACCCCACCGTCGTGTTCGTCCACGGCATCGGGATGTCGCACCGGTCCTTCGCTCGGTCGCAGCGCGCCGTCGCCGCCGAGCACCGCACGATCAGCGTCGACCTGCCGGGGTTCGGCTGGCTGCCCGCGGCCGGTCGGCGGCTGCCCATCGAGGAGCTCGGCGACGTGGTCGTTCGGGCGGTCCGCCACCTGGTCGACGGCGACCTGGTGCTCGTCGGGCAGTCGATGGGTGCCCAGGTCGTGGTCGAGTCCGCCCGGCGCCACCCGGAGACCGTCGCGGCGATCGTGCTCGTCGGTCCGGTGATCGACTCCGAGCGGCGATCGCTCCCGCTGCAGGCGCTCGACCTGGGCCGCGACGGGTTCGTCGAGGGGGTCCGGATGAACGGCGTCCTGGTCACCGACTACCTGCGGAGCATGCGGCAGTACACGCGTGAGCTCGGGCCGATGCTCCGCTACCCGACCGAGCAGACGATCACCGAGGTGACGCAGCCCGTCCTCGTCGTCCGCGGCACCCAGGACCCGATCGCGCGGCACGACTGGTCGGCTCGGGTCGCGGCCGCTGCGCCGAACGGCACCTTCGTGGAACTGGCCGGCCCGCACCACGTGCAGGAACGGCAGCCGGACGCCTTCGCACGCCTCCTCGAGACGTTCCGCAGCGCCGAGCGCCTGGAGGGGCTGCGATGACCCGGCCGACCACGTCGGGGACGGAGGCGGCGCGGACGGCGCGATCCGGGCCTCCAGGCCGTGTCCCGCTGGTGCGACGCGCGTGGTGGGCCGCACTCGACTGGGGGTACGCCGCCAGGTGGCAGGTCCGGAGCCTCGGGCCGACCACCGCGGACGACTACCGGACCGGCGCCGGGCAGCCCGTCGTCGTGGTCCCCGGCGTCTACGAGACCTGGCACTTCATGCGGCCGCTGATGGACGCGCTCCACGACCGGGGACACCCGGTGCACGTGCTGCCCGTCCTGCGGCACAACCTGCGCCCCGTGCCGGACTCGGCGCGCGAGGTGATCGCGACCCTGGAGGAACAGGACCTCCGGAACGTGCTCGTGCTCGCACACAGCAAGGGCGGGCTCATCGGCAAGTACGCGATGACGCAGCTCGACCAGCACGAGCGCATCGACCGGATGGTCGCGGTGTCGACGCCCTTCGCGGGCTCGGTCTACGCGCGGCTCGCGCCGGTGCCGCACCTGCGGGCGTTCCGGGCGGCCGACCCGGTGCTGGCCGGGCTGGCGCGGGAACTCGACGCGAACGCGCGGATCACCTCGGTGTACGGGGTGTTCGACACGCTCATCCCCGAGGGTAGTGAGCTCCAGGGGGCGACGAACGTGCGGCTGCCGGTGGGAGGGCACTTCCGGATCCTCGGCGATGCGCGGACGCGGTCGGCGGTGCTGGCGGCGGCGGACCCGGGCGGGGGCTCCGGCTCCGGGTCTGGCGGCGGCGCTGGCGGCGGCGGCGCTGGCGGTCTTTCGCGCTGAGCGACACTTCGTGGGCGCGCGGCCGCGTGAGGTGTCGGTCAGCGCGAAACGGCGCGGCGGCCGCAGCGGCAGCGGCGCGGCAGCAGCGTCAGCGCGGGCGGTCGCCGACGCTCGCGCGCTCGACGATCCGGTGCGGCACGACGACGGTCTCCGGCGCCGCCGCGCGGTCCGCGATCCGTCGGGTCAGCAGGTCGAGCGCCGCCGTCGCGAAGGCCCGACGGTCGAACGACACCGTGCTGAGCGACGGGATCGCGTACGCGGCCGCGTCGACGTCGTCGAACCCGATGACGCTGACCTGCTCGGGAACCCGGACCCCGCGGGCGGCCAGGACGTGCAGCACCCCGAACGCGATCGAGTCGGTGAAGGCGAAGACGGCGTCGGGCAGGGGGTGCTCGTCGAGCCAGGCCGCGAAGGTCGTCGCCGCGGAACTCGTGGTCCACGACGGCAGCGGGACCCGGAGCGACGGGTCGGGCGTGATGCCGGCGGCGGTGAGCGCGGCGGTGTACCCGCGTTCGCGGAGCTCGCTCGTCGCCGTCGCGGCACCCTCGGGCGACGCCCCGACGATCGCGATGCGCCGGTGCCCGTGGGCGATGAGGTGTTCGGTGACCTGCTCGGCCGCCGCGCGGCTGTCGACGTGCACCTGGTCGACGTGCTCGGGCTCGACCTCGCCGATGACGACGGTCGGGGGCAGCCCCTCGGTCGAGGCCAGGACGCTCGCGCTGAGCGACACCGGGTTGAGGATCAGTCCGTCCACCAGGTGTGCCCGGGCACGGGAGACCAGTTCGCGTTCGCGGGCCGGGTCGTTGCCCGTCTGCTCGAGCTGCACGACCCAGCCGCGTTCGCGGGCGAGTTCCACGAAGGACTGCGCGAGTTCGGCGGAGTAGGCGCTGCCCATCTCCGGCAGCGTCAACGCGATCGCTCCGGAGCGGCCGTTCCGGAGCCCACGGGCGGACAGGTTCGGCACGTAGTCGAGCTCGGCGACCGCGCGCTCGACGCGTTCACGGGTCTCCGGGCGCACGACCACGCCGCCGTTGACGACGTTGGAGACGGTCTTCGGGGACACCCCGGCGAGGGCGGCCACGTCCCGCACGGTTGCGCGCATCGGGACGAGCGTAGCGCGGGGCGGTGGCGGCGGTGCGGAGCAGGGCAGCGCTCAGTCCGCGACCTGCACCGGCACCGTCCTGCCCGTCCGCACCGACTCCTGCGCCGCCAGCACGATCGACAGCGTCCGGAGTCCGACCCCGACGTCCGGCTGCGGCTGCTCCCCGGACCCCACGGCCGCCAGGAACGTCCGGAGCATCGGCAGGTCGTGGTCGGGTCCGTACCGGAGTTCGATCGGCCGGCCCCCGACCGCGTCGAGTCCGCGAGCAGCCGCCCCGAAGAAGTCCACCGACACCGTGCCACCGGTCCCGGCGACGTCGAGCGTCAGCCCGCCCCACACCGGCGACGTGTCCGGTCGGCTCCACGAGCAGTCGATCGCCGCGATCGTGCCGTCGTCGTACGTGATGGTCACCAGGCCCGCGGTCTCGGCGTTCGCGCGGTCCGCGTGCAGCACCCGGTTGGTGACGGCGGTGACGGACACCGGTGCCGCTCCGGTCAGCCCGTCGATCAGGTCGGCGACGTGCACGACGTGGTCGACGAGGGCGCCGCCTCCGCTCAGTCGGACGTCGGTGAACCAGTCCCGGGCGAGCGGGAGCATGCCGTTGTTCGCGCCCCGCACCGAGAACACCGTGCCGAGTGCGCCCGAGTCCCGCGTCGCGCGCAGCCGGTCGAACGCCGAGGCGAAGCGCACCGGGAACGCCATCATGAGCAGCACCCCGGCGCGGTCCACCGCCTCGCGGATGGCGAGGCCGTCCTGCCACGAGGTCGCGAGCGGCTTCTCGCAGAGCACGTGTGCCCCCGCTGCCGCCGCGAGCTCGACGAACTCGCGGTGCCGCGCGTTCTCGCTCGTGACGATCACGGCGTCCGGGCCCCAGGCGAGCAGCTCGTCCACGGAGTCCGCGTACCCGGCGCCGAGCGCGCGGGCCAGTTCGGCGCCGCGCAGGTCGCCGAGTTCCGTCCCCGTCGAGGTCCCGCCCGGGTCCGTGCCGCGCACCTCGACGTCGGGCATCGCTGCCAGGGCGCCGAGGTAGCTGATGGCGTGCGTGTGGGCGAAGGAGAGCACCCCGACCCGGAGCGTCACCGCGACACCTCCACCGGCTGGCCGGACTCGATCGAGGCGATCGCCGCGTTCGCGATCCGCACCGCGGCGACGCCGTCGTCCACGGTCACCCGGGGCGGTGCACCACCGTCGAACGCGGCGAGGAAGTCGGCGAGCTCCAGCGCGTACGGATCGTCCGCCGGGTCCACCGCCGGCAGGAAACCGTCCACGGAAGCCGGTGCCGCCAGGTCACTCCGGGTGTCCTCCTCGGCCCGGGACGAGTGCGACAGGCTGCCGAGCGTCCCCGTCACCGAGTACTCGGTCGTGAAGGCCAGGTGCTGCGGCCCCCACAGCCCGGCGACGTGGCTGATCGCACCCGACTCGTGCGTGAGCAGGACGTGCGACGCCTCGACCGGCTCCGCCTCGGAACCCGCGCGGACGCTCACCGCCGACACCCGGGTCACCTCGCCCGCCACCCAGCGCGCGATGTCGAGGTCGTGGATCATCTGGTCCATCACGATCCCGCCCGACAGGGCGCGGTCGCCGAACCAGGGGACGTGGGTGGGGAAGGCACCGGACCGCGAGAACCGCAACACCGCCAGGTCGCCCAGGAGGCCCGTGGTCGCGGCCTCGTGCAGGCGCGCGTACGCGGGGAACCAGCGCACCACCTGGGCCGGGTAGAGCTGCACGCCTGCGTCCGCAGCGCGGGCTGCCAGGTCCGCCGCGTCCGCGTCGGTCCGGGCCAGGGGCTTCTCGGAGACGACGTCCTTGCCGGCCGCGATCGCCGCACGGACCACCTCGGCGTGGGCGTGCGTCGGGACCACCACATCGACGACGTCGACCGCGGCGAGGAGCTCGTCGAGGCTGTCGGCGACGGTGATCGTGCTGCCCTCGGCCCGGGCGGTGTCGGTGAACGCGGCGACGAGATCCTGGGCGCCCTCGCGAGCGTGCACCACCACGTCGCCCAGGCGGAGCAGCCCGGGCAGGTGGGCGACGGAGATGCCGCCCGCGCCGACGAGCCCGATGCGTTTGCGGGCGGGGGAGTCCGACTGCGACGTCATGGGGTCAGCGTAGGAGATGCGGTGGGACGGCGGGGTGCGCCAGCGGGACCCGGTTGCCAGTGGTGTCCTACGCTCGGGGTGTGGGCAACCGGGGCATCTACGTCGAGACGATCATCGACGCGGACGTCGAGCGGGTCTGGGAAGCGACGCAGGACCCGCGCCAGCACGTGCGGTGGGACGTCCGGTTCTCCGAGATCGTCCCGGAACCGGCCGACGCCGACGGAGCAGCCCGCTTCACGTACGTCCGACGGTCCGCCGTGCACGACGTCCACGGCACGGGCGTGAGCCTCGGCGAGCGACTCCGGTCGGACGGCACACGGACGTCGGCTCTGCGCTTCTCCACCCGGGACCGCCTGTCGCCGATCCGACACGGTCGTGGGTACTGGAAGTACGTCCCGACCGAGGACGGCCGCACCCGTTTCATCACGGGGTACGACTACGACCCGGGATGGGGACCACTCGACGTGGTCGTCCGGCCGCTGCTCGGTTGGGCGACTGCATGGAGCTTCGACCGGCTCCGCGTCTGGCTGGAAGGCGGCGGCGACCCCGAGACCTGGCAGTTGGCGAGTGTGCTGCAGGTGTGGTGCCGGGGCCGGCCACGGGCCTCCCGGTCGTCACGAGCACCGCGTGGGGGCACCCGACGAGGCGACCACCTGCGCGACGCGCCCGCGACCCTCGCCGTCCTGCCGGACCCGGCGGAGCAGCGATGACCTCGGTGTTCCGAGCGGCGCTCGGCGCAGACTTCCACCGACTGCACCCGATGATGCAACGGCGCTTCGACGTCGGCTTGGATGCCGCCGAAGCGTGCATCGGGCGCGGGGTGATGACCTCCATCCGCCGGGGTCCGTGGTGGACCGTTCCGTTCCTGCAGATCGGGCGGCTCCGGAACATCCTGGTCCCCGACGTCGGCGACGACGTGCCCTTCACCATCGAGAACTACCCCTACCGGGACGCTCACGGACGCGAGACCGTCACCTTCGTCCGCACCTACACGACCCGCCCGGGGCGCACCGCGCGCTTCGACGCCACGATGGTCCTCGTCGGTGGGCGGGTGCTGGACTACCTCGGTTCGCACCAGCACCTGGCGGTGGACCTCGACCTCGTCGTCGACGACCGGGGTGGGCTGGTGCTCACCTCGGACGCCCAGCGCTTCTACGAGGGGCCGATCGCCTTCCGGTTCCCGATGCTCTTCAGCGGCCGGGCGACGTTGCACGAGTACTGGTCCGACGAGGACGAGTCGTTCCACGTCGACCTCGAGGTGCGCAACGCGCTGTTCGGGTTCTTGTTCGGCTACCGCGGGACCTTCACGTGCGAGTGGGTACCGGCAACGGACGCACCCGACCGCCTGAAGCCCCGCCGGACCGAACTCAGGACCTGAGCCACGAGGGATCGGCGAAGAGCTCCTCGAGCTCGCGCAGCAGCCGGGTCGTGTGGAAGCCGTCGGCAGCCGCGTGGTTGACCTGCAGCGCCAGCGGTAGCCGCGTCCGGTCACCAGCGGTCCGGTACCCGCCGAGCGTGATGATCGGCAGCAGGTGGTCCCAGCCGTCGCGCACCTGCAACGAGAAGCCGGTGAACGACGCCCCCGGCAGGGTCGAGACGTCGAACACGTTGCCGGGCCGGTCGTCCTGCGGGAACATCCGGGTGTCGTCGCGGTACTCCGTCATCGTCGACACCGCAGCGTCGTGGAAGGTGCCGAAGTCGTCGTCGTACGGCACGACGAGGGCGGAGAACGTCTCGGTGTCCGCGTGGAACACGGTGAACATCGGGTGGACGCAGTCCCAAACGGCGGGGGAACCGTCGTCCAGCAGCTGCATCCGGAACTCGTCGTGCCGGTTCACCACGGTCGCGATCGCCCAGAGCTGCGACGCGTAGGTCCGACGGCCGGTCGCTCGGACGCGCTCGACGAAGGCGGTGACGTCGAGTTCGACGGTCACCTCGTACGCGCAGGGCACCCGGCGCCGGTAGTGCTCGAAGTGCTCCCGGCGGGGCCACTGGTCGACGTCGATCGCCCGGAGTTCGGTCATGGCTCCACCCTCGTGCGGGATCGCTTCCCTACGGTGGAGCCATGCCGACGCTCGAACGTGTTCCCGCCCTGGTCGCCACCGGATTCCTCGCGATCCCTGTCGCCGAAGCCCTCGTCGCGCTGCCGACCGAGGTCGTCATGAAGATCGAGGGCGCCCCGATCGACGCCGACCTCGCTGACACCGCCGCGTTCTCGGAGGCGTACGGCTACCCGCTGGCCGGCGGTGCGAACTGCATCGTCGTCGCAGGGAAGCGCGGCGACGAGGTCCGCTACGCCGCCTGCGTCGTCCTCGCATCGACGAAGCTCGACGTGAACCGGGTCGTGAAGCAACTGCTCGACGTCCGCAAGGCGAGCTTCGCCCCGATGGACGAAGCGGTCGAGCTGACCGGCATGGAGTACGGCGGCATCACCCCGATCGGGCTGCCGTCGTCGTGGCCGCTCTACATCGACGCGCGCGTCCTCGACGCCCCCGAGGTCGTCATCGGCGCCGGGCGCCGCGCCGCGAAGCTGTTCCTGCCCGGCGCAGCACTCACCGCACTGCCGAACGTCACCGTGGTCGAGGGCCTGGCGACCGAACCGGTCAGTCCGACGGCCGGATGAGGCAGAACGGGTGCCCCGCGGGGTCGAGGTAGACGCGGAACGTCTCCGTGCCCGACCCCGTGGCCGTCGCACCGATCGCGAGCACCGCGGCCTCGCCGTCGTCCAGGTCGTCGACCTTCACGTCGAGGTGGCTCTGCTGCGGGACCGTCTGCCCCGGCCAGTCCGGCGCCCGGTAGTCGTCGACCTGCTGGAACGCCAGGATCGGACGGTGGTCGGTGAACGGGAGGGCGAGCTCCGCCCAGTCCTCGTCGAAGCCGACGATCTCCCCGCCGAGCAGCTCGGCGTAGAAGCGAGCGAGGGCGCGGGTGTCCGGGCAGTCCAGGACGACGACGTCGAGTGTGCCGATCATGGCCGATACGGTAGACCCATCAGCGTGCGGCGGTCAGGGCCTTCGTGATCCGCTGCAACGAGACGGTCTCGGCGGTCCCGAGTTCCTGCGCGAACAGGCTGAGCCGGAACTCCTCGAGCATCCACCGCGCGTGCACGAGCTCCGGGTGCGCCCCGACCGCGGGCGGGAAGGCACCGCCGGCATCGGTGTAGCGGTCGGTCGCCACGGTGACCTCGCGCATCCAGGTGGCGTCTCGCCCGGGGTTCTGCAGCAGCTTCTGCACGCGGGCCTCGATGCCCTGCAGGTAGACGCGGATGCGGCGCAGCCGGTCGAGCCCCGCGACGGCGACGAACCCGGGGAACACCAGGCGCTCCATCTGCTGCCGCATGTCGCTGAGGGCGGCGAGCAGCGACATCGAGTTCGCCTGCTTGAGTGCGCGTTCGGCGGAGCGCTGCGCGGCCAGGACCGCCGCGACCTCGGACACGGCGGTGAACATCGTGTCGACGACGGTGGCCGACACCGCATCGCGGACCGACTCGAACTCGGCCTTCGTGAAGACGAGGCCGTCCGGGTGGGCCCGACGGATGACGGCGTCGACCACGGCGGCCAGGACGTCGTCGAACAGCGCGGCGGTCGACGGGTAGGGGCTGGCGGCGAGCGCGAGCTTCTCCTGCGCGGTCAGGTGCGACTGGATGTACGACACGGGCGACGGCACCGCGTGCATCACCACACGGCGGACCCCAGCAGGCATCCGGACGACGCGGTCGGACGGGGTGGCGAGCAACTGCACCCCGACGGTCGCCTTCGGACCCGTGCCTTCCTCGACCAGGGACGGGTACGCGCGGATGACGCCGCCGGCCTGCTTGGTGTCGAGGGTCTGCGGGAGGTCCTGGTCGGGCCAGGCGGTGAGTCCGGACTGTTCCAGCGGACGACCGGCACCGGCGGAAGCGACGCGAGCCGCGCCTCCGGTCCGTCCCGCGCCCTTCGCCGTGGCGGAGGCGACGCTCTGCTGGGTCCGGTCCTTGAGCTTGGTCTGCAGGGCCGACAGGTCCTTGCCGGTCTCGACCCGGCGACCACGCTCGTCGACCACGGCCCACGTCGGCAGCAGGTGCGCGGGGACGCGGGACAGGTCGAAGTCGGACTCGGAGACCGGGACGTAGGTCATGCGCTGGATGGCCTTGGCGAGCGTGGCGCGGAACGACTCCGTCGGCTCGGTCGGGGCGTCGTCGGGCAGTTCGGCGACGATCTTCTCGGCCCAGTCGGCCGCCGGCACCACGTTCTTGCGGATCTGCTTCGGCAGCGACTTGATGAGCGCGGTGACGAGTTCTCTCCGGAGGCCGCGCACCTGCCAGTCGAAGCCCTCTTCACGCATCCGGGGCAGGAGCGCGAGGGGGACCTGCACGCTGACGCCGTCGTCCTGTGCACCGGGCTCGAAGCGGTACTGGATGGCGAGCCGCTGGTCGCCGCTGTGCCACTGGGTCGGGTACTCGACGTCGTCCTCGGCGGCCTCGGCCGCGGATTCGTCCAGCAGGTCCGACCGGCGCATCGTGAGCAGGTCCGGCTGCTCACGGCGGGTGGTCCGCCACCACCCCTCGAAGTCGCGGGTCGTGGCGACGTCGGCCGGGATGCGGGCGTCGTAGAACTCGTAGACGTTCTCGTCGTCGAGCAGGATGTCCCGGCGGCGGGTGCGTTCCTCGAGCTGCTCGAGTTCCTTGCGGAGCTTCCGGTTGGCGCGGTCGAAGGCCTGCTGCGATTCCCACTCACCCTCGACCAGGGCGTGCCGGATGAAGAGCTCGCGGGAGTGTTCCGGGTCGATCCGCGAGTACTGCACGCGGCGGCGCTGCACGATCGGGACGCCGAACAGGGTCACGCGCTCGTAGGCGACGACCGCCCCCTGCTTCTTCTCCCAGTGCGGTTCGCCGTAGGTGCGCTTGAGCAGGTCACCGGCGAGCGGCTCCACCCAGGCGGGGTCGATCCGGCCGACGGTCCGGGCGAACAACCGGCTCGTCTCGACGAGCTCGGCGGCCATCACGGCGTCCGGCTGCTTCTTCGCGAGCACGCTGCCCGGGAACACCACGAACCGGGTGTTCCGCGAGCCCAGGTAGTCGCGCTTCTCGCGGTCGCGCAGCCCGATCTGGCTGAGGAGTCCGGAGAGCAGCGCGCGGTGCACGGCGTCGCCGTCGTCGGAGCGGGCCTGCCCGACTCGGACGTCGACCTGCTTCGCGGCACGGGAGAGCTGCCGGTACAGGTCCTGCCACTCGCGGATGCGCAGGTAGTTCAGGAACTCGGCCTTGCACAGCCGGCGGAACGCGCTCGACGACAGTTCCTCCTGCTGCTCCTCGATGTGGTTCCAGAGGTTCAGCAGGGTCAGGAAGTCGCTCGTCGGGTCGGCGAAGCGGGCGTGCAGCTGGTCGGCGTGCGCACGCCTCTCGAGGGGCCGCTCGCGGGGGTCCTGGATGCTCAGGGCGCTGACGATGGCGATGACCTCGCGCCCGACGCCCTGCCGCCCGGCCTCGAGCACCATCCGACCGAGCCGGGGGTCGATCGGCAGCCGGGTCAGCTGTCGCCCGGGCTTGGTGATGCGGCCGTCCTTGTCGACGGCGCGGAGCTCGCGGAGCAGGTCGAGGCCGTCCTTCACGCCCCGGCTGTCCGGCGGTTGCAGGAACGGGAACGACTCGATGTCCCCGAAGCCGAGCGAGATCATCTGCAGGATCACCGCGGCGAGGTTCGTGCGGAGGATCTCGGGGTCGGTGTACTCGGGGCGCCGGCCGAAGTCGTCTTCGGAGTAGAGCCGGATCGCGATGCCGGCACTCGTGCGGCCCGCTCGACCGGAGCGCTGACTGGCGCTGGCCTGGGAGATCGCCTCGATCGGCAGGCGCTGCACCTTGGCCCGCGGGGAGTATCGCGAGATGCGTGCCGTCCCGGTGTCGATCACGTACTTGATGCCGGGCACGGTCAGTGAGGTCTCGGCGACGTTCGTGGCGAGGACGACACGACGGCGGATGCCCGGGGTGTGCCGACGCTCGAAGACCCGGTGCTGGTCGGCGGCGGACAGGCGGCCGTACAACGGCAGGACCTCGGTGCCCGGGTAGCGCTTGCCCTCGATCGCGTCCTGCGCGTCGCGGATCTCGTTCTCGCCGGACAGGAACACGAGCACGTCGCCCGGGTCCTCCTGCGCCAGCTCGTCGAGGGCGTCAGTGATGCCCTGCAGGGTGTCGCGGTCGTCGGCTGCGTTGCCGCTGTCACCGGTGCGGGAGTCGGACTCGTCGTCGGCGTCGTCGTCCTGGTCTTCGGCGACGAGGGGGCGGTACCGGATCTCGACCGGGTAGGTCCGGCCGGACACCTCGATGATGGGGGCGTCGTCGAAGTGCTTCGAGAACGACTCCGGGTCGATCGTCGCACTCGTGATGATGAGCTTCAGGTCGGGGCGACGGGGGAGCAGCCGCTTCAGGTAGCCAAGCAGGAAGTCGATCGTCAGGGACCGCTCGTGCGCCTCGTCGATGATGATCGTGTCGTACCGCTTCAGGTCGCGGTCGAAGTGGATCTCGTTCAGCAGGATGCCGTCGGTCATCAGCTTCACGCGGGTCTCGGAGCTCACCTTGTCGGTGAACCGGACCTGGTAGCCGACGAGCCCGCCGAGCTCCCCGCCGCCCAGTTCTTCCGCCACACGCTCGGCGATGGTCCGCGCCGCGATCCGGCGGGGCTGGGTGTGCCCGATGTGCTCACGACCGAGCTCGAGGCAGATCTTCGGCAGCTGCGTCGTCTTGCCCGAGCCGGTGGCCCCGGCGACGATGACCACCTGGTTGTCACGGATGGCAGCCGCGATGTCGTCCCGCCGCTGCGAGACCGGCAGTTCGGGCGGGTACGTGATGACGGGCAGCGGAGAAGACATGAGCATTCCAGGATACAGGCGCGACGGGCGGGAGGCGCGTCAGGCGATCTGCTGGGCCAGGGCGTCCGCCGACCGGGACGGCAGTTCGCACACCCGGTCGTGGCAGACGTAGGCGGCAGGGTCGAGCACGTCGCGTCCCTCGAACAACGAGAACCCCGCCTCGGCCCAGTCGCGTGCCTGCTCAGGCGTGGTGGTGGCGACGACCGTACCGGGGCGCCGTCCGCGGTGTGCCACGGCACGCATCGGGTCGTCGGTGCCGCTCGTGACGACGACGATCTCGCGCGACGGCCGTTGCAGGGCGAGGGCGACACCGAGGGCATCCGCGTGACCGAGGGGTCGCTCGGTCCCGGTGCGGGCGCGGTCGGCGACGAGTCGTGCCGCGGCGACCCGCAGTGCCTCGTCGCCCGTCAGCGCCCCGAGCGTCGCGGCAGCCGACGCCAGCGCCACGGTGCCGGACCGCATCGCCGTCTGCGGCTGTTCGCCCGTGGCCGTCCCCGCCGCGGCCAGCACCGGGTCGACGTCGAAGCGCTCGGCCAGGCCGTCGTCGACGAGCGAACGTGCGACGGTCGCGTAGGAGACCTCGCCCGTCACCAGGGCCAGTTCGAGCAGCCCTTCGGCGAGCAGTCCGACGTCCTCCACGGTGGCCGGAGCAGAGGACGCCCCGCGCGGTGTGCTGGACCGCACCGTCACGTGGCCGTCCCGCACGTGGGCGGCGAGGACCGCGTCGGCCGCGCCCCGCGATAGCGCGACGAGTTCCGGGTCGCCGTGCCGTGCGCCGGCGATCGCGAGCCCCCGGATCGCCAGGCCGTTCCAGCCCGTGAGCACCTGGTCGTCCAGCGGTGGCGGGTCGAGCTGGGCGCGCTCGGCGACCGGCCGGCGGTACCACTCGCCCTCGACCCGACGGCCGTCGATGGTCGACTCGCTGTCCTGCGCGGCGACGAACGCCCCGTCGGCACGGCGCAGGGTGTCCCGGAGGAAGTCGGCGATGCCGCGGGCCTGCTCGGCACCCGCGACCGCGAGCAGCCCCGCGTTGTCGTAGAGCATCCGTTCGTAGTGCGGCACGCTCCAGTCGCGCTTGGTTGCGTACCGGAAGACGCCGCCGTCGGCATCCGTCAGCTCGGACGCGCGGATCGCGTGCAACGACCGGTCGAGCAGCCCGTCGGCCTCGGCGTCGCCGTCGGCCGCCGCGTCGGCGAGGAACTCGAGCAACGGTGTGCTCGGGAACTTCGGCGCGCCGCCGAAACCGCCGTAGGTGGTGTCCTCTGCCTGGGACAGCTGGTCCGTGACGGCCCGGATGGCATCGACGGACGGGAGGCCCGGGTCGGCTCCGGCACCGCCCTCGCTCGAGCGGGCGGTCGCGTCCGCCACGGCACCCTGCCGGATCGCCGTCGCGATGGCCGCGGCGTTCGCGTCGACCTCGTGCCGACGCTCGGTCCAGGCGTCGAGCACCGCGGCCAGGATCTGCCGGAACGCCGGGACCTGACCGACGGGAGTGGGCGGGAAGTACGTCCCCGCGAAGAAGACGTGGCCGTCGGGCGTCAGGAACGTCGTCAGCGGCCAGCCGAGCTGCTGCGTGAACGCACTCGCCGAGGCCATCAGGCTCGCGTCGACGTCCGGCCGTTCTTCGCGGTCGACCTTCACCGACACGAAGTCCCGCCGGAGCAGCTCGCCGATCTCCGGGTCGGCGAAGCTCTCACGCGCCATGACGTGGCACCAGTGGCACGTGGCGTACCCGACGGACACCAACACCGGGACCCCGCGCTCGCGCGCTTCGGCGAACGCCTCGGGACCCCACTCGCGCCAGTCCACCGGGTTGTCGGCGTGCAGACGCAGGTACGGGCTGACCGAGGTGCCGAGGCGGTTGTCGTTCATGGCTCCAGCGTGCCCGCCCCCGACTGGGCGGACCACCGCCCGGGGACAACTGTGGACGGAACGCCCACTCTGCACAGGCCGTGCAGGGAGATCAGCGCTCGAGCCACCCCGTGATCGACGCGAGCCGTGCGGCCACCTGGGCGGGGCTCTGGCCGTCCGTGTCCACCCGGGTGACCGTGTCCGCGGTGGCCGAGTCGAGCCTCCCGGCCGTCCGCGTGCTGTGCGCGAGCTGCGCCTGCGGGACCGCACCACCCACGCGTCGTGCGAGCCGGTCGGCGGTCGCGCCGTCGGATGCGCGGAGCAGGACGACGCGCACCAGCGGATCGTCGCCCATCGCCGCTGCGAGGCGCTCGTGCTCGAGCACGGACACGGTGTTGGTGTAGACGAGCCGGTGGTGCCCGATCGCCCGGTAGCCGGCCCAGATCGTGGCCAGGTTCCGCTCGGCCAGGCGCGCCTCGGGGTGTTCGACGTGCGGTGCCGGGTGCGCGAGGTCGAGCAGGTCGCCCTCGATCACCGCGTGCCGGACGTCCGCCGCGACGAGCAGGTCGTGCAGTGCCTCGGCTGCCGTGGACTTGCCCACGCCGGAACGTCCGCCGATGAACAGGACCTCGGACCGGAGCACCGTGTCAGCCCAGGTTGAGGGAGAGGAGCGCGAGTGCGGCGTCCTCGGGGCCGTAGTCGAACATGTGCTCCCAGAACGGGTCGTCGGCCCACGGGACGTCGCCGTCGGCGGGCGTCGCGTGGGCGGTCTCGACCAGCCATGCCAGTTCCGGGGCGACGGCGGTCGCGAACTGCGGCGGTTCCCACCCGAGGGCGCGTGCCGCAGTGGTGTCGAGGACGAACGGCGGTCGTGACGACCACGGCGTGCCACCCACGAACGCGGGCACGTCCTCGTCGAGCAGGACCTCGTCGAACCGGTGGTCGAGGTGTCCGCCGATCGTCCGCACGATCTCGAGCGCGGTCGGGGCCGAGGCATCCGCGACGTTGAGGATCCGGCGGTCCGGCGCGTCCGCGACGAGTCGGACGAGCGAACCGATGCCGCTCGCCGCCGTCGTGTGGTCGACGCCGCGGCCGTGGTCGGCGAGCAGGATGCGCTCCCGGCCGTCGAGCACACGGCGGACGACGAACCACTCCCGCGGGCGGCCGATGCCGACGCCGTACACCTTGGACGGGCGGAGCACCGTGACCGGAGCACCGTGGTCGAGCAGAACCTGCTCGGCGGCCACCTTCGCGGCGCCGTAGCCGTCACGACTCGTCGGGTCCCCGTCGCCGGCGGTGACGGTCGGCTGGATCTCGGTGACCGCGCCGCCGAACACCGGCTTGTCGAGCGAGTTCGCGTGCCGTCCCTGCTCGTCGGCGTACACCGACCTGGACGAGACGAAGACCGTCGAGCCGACGTCGTCGAGGAACGGCAGGAGCTGCTGGGCGTCGTCGCGGGTCAGGCCGACGGTGTCGACGAGCAGGTCGGCTCCGGGGCGGAGCAGGTCGCGCAGGACGGACCGGTCGCGGCGGTCGCCGGGCGTGAACGTGGCGCCGGAAGCGGTCAGCGCGTCCGCTGCGGGGCCGCCTCGGCGTGCGAGGACGTCCACCTGCCAGTCGTCGCCGCCGCGGCCCGAGGCGTCGAGGAGCTCCCGTGCGACGGCCGAGCCGATGCCGCCGGTGCCGCCGAGGATGACCGCGCGTCTGGTGCTCATGGTGCAACGGTAGTGCGGTGTGGCCGTCGGCTCGCGGCCGTCAGTCCTCGGCCGTCGGCCGGGCGCGGCCGTCGTTCCGCGATCGGTTCCGTCAGGAGGCGAGCTGCTCGTGCCGCCACCAGTCGGCCAGCGAACCGTCGTAGACCTTCACCCGGTCGTGTCCGAGCACCGTCAGGGCGAGGGCGTCGACGCACGCGGCGCTGCCCACCCCGCAGTACGTGACGATCTCGTCGGCACCGATCACCGCGGCGAAGGCCCGCTCGAGCTCGGCGCCGCGCAGGTACGCGTTCGTCTCGGGGTCCACCAGGGTGTCCGCCGTGATCGGGGTGCTGCCCGGCACGATCGGCGGGTGGTCGTCGCCGAGGGCGGCCCAGGGCGCGGCGAACACCAGGGACGCCGGTTCTTCGCCGGAGACCGCTCGGGTGACACGGTCGTGGTCGGCCCAGAGCGCACGTTCTTCGCCGGCCAGGAACGCGCCGGCATCGGGGTCGGACGGTGCCGCGGGGGTGCGGAGTGCGCCCACGCGGACCGGGCGGCCCTCGTCGCGCCACTTCGTGAAGCCACCGTCGAGCACCGCGACCGAGTCGAAGCCGAACGATCGGAAGATCCACCACAGGCGTGCCGACCACTCACCGACGCTGTCGTCGTAGACCACGACGGTCGAGGTGTTCGTCACGCCGAGCTGCGCCGCCGCGACCTCGAAGCGCTCGGCGCCGGGGCGGGTGAACGGGACGTCGGCGTCGGCGGCGGAGAAGTCGTCGATCAGGTCGGCGAAGCGGGCGCCGGGCACGTGGCCGCGCTGCTCGTGGGCGTCCCGCCCGGGGAGCCAGGTGGTGTCGAACCCGGCGCCGACCGTGTGCACCGAGGCGTCGAGCACGACGAGCTCGTCAGCACCGAGGTGGTCTGCGAGCCACTGCGTCGACACGAGTGGTGAGGTCAGGACGGGGGCCATGTCGCACACCATAATCCGCACCCCTGACGTGGGCCAGGGACGTGGACACACGGCGCAACCGGGGGTGGGGGTAGGTGCATGCGTGGGCAGTGATCGACGATGCACCAGTCGTTCGACGAGTGGTCTGTCGGAACATGCGCAGGCACCGAGTGCGTGCGCATCGATCGACGATGCACGCGTCGTTCGACAGGTGGATCGTCGTGGAACGGGTGTCGCCGCCCCCCCACGCACGACGGCCCGCCCCGGCAGAACCGGAACGGGCCGAAGACGCGCAGCGAACCGCCAGCGTCAGTGCGCTGCGGCGGGGATGCTCCCGGTCGTGGCGGACCCGGCACGTGCGAGCCGCTCGACCCGCACCGACTGCCGGTTGATGAGCAGTCCGCCGGCCAGGGCGACGAGCACGAGCACGCCGGCTGAGATGCCGAACGCCGCGTGGTACCCGTCGAGCGTGGCCTGGGCCTGCTGCAGCTTCGTCGGGGCGGCGGTCAGCCCGGACAGGCTGTTCGACACCACGTCGGCGAAGATCGTCGACAGCAGCGCCGTACCGATCGAGCCACCGATCTGCTGCATGGTGTTGACCGTCGCCGAGGCCACACCGGCGTCGGCCCGGGCGACCCCGGTCGTCGCGGTGTTCATCGCGGACGAGAAGATCGTGCCCATGCCGAGGCCGATCACGATCAGCGCCGGCAGGACGGTGCCCGCGTAGGAGCTGTCCAGGTCGGTGCGGAGCAGCAGGAGGAGCCCGGTCGCGGCGACCAGGCCACCGGCGAAGATGAGCACCTTCGGCCCGACGCGCGGCAGCAGGCGGCCACCGATCTGCGTCGCCGAGATCATGATCGACAGCGGCATCGGCAGGAACGCGAGACCGGTCTGCAGCGAGCTGAAGCCGAGGGTCTGCTCCAGGTAGTAGGTGAGGAACAGGAAGATGCCGAACATGCCGATCGCGACGAGGCCGATCGCGATGAACGAGCCGCCGCGGTCACGGTCGAGCACGACGCGCAGGGGCAGCAGCGGGTGGGCGACGCGGGTCTCGATGAACACGAACGCGGCGATCAGCACGACACCGCCGGCGAGCATGGCGATCGTGACGGGGGAGTCCCAGCCGTTCGTCTCGGCGTTCGAGAAGCCGTAGACGACGCCGACCAGCCCGAGCGTGATGGTGATGACCCCGAGGACGTCGATGCGCGGACGCTCGACCTTCGGCGGCTTCTCCATGAAGACGAGTGCGCCGATCACGCCGAGCACGGCGAAGACGACGTTGACGTAGAGGCACCAGCGCCACGAGGCGTACTCGGTCAGCACGCCGCCGAGCAGCAGGCCGATGGCCGCACCCGAGCCGGCGATGGACCCGAAGATGCCGAACGCGCGACCGCGTTCCTTGGGGTCGCGGAACGTGGTGGTCAGCATGCCGAGTGCGGACGGGGCGAGCAGTGCGCCGAAGACACCCTGCAGCGCGCGGGCCGCGACGAGCAGGCCGAACGAGTCGGCCAGGCCACCGAGCACCGAGGCGACGGCGAAGCCGACCAGCCCGATGATGAAGGTGTTCTTGCGCCCGAACAGGTCGCCGAGACGACCGCCGAGCAGCAGCAGCGAACCGAACGCCAGCGAGTACGCGGTGACGATCCACTGTCGCTGGTCGGTGCCGAAGTCCAGGTCGGCCTGGGCCGAGGGCAGGGCGATGTTCACGATGGTCGCGTCGAGCACGACCATCAGCTGTGCGAGGGCGATGACCGCCAGGGCGATCCAGCGGTGGTTGCTCTTGGCGGGGGTGGTGCCCGGAGTCGTGGGCGCTGTCCCGGTGGGGGTCGGCACGGTGTGTTCTGCCGTCACGGCAGCCTCCTTCGAGAAGGTTGGAGGGTGGGGTGGAGGTGCGCGCCGTCGGGCACTCCCGAGATGTGGTGGTGACGAAACCGGATGCGATGCATCCGTTTGTGGTCAGTGTAGACCGAAACGGAAGGAGGGCATCCACTTGTTCCCAGAAAGTGCAACTACGGTCGGATCGTGAGCACCACCGACTCCGTGTCCGACCTCGAGCGACCGCTGCGCGCCGACGCTGCGCGCAACCGCGAGCTGATCCTGCAGACGGCGCGCAAGTGCTTCGCCGAGCGCGGGCTCTCCGTCACGTTGAACGACATCGCGCACGAGGCCGGCGTCGGGGTCGGCACCGTCTACCGACGGTTCGCCGATAAGGACTCCCTGATCGAGGCGCTGCTCGCCACCAAGTTCGAAGCCATGAACGACGCCGCAGCGCGCGCCGCGGACGTGTCCGACCCGCGTGAGGCGCTCCGGGTGTACCTGATGGGCGTCTTCGCGTTCCGTGCACGCGACCGCGCCCTCGCCGACGCCATCGTCCGTGCCGGCAAGGCCCGTCCGTCCATCGTGCAGGAGCGCGACCGGCTCGAACGCCAGGTCGCCGCGATCATCGGCCGTGCCGAGACCGCCGGCGTCGTCCGCCCCGGCTTCGACTACCGGGACCTGCCGATGCTCACCGCGATGGTCGGTGCGGTCGCCGACGCCACCCGTGAGCACGACCCGGACGCCTGGCGCCGCTACGCGGAACTCCTGATCCAGGGCGTCCTGCCGGGCACGGACGACACCGCGCCGATGCTCGGCGACCCGCTGGACCGCGAATCGATCGAGCGCGCGCTGCACGCGCAGTCCTGACCACGGACGCAGGGGAGGCCCGTGGCGGCGCCGCCACGGGCCTCCAGTCCGGCGGTGGTCGCCACCAGAGCGCCCAGCGCGACGGGCGCGCCCGGACCTGCCAGACCGGCTACAACCAGCTGGGCATCCAGTAGTGCGACCGGACGAAGTCCCACGGCACCTGCATCGCCGTCCACATCGGGTACCAGTAGACCGAGGCGAGCACGACGACGCCCAGGTACACGCCGACCCACAGGATCGCCCGTGACCGGCGTGACCGTTCGTCGCTCCGCCTGCCGAGCACCAACCCGATCGCGGCGGCCAACGCCATCACCATGTAGGGCTCGAAGGCGATCGTGTAGAACTGGAACACCGTCCGGTCGACGTACATCAGCCAGGGCAGGTACCCCGCCGCGACGCCGAGCAGGACGAAGCCGTACTCCCACTTCCGGCGCAGGATCCAGAGCACGAGCAGCGCCACCGTCGCGATGACCGAGGCGTACCAGATGAACGGGTTCGCGATGCCGGTGATCGCCTCGCCGCAGCGGTTCGCCCAGCAGCCGTCCTGTCCGGCGTCCGTGCCGACGTAGAACATCGACGTGGGGCGCTGCATCACGAGCCAGAGCAGCGGGTTCGCCTGGTACGAGTGCGGGGTGTGCAGCCCGATGTTGAAGGCGTAGATCTCCGACTGGTAGTGCCACCAGTTCTGCAGGCTGTCCGGCACCCAGGCGAGCAGCCCGGTCCAGCGGTCGCCGCCCGAGGACAGCCAGTTGCGGTCCCAGCCGTCCTTCGACACGAACCAGCCGGTCCACGACGCCACGTAGGTCACCGCGGCGATCGGCACGGTCAGCAGGAACGACAACGGTGCCTGCTGCAGCAGCGCGCTCGACGACCAGAACTCGACCCCGGCGCGGCGGCGCATCATCATGTCGCTCAGCACGGAGTACACGGCGAAGAACGCCAGGAAGTACACCCCCGACCACTTCGTCGCCGCTGCCAACCCGAGGGCCAGGCCCATCGCGAACAACCACGGGCGCCACCAGAACACCGGCCCCCACAGGGTGGTCCGGCCCGCGGCGGCGCGGGCGGCGACCCACTCGTCGAGCCGTCGTTGGCTCCGCCGGCGGTCGAGCAGCAGCGCCCCGAACCCGAGGATGACGAAGAAGGTCAGGATGCCGTCGAGGAGCGTCACCCGCGACATCACGATCGCCTGCCCGTCGATCGCGAGCAGGAAGCCGGCGAGCGTGCCGATCATCGTCGAACGGAACAGCGACCGGGCGATCACGGCGGTGAGGAACACCGTCGCGATGCCGAGCACGGCCACCGTGAAGCGCCAGCCGAACGAGTTGTCCGCCCCGAACAGCAGCATCCCGAGGCCGATGAGGTACTTGCCGAGCGGCGGGTGCGCGATGAACTCCGCGGCGCTCGTGAAGATGTCCGTCTCACCGCGCACGAACCGGTCGTCGGTCGTCGGGGCGCCGTCCCCGCTCGGGTTCGCGGGCCAGGTGCCCTCGTACCCGAGGTGCACGATCGACCAGCCGTCCTTGACGTAGTACGTCTCGTCGAACACGAGCGAGTGCGGGTTGCCGAGGTTCACCAGGCGCAGCACGGCGGCGAGGAGCGTCACCGCGAGCGGACCCGTCCACCGCCACACGGCGACGCGCTGCGACGTGGAGAGCACCCGCCCCCACCAGTCGTCCAGGCGCGAGCCGACCGGCCCGTCGGGCACGGCCGTGCGGTCGTCGGTCAGCTCGCTGGTCATCGCTGAGCATCCTACGGATCGACCACATGTCCCCGCTGCGACGGGCGTGCACGCGCCGCGGGGCGCGCCGGTCGACCCCGGTGTCGCCGTGGCGCGGCCGCCCCGGGCCGCGCCGGCGTCGCCGTGCGGGGACAATGGGTGCGTGATCGTCCTCGCAGCAACGCCCATCGGCAA
Organism: Curtobacterium sp. MCLR17_043; assembly: GCF_003224215.1. Taxonomy (NCBI): domain Bacteria; kingdom Bacillati; phylum Actinomycetota; class Actinomycetes; order Micrococcales; family Microbacteriaceae; genus Curtobacterium; species Curtobacterium sp. MCLR17_043. The sequence continues at coordinate 18,049 of NZ_QKLH01000006.1, read as the reverse complement.
CCTCGGGGACGCCTCGCGCCGTCTCGTCGAGACCCTCTCCAACGCCACGGTCGTCGCGGCGGAGGACACCAGGACCGCCATCCACCTGATGCGCGCCCTGGGCATCGAGAACCGTCCGCGGCTCATCGCCCTGCACGAGCACAACGAGCGGGCGAAGGCGTCCGAGGTCGTCGAGCTCGCCCGCGACGAGGACGTCGTGGTCCTGACCGACGCCGGCATGCCCGCGATCAGCGACCCCGGCTTCCCCCTCGTCGAGGCCGCCGCGGCCGCCGGGGTCACCGTCACCGCCCTGCCCGGGCCGTCGGCCGTGCTCATGGCGCTCGCCGTTTCCGGGCTGCCCACCGACCGCTTCACGTTCGAGGGGTTCCCGACCCGCAAGGCCGGGGAGCGCCGCCGGGCGTTCCAGGCGCTGGCGGGGGAGCAGCGGACGATGGTGTTCTTCGAGTCGCCGCACCGGCTGGCCGAGACCCTGGCGGACATGGCCGTCGGGTTCGGCGGCGACCGCCGCGCCGCGGTCTGCCGCGAGCTCACGAAGCTGTACGAAGAGGTCCGCCGTGGGCCGCTGGACGAACTCGTCGCGTGGGCGTCCGAGGGCGTCCGGGGCGAGATCTGCATCGTCGTCGCCGGCGCCGCGGAGGCCACCGAAGAAGCCACGCTCGACGACGGCGTGCGCCTGGTGCTCGAGCGGGTGGCCGCCGGCATGCGCATGAAGGAGGCCGCCGCGGCGGTCGCGGACGCGACCGGGCTGTCGAAGCGGGACCTGTACGAAGGGGCGCTCGCGGCGCGCTGAGCGGGGCTCGTCACGTTCGCATCCGCCGGTCTGGAGGCGCGGGACGGGCCCGTCACGGGCCTCCCGGACCCGGTTCTCCACAGTCCACCGCCGGACGCGTCATCAGGGTTCGGTGCGCCCGTAGGATGGTCCGCATGTCCGCCGGGTCCTCGTTCAGCATCACCACGCCGATCTTCTACGTGAACGACGTGCCCCACATCGGGCACGCCTACACCGAGGTCGCCGCGGACTTCCTCGCACGCTGGCACCGGCAGCGCGGTGACGACACCTGGCTGCTCACCGGCACCGACGAGCACGGGCAGAAGATCCTGCGCACCGCCTCGGCGAACGACGTCTCGCCCAAGGAATGGGCCGACCGGCTGGTCAACGACGCCTGGAAGCCACTGCTCGACACGGTCGACGTCGCGAACGACGACTTCATCCGCACCACCGACGAACGGCACGAGCGCGGCGTGACGGCGTTCCTGCAGAAGCTGTACGACGACGGCTTCATCTACGCCGGCGAGTTCGAGGGCTTCTACTGCGTGGGCTGCGAGGAGTACAAACAGCCGAGCGACCTGGTCGCCGGCACCGGTGCGTACGAGGGGCAGCAGGTCTGCGCGATCCACTCGATCCCGGTCGAGGTGCTGGCCGAGCGCAACTACTTCTTCCGGATGTCCGACTTCGAGCAGCGCCTGCTCGACCTGTACGAGTCGAACCCGCTGTTCATCCAGCCCGAGAGCGTCCGCAACGAGATCATCTCGTTCGTCAAGCAGGGGCTCCGCGACCTGTCGATCTCGCGTTCCAGCTTCGACTGGGGCATCAAGATCCCCTGGGACAGCGACCACGTGCTGTACGTGTGGTTCGACGCCCTGCTCAACTACGTCACGGCGCTCGGCTACGGCACCGACGACGACGAGGCCTTCAAGCGCCTCTGGCCGAGCGTGCACATCGTCGGCAAGGACATCGCCCGCTTCCACGCCGTCATCTGGCCCGCGATGCTCATGGCCGCCGGGCTGCCGGTGCCGGAGCGCGTCTTCGGCCACGGCTGGCTGCTCGTCGGCGGCGAGAAGATGTCCAAGTCGAAGCTGACCGGCATCGCGCCGTCCGAGATCACGGACACGTTCGGGTCCGACGCCTTCCGCTACTACTTCCTGCGCGCCATCACCTTCGGGCAGGACGGCAACTTCAGCTGGGAAGACATCTCGGCGCGCTACCAGGCCGAACTCGCGAACGGCTACGGCAACCTGGCGTCCCGCCTGGTCGCCATGCTGCAGAAGTACTGCGACGGCGAGGTCCCGGCGCGTGGCGAACTGACCGAATCCGACCAGACGATCGACGCCCTGGCCGTGTCGGTCACCGAGCGTGCCGACGCCGCCATCGCCGCCTTCGCCCCGCACGAGGCGATCGCGAGCGTGTGGGAGCTCGTCGACGCCCTGAACGGCTACATCACCGAGCAGGCGCCCTGGGCCCTGGCGAAGGACGACGCCAACCGCGAGCGCCTCGGCACGGTCCTGACCACCGCGCTCCGTGGCCTCGGCACCGTCACCGTCCTGCTGTCCCCGGTCATGCCGAAGGCGACCGAGAAGCTCTGGGCCTCGATCGGCGCCGGCGGGTCCGTCGCCGAGCAGCGGGTCGACCGCGCGTTCGAGTGGCAGGGTGCGTCGCACGTGGTGCCGCTCGAGAGCGGGCTGTTCCCCCGGATCGAGCAGGTCTCCGCGTGACCGACGCCGAGTCGCACGTCCGGTCCCGTGGTGACGGGGGGTCCGGGGGCTCGAAGCGCGACCTGACGTACCCGCCGCTGCCGCAGGCGCTCGTCGTGCCGGTGTACGACAACCACACCCACATGGAGATCGCCGACGGCGTCGGCGACGGGGGTGACGGTCCGCTCGAGTACCGCGAGCACCTCGACCGTGCTTCGAGCGTCGGCGTGCGGGGTGTCGTGCAGGTCGGCACGGACCTCGCCACCTCGGAGTGGTCCGCGTCGATCGCCGCTCGGGAGCCCCGGGTCCTGGCGGCCGTCGCGCTGCACCCGAACGAAGCGCCCGTGCTGCAGGAACAGGGGCTGCTCGACGAGCACATCGCCGGCATCGAACGGCTCGCCGCGCTGCCGCGGGTCCGGGCGATCGGTGAGACCGGTCTCGACTTCTTCCGCACCGGCGAGGACGGCCGCGACGCCCAGGTCCGATCGTTCGAGGAGCACATCCGCATCGCGAAGGAGCACGACCTCGCGCTGACGATCCACGACCGCGACGCGCACGACGCCGTGGTCGAGGTCCTCGACCGCGTGGGTGCCCCGGAACGCACCGTCTTCCACTGCTTCTCCGGCGGCCCGGACCTCGCCCGGCTCTGCGCCGAGCGCGGCTGGTACATGTCGTTCGCCGGCACCGTGACGTTCAAGAACGCCGCACTGCTGCGTGAAGCCCTGGTCGTCGCCCCGCGGCACCTGATCATGATCGAGACCGACGCACCGTTCCTGACGCCCACCCCGTTCCGTGGCCGCCCGAACGCGCCGTACCTCATCCCGCTCACCCTGCGGTCGATGGCGGAGACGCTCGGCACGGACGCCTCGATGCTCGCGGCCCAGATCGCCTCGAACACCGAGCTCGTCTACGGCGCGTGGGACGCCGAGCCCGTGACGGTGGACGAGTAGTCGTGGGCGCACTGCTCGGCCCGGCGGAGATCCGGGAGCTCGCGGCCGAACTCGACGTCACCCCGACGAAGAAGCTCGGGCAGAACTTCGTGCACGACGCCAACACCGTGCGGCGCATCGTGTCCGTCGCCGGTGTGACCCCGTCGGCACGGGTGCTCGAGATCGGCCCGGGGCTCGGGTCGTTGACGCTCGGGCTCACCGAGACCGGCGCGCCCGTCACCGCGGTCGAGATCGACAAGCGCCTGGCCGCCAAGCTCCCGTCGACGGTGTCGTCGATGCAGCCGGATGCCAGGCTGACGGTCGTGCAGCAGGACGCCATGACCGTCGCCGCCACGGACCTCGACGTCGAGCCGACGCACCTCGTCGCGAACCTGCCGTACAACATCTCCGTGCCCGTGCTGCTGCACCTGCTCGCGACCTTCCCGTCGATCGTGCGGTCGCTCGTCATGGTGCAGGCCGAGGTCGGGTACCGGCTCGCCGCCGGTCCGGGCAGCAAGGTCTACGGTTCGCCGAGCGTCAAGGCCGCCTGGTACGGGTCGTGGAGCACCGCCGGGTTGGTCAGCCGTCAGGTCTTCTGGCCGGTGCCGAACGTCGACAGTGTCCTGGTGGCGTTCGACCGGCACGAGCCCCCGGGTGACGAGCTCCTGCGGTCTCGGGTGTTCACACTGGTGGACGCGGCGTTCCAGCAGCGACGCAAGATGCTGCGGCAGAGCCTGTCGGGGGTGCTCGGCGGCAGTGCGCACGCGTCCGAGGTCCTGACGGCGGCGGGCATCGACCCGACCGCCCGGGGTGAGGCGATCGGTGTGGACGACTTCGTGCGGCTCGGGCGGACGGTCTTGGCGGCTGCGGAGTAGTCCTTCTCACGCCTGGCGTCAGCGATCCTGGTCGGCCGCCGGGGCCGCGGATCTTCACCGACGCCGAGCGGCAAGCGCTGTTCGCTCGGACGCCGCGACCTGAAGGCACGTTCGAAGAACGCCGCGAGCGCCGACGGCGCGCGATCGAGTCGATCGATCCGGACTGCAGAGCCGAACCCATCGCGCGCATTCGCCAGGCGCGCTGAGTTCAACGAGTGTGTCGTCCGGGCTGCAGCTGACCGCGATGGTGCGAGGTTCCGTGGTCGGTGCGAGCCGAAGTGCCTCACACCGAACACGGAACCTCGCACCATTCGAGGCGCCCGGGTCAGTGCTCGCGGGACGCCATCATCTCGAGGATCTGCTGGTGGTTGCCGTTCCGCTCGGCGAAGCGCAGCGGGTGCACGTTCTGCACCAGGATCTCCGGGGCAGCGCCGGACTCGATGAGCGCCATGACCTCGTCGGCGAAGGCGTCGAGCGGCATGCCGCCGAAGTCCGCGCCGCCCATCAGGTCGGTCATGACGGCCGGCGGGGCGAGCTCGAGTACCTCGAGCGACGACCCCACGAGCTGCTGACGGAGGGCCTGCGTGTAGGCGTGCACACCGGCCTTCGTCGCACTGTACGTCGGTGATGCGGTGAGCGGGACGAACGCGAGACCGGAGGTGACGGTCATCAGGGTGGCCGAGGGCTGGGCGAGCAGGTGCGGCAGGAACGCGTCGACGAGGCGGATCGTGCCGACCAGGTTCGTCTGGACGAGCTCGAGGGCGTCGTGGATGTGCTCGGGGTCGCGGAGGTCCTCGTCGCGCATGATCCCGGACATGGTGATCAGGGCATCGAGCGACGGGTACGCCTCGAGCACCGAGGTGGCGGCGGCTTCGATGGACGCCGCGTCGGCGACGTCGATCTGCACGGTGCCGAAGCCGTGCTCGGTGGCGAGGGAGTCGAGGAGCGCCTGGCGGCGGCCGCCGATGACGACGGTGCTGCCGGCGGCCTGCAGGCGCTGGGCGAGCGCGAGACCGATGCCCGAGGTCGCGCCGGGGATGAAGACGGTGGAGTTCGTGATGTCCATGACCACCACGATGCTCCGTGGACAGGGTCGCAACCAGAGCGCGGTCATCGGGGGATCGGCGATCCCTGGCACCCGGGCCGGAAGCGGACGACAATCGACCCATGGACCGTGCCGCGCTCGCCGACTTCCTCCGCCGTCGCCGCGAGCTGCTGCGCCCCGAGGACGTCGGTCTCGGGCAGGGTCCACGACGCCGGACCCCGGGGCTGCGCCGTGAAGAGGTCGCTGCCCTCGCCGGCATGTCCGTCGACTACTACACGCGACTCGAGCAGCAGCGCGGACCGCAGCCGTCCGAGCAGATGATCGCCGCGATCGCACGAGCCCTGCGGTGCAGCCTCGACGAGCGCGACCACCTGTTCCACCTGGCCGGGCAGAACGCCCCGACCCGGATGCACCGCGCCGACCACGTCGACCCGGCGATCCTGCGGGTGCTCGACCGGCTCGAGGACACCCCCGCGATCGTCGTCAGCCACCTGGGCGAGACCCTGGTCGAGAACCGGCTCGCGGCGGCGCTCCTCACCAGCTCGGTCGGCCTGCCGGGCAACCGCCGGTACCAGGCGTGGCGGTGGTTCGTGACGGGTGAGGAGCTCGCGAAGTACGCGCCGGAGCAGCACGAGCGGCTGGGTCGGGTGGTGGTCGCGTCGCTCCGGTCGGCCGTCGGGCTCGCGGGTCCGGGCGACCGCCGGGCGACGGAACTCATCGCCGAGTTGCAGACGCGCAGTGCCGAGTTCCGCGACCTCTGGGCCAAGCACGAGGTGGCCACGCGCTGGTCGGACAACAAGACGATCGTGCAGCCGGAGCTCGGCCGCATCACCGTCGACTGCCAGGTGCTGCACACCGACGACCAGGCGCAGGCCCTGCTGCTCTTCACCGCGCCTCCAGGATCAGAGGACGCGCAGAAGCTCGAGCTCCTCGGCGTCGTCGGACAGCAGACCTTCGCCGGCTGACACGGCGCACGGTGCGAGTTCGCTCGGCTCGTGCGAGGTTGGTCGACCCCGCACGGTGCGAGGTTCGTGAGCCCGTGCGTCGTTGACCGCTTGGTGCCGCCCTACAGTCCGCCACCGAGCGACCAACCTCGCACCGACCGGACAAGCGTGCACCGTGCGACCCGCCCGCGCCCCCGAGGACCCGCCCCCGCCCCGAGAAGCAACGCCACGTCACACACTTGGGCGCGTGCGGTATACCGTGCCTAGGGTGGGGGCGTGAGCACTCCGCGCGTGTACGTCATCCACGAGAACCCCGAGTGGTTCCCCCCGCTCGCCGCGGCCTTCGAGGCCGAGGGTGTCCCGGTCGAGGAGATCCTGCTGACCGAGGGGCAGATCGACCTCGCGGCCGAGCCCGCGCCCGGCGTCTACTGGAGCCGCATGTCCGCGAGCTCCCACACCCGCGGCCACGAGCACAGCAAGGAGTACACCCGGGCGATCCTCGGCTGGCTCGAGCGTGCCGGCCGCCAGGTCGTCGGCGGCAGCCACGTGCTCGAGCTCGAGGTGTCGAAGGTCGCCCAGCACGGGCTCCTGCAGCAGGCCGGGTTCGACGTGCCGCGCACGACCGCCGTGTTCGGCACGACGACGCTCAAGGACGCCGCCCGCACCTTCACCGACGGGCAGGACGTCCCCTTCATCACGAAGCACAACCAGGGCGGCAAGGGCCTGGGCGTCCGGAGGTTCGACTCGCTCGCCGAGTTCGACGCCTACGTCGACAGCCCCGAGTTCGAGGCCCCGGTCGACGGCATCACGCTGCTGCAGGAGTACCTGACGGCCCGCGAGCCCTTCATCACCCGCGTCGAGTTCGTCGGCGGCGAGTTCGTGTACGCGGTCCGCGTCGACACCAGCGCCGGGAGCTTCGAGCTCTGCCCCGCCGACGCGTGCGAGGTGCCGCAGGTCATCGCGGGTGCTGTCTGCGACGTGCCCGGCACCGAGACCGTCGGCGCGCCCCCGGCGTTCGCCGTCCGGACCGAGATCACCGCCGAGCACCCGCTGGTCCAGCAGCTCCGCACGTTCCTCACCGACCAGCGCATCACCATCGCGGGCGTCGAGTTCATGGAGACGACGGACGGCCGCACCGTCGTCTACGACATCAACACGAACACGAACTACAACCCCGCGGTCGAGGAGTCCGCGCCGGCCTCCGGCCCGCGCTCCATCGCGAAGTACCTCGGTGGCCTGCTGGCAGCGGAGTACGCGGCGCAGCTCACGGCCTGAGAACGCAAGAACCACCGGACTGGAGGCCCGTTGCGGGCCCGCCACGAGCCTCCAGTCCGCCTTCCCACACCCCCAAGGAACCAACGTGCGATTCGGATACTGGACCCCGCTCTTCGGCGGCTGGCTGCGCAACGTCGACAACGAGAACATGCCGGTCACCTTCGACTACGTGAAGCGCCTGGCGCAGCGCGCCGAGCGGATCGGCTTCGACCTGACGCTCGTGCCGGAGCTCAACCTCAACGACATCAAGGGCACGGCGGCGCCCTCGCTCGAGGCGTGGTCGCTCGCGGCGGCCATCGCGGCGACGACCGAGCGCCTGGAGATCATGGCGGCGATGCGTCCCGGGTACCACCTGCCCGCGGTGACGGCGAAGCAGGCGGCGACGATCGACGACATCTCGTGCGGCCGGTTCACCTTCAACGTCGTGAGCGCCTGGTGGGCGGAAGAGGCGAAGCAGTACGGCGGGATCTTCTCGGAGCACGACGACCGGTACAAGCGCACCGCGGAGTTCGTCGAGGTCATGAAGGGCCTGTGGCGCGAGACCCCGTACTCGTTCTCGGGCGAGTACTACGACATCGAGAACGCGCACCTCGAGCCGAAGCCCCGCGTGACGCCGCGCATCTACGCCGGTGGGGAGAGCGAGGCCGGCAAGGCCGCGATCACCGGGTACGCCGACGCCTACGTCACGCACGGCGGCACGGTCGAGGAGCTCCGCGCGAAGATCGACGAGATGAAGCAGCGCCGCGTCGACGCCGGTCTGCCGCCGTTCGAGGCGTTCGGCATGGCCGCGTACGTCATCGTGCGCGAGACCGAGGAGGAGGCGCAGGCCGAGCTCGCCCGGATCACCGACGTGCAGCACGGCAAGGCGTACGAGTCGTACCAGGACTTCATCTCGAAGTCGCAGCTCGAGCACGTGCCCTCGCTCGAGGACTACTCGGTGTCGAACCGCGGCCTGCGCCCCGGGTTCGTGGGCACGCCGTCGCAGGTGGCCGACCGCATCCGGGAGTTCGAGGACGCCGGCGTCGACACGCTCCTGCTGCAGTTCTCGCCGCAGCTCGAGGAGATGGACCGGTTCGGCGAGCAGGTCATCCCGCTCGTCCGGCAGTCGGTCGGGGCGCAGTCCTGATGGGTGCCACGCCGACCAACGCCGAGGACGGCTGGGCGTTCGAGACCCGCCAGATCCGCGCCGGCTTCAAGGCCGACCCGGGGTGGGGCGCGAACGTGCCGCCGATCGCGCAGAGCGCCGCGTACGTCTACCCGTCGGGCGAGGACGCCGCCGCGCGCTTCATGCTCGACGCTCCCGGCCACACCTACACGCGGGTGAACAACCCGTCGGCGGCAGCCCTCGAACGCCGGATAGCCGACCTCGAGGGCGGGATCGGTGCGCTGGCGCTGGCGTCCGGGCAGGCGGCGACGTCGCTGGCCGTGCTCGGTGTCGCACGCGCCGGTGACCACGTGGTGTCGAGCGCCTCGCTGTACGGCGCGACCTACACGCTGTTCGCGTCGACCCTGCGGGACCTCGGCATCACCTTCACGTTCGTGCAGGACCCGACCGACCTGTCCGAGTGGGCGGCGGCGGTGCGCCCGGAGACGAAGGCGTTCTTCGGCGAGTCCATCCCGAACCCCCGCGGGGACGTCCTGGACTTCGCCGGGGTGGCCGGGGTCGCACACGAGGCCGGTGTGCCGCTCATCGTCGACAACACCATCGCGACGCCGTACCTGGTGCGCCCGATCGAGCACGGCGCCGACATCGTCGTGCACTCCGCGACGAAGTACCTGGCCGGACACGGCAGCGCCATCGCCGGGCTCATCGTCGACAGCGGGAACTTCGACTGGGCCGCGCACGCCGACGCCTACCCGCAGCTGGCCTCGACCGAGCAGTCCGGGTTCGCGAACACGAACTTCGCCGAGAAGTTCGGGCGGCGGGCGTTCATCCAGCGCACCCGCTCGAAGCTGTCCGCCGACCTCGGGCCCGCGATCGCACCGTTCAACGCGTTCCTGGTGCTGCAGGGCATCCAGACGCTGTCGCTCCGCATGGACCGGCACGTGTCGAACGCCGCCACCGTGGCGAGCTGGCTCGACGCACACGAGCAGGTCGAGCACGTGCACTACGCCGGCCTGCCGGACTCGCCGTGGCACCACCTGCAGCAGCGCTACGTGCCGAAGGGGCCGTCGGCCGTGCTGTCGTTCGACCTGGCCGGTGGGGTCGCCGCGGGCCGACGGTTCGTGGCGGCGCTCGAGCTGTTCGACCACGTCTCGAACCTCGGTGACGTCCGCTCGCTCGTCGTGCACCCGGCGTCGACCACCCACGTGCAGATGACCTCGGCGGAGCGAGCGGCCGCCGGGGTGGGGGACGGCCTCATCCGCCTGTCGATCGGCCTCGAGCACATCGACGACATCACCGCGGACCTGGCGCGGGGGTTCACGGCAGCCGCAGCGGGATAGGTTGGGGGCATGACCACGTTGGCCGCACCGACCCGCGTGCGGACGCGCGCCCCCGGCAAGATCAACGTGTTCCTGTCCGTCGGGGCGCTGCAGGACGACGGCTACCACGACGTCGCCACGGCGTACCAGGCGGTGTCCCTGTACGAGGACGTCACCGCCGAGGCCGCCGACGACTTCTCGGTCACCTTCACCGGCCCGATCGACACGAGCACCGTGCCGGTCGACGAGTCGAACCTGGCCATCCGTGCGGCCCGGCTCGTGGCCGACGCGGCCGGACACCGCGGCGGCGTGCGGCTAACCATCGACAAGCAGGTGCCCGTCGCCGGCGGCATGGGCGGTGGCTCCGCGGACGCCGCGGCGACCCTGCTCGCCGTCGACACGCTCTGGGGCACCGCGCTCGGTCGAGAGGAGCTGCTCCGGCTCGCCGCTCAGCTCGGCGCCGACGTGCCGTTCGCCTTCGCCGGGGGCACCGCCGTCGGGACCGGTCGCGGCGACGAGCTGAGCCCGGCGCTGGCCAAGGGCGAGTTCCACTGGGTCCTCGCCCTGAGCGAGGACGGGCTGAGCACCCCGGCCGTCTACCGTGCGCTCGACGAGCACCGGGAGCGGTACCGCGCCGACATCTCCCCGGCGCCCTCGCACCCCGTGGTCGAGGCGAACGTGCTGCAGGCCCTGCGCGCCGGCGACCCCGACCTGCTCGCGGACTGCGTGCACAACGACCTGCAGGCACCGGCCATGCGCCTGCAGCCCCGGCTCGCGGCGACGCTGGAGCTCGGTGAGAAGTCCGGTGCCCTGGCCGGCCTGGTGTCCGGCAGCGGACCGACCGTGGCGTTCCTGGTCGGTGACCGTGATGCGGCGCTCGAGCTGCAGGTCGAGCTCAGCGCCGCCGGCCTCGTCGCACTCCGGGCCACCGGTCCGGTGCACGGCGCACGCGTGGTGCACTGACCTGACGCCCAGGCACAGCCGTCGGCGGATGTGCCGCCACCGTCAGCGGCGGGACCGCCACTGTCAGCGGGTTGACCGCAACCGTCAGCGGCTGTACTTCCAGAGGATGACCGTGCCGGTGTGCCAGTAGCGCACGACGTGGAACCCCTCGGCCACGAGCGTGTCGGTGACCTGCGGGCGGATGTTCCGTGACTTGCCGCCGACGAACCACACGGTGTCGATGCCGGAGATCCGCTGGGGCACCGTCGTCGCGATGTCCCCGTTGACGTTCCAGAGCTGCCCGCGTTCGGCACCGGTCTCGGCGACGGCGAGGTCGCGCATCCCGGTGAAGGCCTCGGGGTAGGAGTCGGCGATGACCTGCGCGGTGGTGCCCGGGTGCTCCCAGACGCTGCCGAAGACGACGCCCTCGTTCTGGTCGGTGCGCCGGTCCCGCTCGCGCTCGATGATGGCCGCCGCGTTCGCCCAGTGCGAGTCCTGCTTCGCGTGGGGCAGCCGGACGATCGTGCTCGTCGGTGCCGACACGAGCAGCATCCCGACGACCGCGAGCGCCAGCCACCGCCGGGGTCGGATCGCCGTGATCGCCAGGCCGATGAGCAGCGCGACGAACGGCAGGCTCAGGCTGGCGTACTTCGGGGAGTACAGGTGCTCCCCGGCCGCGGTCGCGCCGACGAGCAGTGCGGTGGGCAGGATCGTCAGGGGGACGGCGACGCGCACGGCCTGCATCCGCAGCAGGTCACGGGCGGCGGGGGAGGGGCGTCGGGTGGCCCGGACGGCGAGTACGACGCCGACGATCATCAGCGCCCACCCGAGCGCCGCGTACGGCCAGACGGCACCGAACCAGGCGGTCGCGACGACCTGGCGCACGGTGGCCCACCCGACGCCGGTGATCCAGCCGACCTGCTTGGCCTGTCCTGCGGCGAGGACGATGAACGGCGACACCACGAGCGCGGCCCCGACGGCGGCGACGCCCCAGCGCACGAAGGCGGCGCGGTCGACCATCGGCGCGGCCACCCGACCGCTGCGCTGCGAGAGCACGGCGTCGCGCCGTGCGGCACGGTCGGCGACGGCCGTCCAGAGGAGCACGACCCCGTGCGCGACGACGGCCAGGGCCAGGTAGACGTTGAACAGCACGGCCACCACGGCGAGCAGGCCGTAGACGACCCACCACCGGGTCGCGTGGTGCCGGGTCCGGGTGCGCCGGACCGCGGTGATCCCCACGAGGGTCAGCGCGACGGCGAAGGTCGTGACGGTGGCGTACGGGCGCCCCTCGGTGCCGGCCCAGGCGACGCGGGGCAGGACCAGGAACACGATCCCGGAGACGACGCCGAGCCGCATCCCGCCGAGACGACGGCCGAGGGCGACGACGAGGCCGGCGGACACCCCGACGGCCAGCGCGCTCGGGAACCGCAGCGTGAACGGCGAGTACCCGACGAGCGTGAACCAGACGTGCATCACGGCGTAGTACAGACCGTGGACGGCGTCGACGTTCTGCAGTTCGGCCCAGAGCGCCGGCCAGCTGCGCTGTGCGCTCGCGATGGTCGCGGCCTCGTCGTACCAGACCGACGGCACCCAGCTGAAGGCCGCTGCGACGACGACGCCGAGCGCGCCGACGGTGATCTCGGGGGTCCGTGCGAGGGCTCGGACAGCCGCCACGACGAGCCCCAGCGAGCGCGCGCGCACCGACGCGTCCGACGTCGTGCGTCGGACCGGGACGGTACCGGTGCGCGGGGAACTCACGCCCGCGACCGTACCGATCTGCTCTGGGGATCCGCCGCGTCCGGGCGCTGAACTCTCACATGCAGGAGTTCGGTGCGACGGGCCAGAATGACGGGATGGAACCCCTCGTCGCCCCCGCCGCTGCGCTCTCCCCGGGGCGGACGCAGCTCGGTTCGCGGACCGCCGCGCTCGCCGACGTCGGGGTCACCGGGCTGCGACGCCTGGCCACATCGCGCATCCTCGTCGTCGGGGCCGGCGGGCTCGGGGCGCCGGTGGTCGCGTACCTCGCCGGGATCGGTCGGCTCACGGTGGTCGACCCCGACGTGGTCGACGCCTCGAACCTGGCCAGGCAGACGCTCTTCACCGCCGCGGACGTCGGCTCGCCGAAGGCGCAGGTCGCGGTCGCCCGGGCCGTCGCCGTCGACCCGGAACTCGACGCGGTCGCCGTGGTCGGGTCGTTCACGCCGGACCTGGTCGCCGGACACGACGTCGTGGTCGACGCCGCCGACTCGGTCGTGGTCACCCGGGCCGTCTCGGACGCCTGCGCCGCTGTCGGCGTGCCGTTCGTGTGGGGCACCGTGCTCGGCCACGACGGGCAGGTCAGCGTCTTCCGCGACGCCGGGCCGGACGGCGTCGACTTCCACGACCTGCACCCCGACGCGCTGCCTGACGAGGGCTCGTGCGCCCTGGACGGCGTGGTCCCCGCCCTGTGCGGTGCGGTCGGTGCGGTGATGGCAGGACAGGTCTTCGCGTTGGTCACCGGCAGCGGCGACCCGCTGCTCGGACGCGTGCTGACCGTCGACGCCCGCCGGTGGCGCTGGACGGAGAGCCCCGTCCGTCGCGGACCCGCCTCGCGTCGACCGGCACCTGCTGGTGCCTCCGCGACGCCGCGCATCGCGCCGTCCGCCCTGGCCGCCAGGGTGGCGGACCCGTCGGACCCGCTGGTCGTCGTCGACGTCCGGACCGACGAGGAACGCGCGGCCGGCGTGGTCGCCGGTGCCGTCACCGACGACACCGGTGCGGACGAGGTCGTCGTCTACTGCGCGCGCGGCCCCCGTGCGGACGCGTGGGCGGCGCGGCAACCGGCCGGGAGGCGCGTGACGGTCCTCGACGGCGGCTTCGAGGCCTGGCGTCGCGAGGGGCTGCCCGTGGCGATCGAGCACCGGTCCTGACCCAGCCCGGCCCCCTCCACTGCCACTACCGCCGCATCCGCGGATAGGATCGGTGGATCATGACGCAACTGCGGGTACGGGATGCTGCGGCCTTCCTCGGGATCAGTGACGACACCGTTCGTCGGCTCGTCGACGGCGGCACCTTCACCCGTGCCACGGACGACGCGGGGCGAGCCGTGGTCGACGGTCGCGAGGTCGCCGAGTACGCGCGGGAACGCAGCTCCGAGCTGACCGACCCGGCGTCCGCGGTGAAGAGCTCGGCGCGCAACCGCTTCGTCGGGATCGTCACCGACCTGGTCGTCGACACCGTGATGGCGCAGGTCGAGCTGCAGTGCGGCCCGCACCGCGTGGTGTCCCTGATGAGTGCTGAGGCCGTCCGCGACCTCGGGCTCGAGGTCGGGTCCGTCGCGGTGGCGTCCGTGAAGGCCACGATGGTCGCGGTCGAGGCCCCTGCCCGGCACGAGGACGAAAGATGAGCCGCCTCCGGCCGTTCGCGGCGCTGGCCCTCGCCGCCACCGTCGCGCTCGGGCTCGCTGCGTGCACGACTCCGGACGCGGGGTCGGGGGCATCGGCCCCGGCGGGCTCCGACACCGAGGGGCCGACCGGTTCGATCACCGTGTTCGCGGCGGCGTCCCTCCAGAAGACGTTCACCACGCTCGGCAAGCAGTTCGAGACCGCGAACCCCGGTGCCTCGATCCGGTTCTCGTTCGCCGGCTCAAGCGACCTCGTCACCCAGATCCAGAACGGTGCCCCCGCCGACGTGTTCGCGTCCGCCGACGAAGCGAACATGGCGAAGCTGTCGTCGACCGACCTGGCGAGCGGGTCGCCGCGGGACTTCGCGACGAACGTCCTCGAGATCGCTGTCGCACCGGGCAACCCGAAGGGCATCGCGAACCTCGACGACCTGACGGATCCGGGCGTCCAGCTCGTCACGTGCGCCGCCCCGGTGCCGTGCGGTGCCGCGACGGCGAAGGTCGAGTCCGCATCGGGCGTGGATCTCGAGCCGGTCAGTGAGGAGCAGTCCGTGACCGACGTGCTCGGCAAGGTCGAGTCCGGTCAGGCTGATGCCGGACTCGTCTACGTGACGGACGTCCGTGGGGCCGGCGGCAAGGTCGACGGGGTCCCGTTCGACGAGTCGGGCAAGGCTGTCAACACGTACCCGATCGGCGTGCTCCGGGAATCCGAGGACCCGGCGCTCGCACAGGCGTTCTCGGAGTACGTCCGCTCCGCCGCCGGGCAGCGTGTGCTCGCCTCCGCGGGCTTCGGGAAGCCCTGACCCGTGGCTCCGCGCGCTGACGGACGGCCGCCGGTCGCGTGGTGGCTCCCGCTGCCGGCGGTGCTCGGCGGGCTGTTCGTCGTCGTGCCGGTGCTCGCGATGCTCGGCCGGGTGGACTGGTCGTCGTTCGTCGGGCTCGTGACCTCCACCGCGTCACTGACCGCACTCGGGCTCAGCCTCGGTACGGCGCTCGCGGCCACCGGCGTCGCGTTCGTCCTCGGCTACCCGCTCGCCGTGCTGTTCGCGCGGTCACGGTCGCGCTGGGTCGGCGTCGCACGTGCCGTCGTGCTCCTGCCGCTCGTGCTGCCGCCGGTGGTCGGTGGCCTCGCCCTGCTCGCGGCCTTCGGTCGGCTCGGGGTGGTCGGGGCGTTCCTCGACGACCACGGCCTGCACATCGCGTTCACCACGACGGCGGTGGTCATCGCGCAGACCTTCGTCGCGATGCCGTTCCTGGTGTCCTCGGTCGAGGGGGCGCTCCGTGTCGAGGGTGACCGCTACGAACGAGTCGCCGCGACCCTGGGCGCCGGACCCACCCGGGCGTTCCTGACCGTCACGACGCCGCGGGTCCTGCCGGGGATCGTGTCCGGGCTCGTCCTCTGCTTCGCCCGGGCCCTCGGCGAGTTCGGGGCGACCCTGACCTTCGCCGGCAGCCTGCAGGGGGTCACCCGGACCCTGCCGCTCGAGGTCTACCTGCAGCGCGAGGTCGACCCGGACACTGCGGTGGCCCTGGCGGTCGTTCTCGTCGTGGTGGCCGTCGTCGTCATCGGCGCCTCGTCGTTCCGCACCCGCGGAGCCCTGGCGTGACGGCCGAGGGTGCGGTGGGCGTCCGGGCGCACGTCGTCGTCGGGTCGCGGGACGTCGACGTCGCGATCGAGGTGCGCGTGGGGGAGTGCCTGGCCGTCATCGGGCCGAACGGTGCGGGCAAGTCGACGGTGCTCGAGGCCCTGGCCGGGCTGCTGCCGATCGACGCCGGGCGGATCGAACTCGACGCGGTGCAGGTCTCGAGCTCGCGGCACACCCTGCCCGCACACCGTCGCCGGATCGGACTCGTCGCGCAGCGGCCCGACCTGTTCCCGTTCCTCGACGTCGTCGGGAACGTCGCCTTCGGGCCCCGTGCGGCCGGAGCCGGTCGCGTCGCGGCTCGGGAACGTGCCCGCGACGCGCTCGACGCCGTCGGGGTCGCCGACCTGGCCACGCGCGACCCACGCACGCTCTCCGGAGGACAGGCGCAACGCGTCGCGATCGCGCGCGCGCTCGCCACCGACCCGGCGGTGCTGCTGCTCGACGAACCGACCTCGGCGCTCGACGTCGGCGCGCAGGACGAGGTCCGCGCGGCACTCCGGACCGCTGTCGCCGGCCGGCCCGCGGTGCTCGTCACCCACGACCCGGTCGAGGTGGTCGCACTGGCCGACCGCGTCGTCGTGCTCGAGGGTGGACGGGTGGTCGAGCAGGGCACCCCTGCGGCCGTCCTCGGTCGTCCGACGAGTGCGTTCGCCGCGACGTTCTCCGGACTCGCGCTGGTGCGCGGGACCGCCACCGGGGGTGGGATCGCGATCGACGGCGGGGGTGAGCTGGCGTCGGGGGCGCACGCCGTGCCTCCCGGCCGGCCCGCCCTGGCCGCCTTCCACCCGACGGCCGCCGTGCTGACGCGGGACGGTGCCGGGGCCGCGCGCACCGTCTCGTCGCTCGAACCGCGCGACGGACTGGTGCGGGTGCGGGCCGGTGACCTGGTGGCGGACCTGACGCTCGCGCGGCTGACCGCGCTCGGGATCGCCCCCGGCGACGCGGTGCGCATCGACGTCCCCGCGGCCGAGGTGGCGGTCTACGCGCCCCGCGGTTGAGACAATGGTCCGATGACCTCCTGGTTCCCCAAGGTGTGGCCCGTGGCCACGCCGATCCTGGCGGCCGTCGTGCTCGCGTTCTCGTACGGCCGCTACGGACTCGGCACCGCCGTGGTGGTCGTCGTCGCGGTCGTGCTCGCGGTCACGGTCCTGGCGGCCGTCCACCACGCCGAGGTCGTCGCACACCGGGTGGGGGAACCCTTCGGCTCGCTCGTGCTGGCCGTCGCCGTGACGATCATCGAGGTCGCCCTCATCATCTCGCTGTCGAGCTCGGGCGGTGCGCAGGCCGAGACCCTGGCGCGCGACACGGTGTTCTCGGCGGTGATGATCACGATGAACGGACTGGTCGGCCTCGCGATCCTGATCGGGACCCTGCGGCACAACACCGTGCGCTTCAACCAGGAGGGCGCCAGCGCCGCGACCATGACGGTGGCCGCGCTCGCCGTGCTGACCCTGGTGCTGCCGACGTTCACCACCGGCACCGACGACGCCTCCTTCACGGGGACGCAGCTCGTGTTCGTGGCGATCGCGTCACTCGTGCTCTACGGGCTGTTCGTCGTCACGCAGACCGTGGCGCACCGCGACTTCTTCCTGCCGGTCAACCGTGCCGGCGGGGTGCTCGTCGAGTCCGAGGACGCCCACGCCGCACGCCCGTCCGGTCGCACCACGATGGTGTCGCTCGGGCTGCTCGTCGTCGCGCTCGTCGCCGTGGTCGGGCTCGCCAAGGTGGAGTCGCCCGCGATCGAGGCCGGGGTCGCCGCCGTCGGGTTCCCGCCGTCGTTCGTCGGTGTCGTGATCGCGCTGCTCATCCTGCTGCCGGAGGGCATCGCCGCGTCGAAGGCCGCCGCACGGAACCGGATCCAGACGAGCCTGAACCTGGCGATGGGGTCCGCGATGGCGTCGATCGGTCTGACGATCCCGTCGATCGCGGTCGCGTCGCTGTTCATGCCGGGGACGCTGCTGCTCGGGCTCGGGCCGTCGCAGATCGTGTTGCTCGCGCTGACGATCGTCGCGGCGGTGCTCACCGTGCTGCCCGGTCGTGCCACGCGGCTGCAGGGTGGGGTGCACCTGGTGATCTTCGCCGCGTTCATCGTGCTGCTGTCTCTTATACACATCT
>NZ_QKLH01000005.1:0-209471 GCF_003224215.1 Curtobacterium sp. MCLR17_043 | reverse complement strand
GTCACCGACCGGTCCGCACCGGGCTGGACCACCGGACGGGTGGAGGCGACGACGCCGACGGTGACGGTGCCGGCGCGTAGACCGTGCCCTCTCCGCAGAGCTGGTAGTACCGCGAGGCGCAGAAGACGACCCGGTATCCGGTCGGCTGGAGCCCGGCGTTCTGCGGAGGCTCAGTCACCGTCAGTTGTGTCCCGGCCGTCACGGAGTCCGGCAGCGTGGCACGGGTCTGCACCGGGCGCAGCCCGCCCACCGTGGAGCCGTCCCCGCAGAAGTTGGACGTGCTGTCCGCGCAGGCCACCACGGTCACGCTCACCGTCGAGCCGAACGCGGCACCGGTGACCCAGGAGCCGTTCCCGCCGAAGGACACGAGGCCGCCGCCGTTGACCGAGTAGGCGTAGTGGTCGATCGATCCGTTGGGGCTCGGCTGGGCGCGCGGGTTCCGGATGCGGATCGCGTACGTGCCGTCGTCCTCGCTGAACCGCTCGACGCCGATGTCGGCCGACGCGGTCCCCGGAGCGGAGTACCCCTGCACGGTCGCCGCACGGCTCGGCGTGCAGAACAGACCGTTGTCGGCAAGCGCGACGTACTGGAAGTTGCCGTTCGAGTTCAGCGTGTCGTTGGCGCTCCCGCCGTCCCAGCGCTTGTCCGAGCCGGTGGTCGAGCAACCGCTCGGAATGTTCACCCCGGGCGGGTACCGCACGATCGTGAGCGTTCGACCGCCCCCGGCCCAGTCGTTCTCGGCCGCACTGAGCGACACGTTGGTCCGCCCGGGCGACACGTCGCGCGACGCGTTCAGCGTCGGGACGCCCGGCGTCCCGACGGCACTGCCGGTGGCGAACGCGGAGTTCCACTGCACGACGGTGCCGTTGCGGTCGGCGTCGTTGCGAGCGGACACGGTGACCTTGTACTGGGCAGCGCTCTGGGCGCCGGTGAACGAGGTGTTCGTGGCGGTACCGGTGTGCCGCGTGGTCGACAGGCCCGGGCCCTCGATCGTGACGATGTAGTCGTCGACCGCGCTGCCGTTGTTCGGCGCGGACACCTTGCCCCACTTGACGTCGAGCTGGTTCGGTGTCGCCTTGCTCGGCGTGACCGTGATGCCCTTCGGGGGCGCCGGCACGAAGTCCGCACTCATCGGACCCGAACGGGACGAAGGCTTCGAGTCACCGATCGCGTTGGTCGCCACGACCTGGAACCGGTACGACGCCTTCGGGTCGAGTCCGGTCAGCGTGCACACCGTCGCGGTCCCGCAGTTCTTCGAGACGCCGTTGGTCCCGACGACCCGGTAGCCCGTGATGGGCGAGTTGTTGCCCTGCGGGGTCGACCACGTGAGCGTGACCTGACCGCCGTCGTAGGAACCGGTGCGGGTGGGCGCACCCGGAGCGTCCGGGACGTCCTGCACCGAGATTGTGACGTCGCCCCAGACGTACCGGTCGGGGTCGTTCGTCGCGTCCGCCACCTGGTACTGCAGGTGGGCGTCGCCGGGCTTCGCGGTGTCGGCGACCGAGACCTGCAGGCGCGTGCGGTCACCACTCGGTGTGACGGTGACGCCGCTCGGCAGCCCGCCGGACAGACCCCGGATGTTCACGACGCGCAACCGCTCACCCGGGAACGGGTTGGTCGGCTGGTCGTTCGTGAGCACGTCGATGGTGGTGGTCGCCCCGCGCTTCGTCACCGACCGGTCCGCACCGGGCTGGACCACCGGACGGGTGGAGGCGACGACGCCGACGGTGACGGTGCCGGCGCGACCGGTGTTGGCGTCGTCCGCGACACCGATCCCGATCGACGCGGTGGTGTTCTTCTTCGCGGTGTCGGCGACCGAGATCGTGAGCTGCTGCTTCGCGATCGACGCGGTCGTCCCCGCGGCGGGCCGGCCGACGATCGAGTACCGGAGCTCGGGCAGGTCCCTGGGGTACGGGTAGTCAGTCAGCTTCGTCAGGTCGATCTTGCGCGTTTCGCCCGGCTGCATCTCGACCGAGGATCCCGTGAACGCCGGCGGCTGGTTCGACCGGGGCGTGACCGTGATCGGGAGCACGAGGGTGGCGACGCGCCCCTTGCCGCCGTTCGCCGACGAGCCGTCGGTCACCTCGAACGAGATCGACGCCTTGCCGTAGTAGAGCTTCGACGACGTGAACTGCAGCGTCGACGAGTCCACCACCAGACTCTGCCCGTTGGCGTGGGTGGCCTTGACCGTGCCACGGTCGGTGATCTTCGCGGTCTCACCGTTCGCCGTCACGACGAAGTCCTGCAGCGGGATGCGGACGGTGGCCTCGCTCTTCACCGTGACCGCACCGGCGCTGCGGTTGATCTGCGGCAGGGCGTCGTCGAAGCCCGGCACGTTGATGAAGCCGTAGGAGACGATGTCCGGGTGGTCGGCCCGGGCGACCGAGAACGGGATCACCTGCGAGTCGTCGGTCAACCGGACCGTGATGCGGCCGTCGTCCGTGGGCGTCGCGGTGTCGCCGTAGCCGGGGACGACCCCGACCCGGAGGTCGGCCGCGGTGCCCTCGGCGAAGAAGACGTTGTCGAGCACGTCGACGGTCACGCTCTGCCGGTGCAGGATGTCCTGCAGGTCGAGGGTCGTGTCGTCGACCTCGGGCCGGAGCGGCTGGGCGTCGGGGTCGACGGTCACCGTGAGGAAGGCCGTGCTCGACCCCCCGCTGCTGTTCGCGACGGTGTAGAGCACCGCGAAGTCACCGCTCTTCGCCGACTCCGGAGGCGTGACGCGGATCTGCTGCTTCCGGAGGACCTTGGCGGTGACGTCCTCTGCCGTCGGCTCGGCCTGCGCGACGGTCAGCTGCCCGCCTTCGGGGTCGGAGTCGTTCTGCAGGACGCGCACCGTCACCGACCCACCGGGGCGGATCGTGACGTGGTCGGCCTCGGCCACGGGGTTCGAGGCCTGCTCGGCGCGGGGCGCGATGCCGACCCGCACGGTGCCGGTGGCGCGGGCCCCGAGGGCGTCGACGACGGTGTAGGTGAACTCGTCGGTGCCGGCCGAGTAGTCGCCCGCCTCGTAGGTCAGGGCGTCCGAGGCGACGTCCGAGACGGACCCCTTGTCGGGGTTGGAGCCCACGCCGACCAGCTGGACGGAGTCGCCGTCCGGGTCGATCCCGTTCAACGGCACGCTGACACGCACCGATGACCCGGCGACGACACGCGCGGTGACGGTCTGCGGGACGGGCGGGTTGTTCGTGGCGGCGTCGCGTTCGCGCACCGAGATCGACACCGCGGCGTCGGCGTACTGGCCGTCCGGGCCGGCGACCCGGTAGACGGCGGTGTAGTTGCCCGGCGTCTTCGGGGCGAGGTACCGCAGGTGGTCGCCGGAGACGAACAGCAGGCCGCCGTCACCGGGGACGTTCTGCACCAGTTCGGGCTGCAGCGTCAACGGCTCGCCCTCGGGCTGGGTGTCGTTGTCGAGCACGTCGACGTTCGCGACGTCGCCGACACGCACGGTGGCGCTGTCCGGCTGGGCGACCGGTGGCTGGATGCGGTCGGGCTTCGGGATCTCGACGACCGTGATCGTGCCGGGTGACGACGCCAGGCCGTTCGTCTCCGTGTACCCGAACGAGACCGGGCCGTCGAGGGGCGCCGTGAGCGTGACACGGACCGTGTGCTGGTCGAGGATGCTCGCCTGCACACCGCTGCCCCGTGGAGGTCCGTCGAGCCCCGTCACGAGCAGCACGCCGCCCGCCGGGTCGATGTCGGTCGCGGTGACGTCCGTGTCCTTGGTGGACAGGGTGTTCACGAACACCGTCTTCGGCGTGGTGATCGGCGCCGTCGAGGCGTCCGGTGGCGCGAGGACGGTCACCCGGACGATGCCGCTCGAGGTCTTCACGCCGTCGGTCACCGTGTACTCGAGCTGGTGGTCGCCCGCCCGCTCCCCCTGCACCCGGAATGTCCCGGCGTCGTAGCTCGGGGTGACGGTGAGCCCGGACGCCGACGACACGCTCGTCAGCGTCACGGTGCCGTTGCCACCGCGCACGTGGTCGAGCGGCTCGACCGTGAAGGCCTTGCCGGCGTACCCGGACACCGGGAACGGATCGGCGCGCAGCGGGACGGTGCCCTGCTTGGCGACCCGGACCGTCACGGCACCCCGACCGTCGGCGCGACCGTCGCTCACGACCAGCTGCACCGAGCGCTCACCGGTCCGGCCGCTGTCGTTCCGGAAGTCGAGCAGGCCGTCCGGTGTGGTGGACACCCGGTCACCGTTCGACGCGGTCGCCGACTCCAGGTACACCGGGTCGCCGTCCGGGTCGACCCAGTCGCCGAGGACGTTCGAGACGACGTGCCCGTTCTGGACGACGTCGGCCGAGGTGTCACGGACCTGCCGCGGCGCCTCGTTCTGACTGTCGGGGCGCACGCTGATCCGGACGGTCGCGGTGTCCGATCCGCCGTTGCCGTCGGTGATCGTGTACGGGAACGTCACGGTCCCGGTGGCGCGCGACGACAGCGTGACCTGCAGGCGTTGACCGTCGCCGACGATCGCGACGCGGCCGGCGGACTTCGAGATGGCGCCGACCTCGCTCACGATGATCGGGTCACCGTTCGGGTCGTAGTCGTTCAGCAGGACCGGGAGGCTCGTGGTGCGTCCCGGACGAGCGCCCAGTTCGTCGTCCACCGCCACCGGTGGCTTCTGGTCCTTGTCGACCTCGGGGTCGTCGTCGGAGACCTGCTCCTGCTGCTGGTCGTCGTCCTGCTTGATCAGGTCGGCCCAGTTGTCGATGAGCTGCCCGCTCCGGTCGATCGCCCAGGAACGGCCGCTCGTCGGGTCGTTGGCGACGACGGTGTCTCCGTTGTGCAGGATCTGCAGTTCGCTCGTGCCGCCGGTGCTCGCCAGCCGCTGCAGCGCGTTGCCGTCACACGTGTCGATCGCCTGCCCGCCCGCCCACGCCGCGTACGTGCAGGAGCCGTCGACGTAGGGCCGCGCGGCTCGTCCGGCCACCTGGAGCGCGGTGGCGTCCACGGTGCCGGAGGCGCTGACACGGACCAGGCCCGCCGTGCCCGCGACCGTGACCTGGGCCGTGCTGTCGGAGGACCGCTGGAGGGCCGGCGACGACCCGACCCGGTCGCCGAGTTCGACGGTGCGGCCGTCGACCGACAGGGCACCGCTCGTGCGGTCGAGCACGGCGAGGTGCCCGTCGAACGTGGCGACCTGGAAGTCGTCGCCCCGGTCCATGTCGACCTTCCACCGTTCGGCGACGGTGAGTGTCGTGCCGACGTCGACCAGCGACGCCGTCCCGGTCTTCGCGGAGTAGACCGCGACGTGGCCGTCGGAGGCGTCGAAGACGGTGTCGGCGCCCAGGGTCAGGTCTGCCTTGGCCGACGCGTCGAACTCGGCGAGGTCGTTCGCGGGGGTCGCCCAGAGCTCGCCCGTGTCGGCGTTGCCGATGACCGCGGTGTCGCCCGCGAAGAAGACCTGCGGCGTCCCCGCCGGCAGCGTGATCGCATCACCCACGGTGGCGTCGGCGACGTCGACCCGGGCGACCGTGCCCTTGGTCTCGTCCACGCTGTAGACGGTGGAGCCGCGCTGCAGCACGGACAGGTCGTCGCTGGCCGTCTCGACGGCGGTGTTGAGTTGCAGGATGCCGGTGTTCGCCCGGCCGACCGCGCCGTACTCGGCCGAGGGCACCCAGACCGTGCCGTCGCCGAGGTCGACGCGTTGCGTGTGGTACCCGGTGGAGACGATGGCGGTGGTCGCGACGACGGCGGCGACGAGCACCGAGGCACCGGTCGTCACGGCGGCGGAGCGGTGCTTCGCGAGGAGGGCGCGGATCACCCGGCGCTCCCGATCGTCGCGCACTTCTGCGCGCTCGCGGCACCCGTCTTGCCGTCGCGGTTCACGGCGACGGCGATGCACTCCTCGTCGCCGCGCTCGCCCGAGACGACGAACGTCGTGCCGGTCTGCTGGCTCGACGACCCGTTGGACGAGATGACGTACGTGTCGCCGCTGCGCAGCCCCGGGTCGGACCAGCTGAAGGACACGGACTGCGGCGACGGCTCGGCACGGACCTCGGCCACGACCGGGATCGCCCCGGCGCCGAGCCGACCGACGACGACGACCGTGGCGATCGCCAGTGCGGCGACCACGACGACGGCCAGGGACGTCGCCCAGACCAGGGTCGAACGGGTCCGGCGCCGGGCACGCGTCACGGACCCGGTGCGGTGCACGGTGCCGACGCTGTGCGAACCGCCGGCCACGACCCCGCCCTGCACCGCACGGCGGGTCCGACGACGCCCGCCGACCCGGGTGGGTGGCTGCAGCTCACGGATCACGGTGCGCTCACCGTGCGGGGTCGGCGTCGAGATCGCCCAGGCCTCGACCGCGACGTCGGCGGACGTCTGCGGGATGCCGAGTTCGGCCTCGACCTGCTGGAACCCCCGGACGAGTTCGATCACCGTCGCGGGGCGGCCCTGCGGCTTGCGGGACAGCGCCGAGGCGAGCAGGCGCTCCAGCGAGGGCGGCACGTCGGTGCGACCGGTGGGCTTCACGCCGCCCTTGTCGATCCGGTGCATCAGGTCGTTCGCACCGTTCTTGCCGCCGCGGATCTCGAACGGGCTGCGCCCGGCGAGGAGCGAGTACACGGTCGCCGCGAGGGAGTACACCTCGGACTGGATCGTGCCGCGCGACTCGTCGATCAGGACCTCGGGCGCGGACCACGGGATCGACATGCCGATCGGCTCGTCGGGGTCGGTACCCCCGATCGTCGCGGCGATGCCGAAGTCGGAGAGCACGGGGTTGCCGTAGGCCGTCAGCAGGATGTTCGACGGCTTGATGTCGCGGTGCAGCACGCCCTCGCGGTGTGCGGTCTCGAGCGCCGACCCGATGCGGATGCCGATCGACAGCACCTCGGACACGGGGATCGGTTCGCGGCGGTAGCGCTCACTGAGGGACGAGGAGCAGAGCTCCATGACCAGGTACGGCCGACCGTCGGCGGCGACGCTGGCCTGGAGGACGGTGAGGATCGACGGGTGCGTGCTGAGCCGGGCCATCAGGTTGGCCTCGGCCTGGAACATCTGCCGGACGCGGTCGTCGACGACCTCGTCCAGCAGCACCTTCACCGCGACCTGTCGTCGGGGCATGTCCTGCTCGTAGAGGAAGACGTCGGCGAAGCCACCGGACCCGAGGACGTGCACGGGACTGAAACCGCCGATCACGGGCGGGTTGGACGGCAGGCGTCTCGCCATGGTCCTCTCCTCCCCCGGCCGAGCGGCCAGCTCTCTCGACGTGGCCATGTCATTGTACGAAGCGTGGGTGACCAACATTCCGCACGCCGATCCCCCACAGCTCGACGTGTTCCCCCAGTTCGGGGGCCAGCTAGTGGCGCGGCAGCGTGTCCTCGAGGTCGCCGTCGTCCGGTGCGGCATCGACCTGCAGCACCACCACGGTGACGTTGTCACGACCGCCGGCCACGACGGCGTCGCCGACGAGGCGCTCTGCCAGGTCCTGCGCGCCCGGCTCACGTGCCGCGATGCGCGCGATCCCGGCGTCGCCGAGCTCCTTGGTGAGCCCGTCGGAGCAGACGATGTAGCGGTCGCCGGCCCGCAGGGGCAGGGTCCACCAGTCCGGCGCCGGCGGTTCCCCGAAGCCGACCGCACGCGTGATGACGTTGCTGTCCGGGTGCTGCTCGGCGTCCTCGGCACGCAGCAGGCCGGCGTCCACCATCTCCTGCACCACCGAGTGGTCGACGGTGACGCGGCGGAGCACGCCGTCCTCGATGCGGTAGGTGCGGGAGTCGCCGACGTTGAACACGAGCGCCGCGGGCTGCCCGAGCGACGCCACGAGCGCGATCCCGGTGACGGTGGTGCCCGCGCCGATGGCGTTGCCACCGGCTGCACGCTCGATGTCGGCGGTCGCGAGGAGCAGCGCACGTTGGATGCCCTGACGCGTGGTGAACGGTTCGGCCGTCACCTGCTCGAGCCGACGCACGACCGCGTCACTGGCACGGTCGCCTGCGAGGTGTCCGCCCATGCCGTCGGCGACGACGAAGAACGGCGCGCCCACGATGTAGCTGTCCTCGTTGTGGTCACGCCGCCGACCGACGTCGGTCGCGGCTCCCCACGAGAGTGTCAGGGTGGCGCCGTCGGCACCGGGGACGTCGATGGCGTGCGCAGTGGCTGCTCGGCCGAGTTCGGTCACGTGTCAGGATCGCTCTCTGGTGGGTCGGGGCGTGCCGTGTGCTGTCTGATCGGAGGGCCACGGGGGAACCGGAGGCAGCCCCTCTGCCGTCGGTGCGACCCGGAGGTACGGCGAGAGGACCTCGATGGCGTTGCCGTCACCGATCTCGACTACCGTACCCGTCAGCGCGACGATCGACGCACCCGACGCCATGCGGTAGGCGGGTGCCCCGGCCGGGCGGACGACGGTCCCGTTGGTGGACCGGAGGTCCTGCACGACGACGGCTTCGCCCTCGGCGTGCATCCGGACGTGGGACGACGACACCTGCCCGTACGTCGACCGCACGGTCACGAGTTCGGGCTGCGGGCCACGGGTGACCCGCGGCAGTGACGGCCGTCGCCCGATGACCACCGGGTGGTCGAGCCGGAAGGTGCGGTCGCCGATGCGGATCGAGGGCACGCGTATCGTGGGAGCGGCGGGCACCGCCGGGACGGCCGGGAGGCCCGGGGCGGCACCCAGGAACGGGCTCGGCCCGGCACCGGGTCGCGCCGGCACCCGGACGACGGTGTCCTCCGGATCGACGTCGTCCACCGCTGCGGGGGGCTGGTCGGTTGCCCCGGCCGCGGGCCGGATGACCGTGTCACCGAGGACCCCGTCGTCGGAACCGGGGTCGGAGTCGGAGTCGGGACCGGCTCCCGGGACGACGGGACCTGCGCGCCGGATGACGGTGTCGTCGACGGCGTCCGCCGTCCGGTCGCCCAGCGATCGTCGGGGTCGCCGGATGACGGTGTCCTCGATGTCGTCGTCGTACAACCGGAGCCCTCCCAGTGTGGTCTCCCCCACCGTAGACGATCCGGTCGACCCCACGTCATCGACGCTCCCACGACGGCCCGCTGCCCGCGACGACCGAGCGCAGGACGAGCCCCGCGAGCGGGTCGTCCGCGCGGGTCTCGAGGGCGTACCGGGCACGCGTCTCCGCCCGGGCCCACGACCCGAGCGCCCACGCACACCAGGCGCCGAGCGACAGGGCGCCGGCAGCGCCCGACGATCCGTCGAACGGGCCGTCCTGCGCCCGCCACACGCGCCACGCATCGGCACACCGGTCACCGGCGAGCCGCACGCGGGCCCGATCGGGAGCCGGGCCGAAACCGTGGAGCGCCGGCGGTGTCGGATCCGCGAAGGGGTCGAACACCCGGATCGACCGGGGATCGGGTGTGCCCTGCGCCGCGATGAACGGCACCAGGGCCATCCGGGGCGCGAGTGCGCCGCACGCGGTCACCACGGCCGTCGCAGCGGCCGTCGACAGGTCGGCGCGACCGGGCGCGACCAGCGCGGCCGCCGCAGCGGGGAGGGTGACCGCCGCGGCGATCTCGCGAGGGAAACGGACTGCGGAGCCGGGGCCGGACTGTGCCGTGAGAGGGATCATGCACGCCATCGAAACGTGCTTGGAGCCTCCAGGCAGGGTCGCCCCGACCATCTGTGGACCGGAGCGAGCCCGCTCACGCCTGTGGAGGACGAGCCGACCCGGCACCCAACCCGGCACCCGCTCAGGCGACGACGGGCTCCAGGCTCTCGGCGACCAGGTCCCAGCCACCCTCGTTGCGCTCGACGACCACGCCGTTCGCGGCCGCCCAACCGACCAGGTCGTCCATGCTGCCGATGCTCGCGCCGGTGCGGGCGAGCAGCGCCACCAGGCGACCCTTCGCGGTCTTGTTCCAGTGGTTCAGCGCACGACGACGACCGGAGCCGTCGACGCTCACCACCCGTGGTGCCACTGCTCCGGACACGGGACCGAGCTGCCGGTACCCCTCGGACCGCAGGTCGAGCACCAGGCCGTCCGCACGGGTCAGCAGGGAACGGGTTGACACCGCGGGCCAGTGCGCGGCCAACCGGATCGAGCCGAGCCGGGAGTCGTGTGAGAGCCGGTACGCCGGGATCGGGTCACCGGCACCGATCGGACCGAACATCGCGGACTGCACGATCACGTGTTCCGCCCACCACGCACGGGTCGCCGCATCCGCGTCCTGCGCGCCCAACGGGTCGTAGAGGACCCCGGTGTACCGCTCGATCGCGGGCATGGTGCCCGAGGTGTCGAGCTCGAGGTTCCGGAGCCGCTCGGCGATCGACTTCGGACCGAGCTTGAGCGCCGTCCTGGCCGAGGACTCCTCGGAACTGACGAAGCGGGCCGCGGTGATCACCGCGGCCCGCTCATCGGCCAGTTCCGGGAACGAGAGCGCACGCAGATCGAGCGTGCGGCTCGTGTCCCCGCCCTCCCGCTTCGTCTCCGAAGGCGGGAGCAGGACGGTCAGTCCGGTCAGGACGCCAGCGCGGCCTGCCGCGCGACGATCGTCACCGTGTCGTGCTCGACCGACAGGAAGCCGTCCTCGGCGTCGACCGCGACGGTCGACCCGTCGGCCCGCGTGATGCGGACCTGACCCTGCGCCAGGATCGCGAGCATCGGCTCGTGTCCGGCGAGGATGCCGATCTGGCCCTCTGTCGTCCGTGCGACGACCATGGTGGTGTCGCCCGACCAGACCTCACGGTCCGCCGAGACGACGCTCACGCTGAGACCCGCCATGTCAGCGGTTCTCCTTCTGGATCTGAGCCCACTTCTCTTCCACGTCGTTGATGCCACCGACGTTGAAGAACGCCTGGGTCGCAACGTGGTCGAACTCGCCGTCGGCGATGGCGCGGAAGGACTCGATGGTGTCCTTGAGCGGCACCGTGGAGCCCTCGACACCCGTGAACTTCTTCGCCATGTAGGTGTTCTGCGAGAGGAACTGCTGGATACGACGAGCGCGCTCGACCGTGATCTTGTCCTCTTCGGAGAGCTCGTCGACACCGAGGATGGCGATGATCTCCTGCAGTTCCTTGTTCTTCTGGAGGATCTGCTTGACGCGCGTGGCCGTCTCGTAGTGGTCGGCACCCAGGTAGCGCGGGTCCATGATGCGCGACGTCGAGGCCAGCGGGTCGATCGCGGGGTACAGACCCTGCGATGCGATCTCACGGGAGAGCTCGGTCGTCGCGTCGAGGTGCGCGAACGTGGTGGCCGGAGCCGGGTCGGTGTAGTCGTCAGCCGGCACGTAGATCGCCTGCAGCGAGGTGATCGAGTGACCACGCGTCGAGGTGATGCGCTCCTGGAGCACACCCATCTCGTCGGCGAGGTTGGGCTGGTAACCCACGGCGGACGGCATGCGGCCGAGCAGCGTCGAGACCTCGGAGCCGGCCTGCGTGAAGCGGAAGATGTTGTCGATGAAGAGGAGCACGTCCTGCTTCTGGACATCGCGGAAGTACTCCGCCATCGTCAGCGCCGACAGGGCCACGCGGAGACGCGTTCCCGGCGGCTCGTCCATCTGGCCGAACACGAGGGCCGTCTTGTCGAAGACACCCGCCTCTTCCATCTCACCGATGAGGTCGTTGCCCTCACGGGTGCGCTCACCGACACCGGCGAACACCGACACACCGCCGTGGTCCTGCGCGACGCGCTGGATCATCTCCTGGATGAGGACGGTCTTGCCGACGCCCGCACCACCGAAGAGGCCGATCTTGCCACCCTGCACGTACGGGGTGAGGAGGTCGATGGACTTGATGCCGGTCTCGAACATCGAGGTCTTGGACTCGAGCTGGTCGAAGGCCGGGGCCTTGCGGTGGATCGGCCAGCGCTCGGTGATCTCGAGCTTCTCGTCCGTGTTGAGCACGTTCCCGAGGACGTCGAAGACCTTGCCCTTGGTGACGTCGCCGACGGGGACCGAGATCGGAGCGCCCGAGTCACGGACCTCCTGGCCACGGACCAGGCCGTCGGTCGGCTTCAGGGAGATGGCACGGACGAGGTCGTCGCCGAGGTGCTGCGCGACCTCGAGGCCGATCTCCTGCGACGAGTCACCGATGGTGATGGTCGTGAACAGGAGGTTGTACATCTCCGGGATTGCGTCGTGGGGGAACTCGATGTCGACGACGGGGCCCGTGACACGGGCGATCCGGCCGACACCGGGCGCCGACGACGTCTCGACCGCGGTGGTTGCGGTGTCGGTCATGGCTGGTGCCTTCCTGAGGGTGGGTATCTGTCCGCGAACGACGCGGACTACTTCTTCTTCGACGAGAGGGCGTCGGCGCCGCCGACGATCTCGGAGATCTGCTGGGTGATCTCCGCCTGACGCGCGTTGTTCGCGAGTCGGGTGAAGTCACGGATCAGCGAGTCGGCGTTGTCGCTGGCCGCCTTCATCGCCTTCTGACGCGCGGCGTGCTCGGAAGCAGCCGACTGCAGCATGGCGTTGAAGATGCGGCTCTCGATGTAGACCGGGAGCAGCGAGTCGAGCACCGCATCGGCGTCCGGCTCGAACTCGTAGAGCGGCAGGGGCTCGTTGCCCTCGGGCTCGTCGATGCCCTCGACGACCTCGAGGGGCAGCAGGCGAACGACCTGCGGCTCCTGGGTCGCCAGGCTGATGAACCGGTTGAACACGATGTGGATCTCGTCCACGCCGCCCTCAGCGGTGTCCTGGAGGAACTTCGCCACGACGGCGTCGCCGATCTCCTTGGCCGTCGAGAACTCCGGCTGGTCGGTGTTGCCGACCCACTGCTGCTCGGACGGACGCTCACGGAACGCGAAGTACCCGACGGACTTGCGGCCGACCAGGTAGTAGACGACGTCCTTGCCCTCGCTGCGGAGCAGGGAGGCGAGCTCCTCGCCCTGCTTGAGGACGTTCGTGCTGAACGCGCCGTTCAGGCCGCGGTCCGAGGTGAAGAGCACGACGGCTGCACGGGTCGACGACTCCGGCTCGGTGGTCAGCACGTGGTCGACGTTCGAGAACGTCGCCACGGCCGACACCGCACGCGTGACGGCCCGCGAGTACGGACCGGACGCAGCCATGCGGGCCTGCGCCTTCTGGATCCGCGACGCCGAGATCAGCTCCATGGCGCGGGTGACCTTCTTCGTGGTCTTCGCCGACTTGATCCGCTGGCGGTAGACCCGGACCTGCGCTGCCATCTAGCGACGACCCTTGACGATCTGCTCCTGGTCGACGTCCTCGGCGTCAGCCGCGTCGAACTGCTCGGAGCCGAGGGTCTTGCCGTCGCTCGTCTGGAAGCTCTTCGTGAACTCGTCGATCTGCTTGTCCATCTCGGCGACGGTCTCGTCGCTGAGCTGGTTCGTCTCGCGCAGGGTCGTGAGGACGTCGGAGTTGCGACGCAGGTGGTCGAGCAGTTCGGACTCGAAGCGGAGCACGTCCGGCACCGGGACGGTGTCGAGCTTGCCGTTCGTGCCGGCCCAGATCGAGACGACCTGCTCCTCGACCGGGTACGGCGAGTACTGCGGCTGCTTGAGGAGCTCGGTCAGACGCGCACCGCGCTCCAGCTGACGACGCGACGCCTGGTCGAGGTCGGACGCGAACATCGCGAACGCCTCGAGCGAGCGGTACTGCGCCAGCTCGAGCTTCAGCGTGCCGGAGACCTTCTTGATCGACTTCACCTGGGCGTCACCACCGACGCGGGACACCGAGATGCCCACGTCGACGGCCGGACGCTGGTTCGCGTTGAAGAGGTCCGACTGCAGGAAGATCTGGCCGTCGGTGATGGAGATGACGTTGGTCGGGATGTACGCCGAGACGTCGTTCGCCTTGGTCTCGATGATCGGGAGACCCGTCATCGAACCGGCGCCGAGCTCGTCGGACAGCTTCGCGCAACGCTCCAGCAGACGGGAGTGCAGGTAGAAGACGTCACCCGGGTAGGCCTCGCGGCCCGGCGGACGACGCAGGAGGAGCGACACCGCACGGTAGGCCTCGGCCTGCTTCGACAGGTCATCGAAGATGATGAGGACGTGCTTGCCCTGGTACATCCAGTGCTGGCCGATGGCCGAACCGGTGTACGGGGCGAGGTACTTGAAGCCGGCCGGGTCGGAGGCCGGAGCGGCGACGATGGTGGTGTACTCCATCGCACCGGCGTCCTCGAGCGCACCCTTGACGGAGGCGATCGTGGAGCCCTTCTGACCGATGGCGACGTAGATGCAGCGAACCTGCTTCTCCTCGTCGCCGGACTCCCAGTTGGCCTTCTGGTTGATGATCGTGTCGATCGCGATGGCCGTCTTGCCGGTCTGGCGGTCGCCGATGATCAGCTGACGCTGACCACGGCCGACGGGGATCATCGCGTCGATGGCCTTGATACCGGTCTGCAGCGGCTGGTGGACCGACTTGCGGGCCATGACGCCGGGAGCCTGGAGCTCAAGGGCACGACGGCCCTCTGCGGCGATCTCGCCGAGACCGTCGATCGGGGCGCCGAGCGGGTCGACGACGCGACCGAGGAAGGCGTCGCCGACGGGGGCGGAGAGGACCTCACCCGTGCGGGTGACCTCCATGCCCTCCTCGATGCCGCCGAACTCGCCGAGCACGATGGCACCGATCTCGTCTTCATCGAGGTTCTGCGCCAGGCCGAGCGTGCCGTCCGCGAAGCGGATGAGCTCGTTCGCCATGACGCCGGGGAGACCCTCGACGTGGGCGATGCCGTCACCGGCGTCGGTGACGTGCCCGACCTCGGCCGTGGAGGCCTTCGTCGGCTCGTAGTTCGAGACGAAGTCCTTCAGGGCATCACGGATCTCATCGGGGCTGATGGTGATGTCTGCCATGGGATTTTCCTTGTGGTTTTCCGGGGCCCTTCGGCTCCGAGAGGGTGACGCTGCCGGACTCGGCAGTTCCCGTTGTGGACTTGGGGAGGAGCGGCTTCGACCGTACGCCTAGCCGGCGAGCTGGAGCCGGAGCTCCGAGAGTCGCGTGGACACGGTGCCGTCGATGACGTCGCCGCCGATCTGCACCCGGACCCCGCCGACGACCGTGGGGTCGACGACCTGGTTGATGCTGATGTCCTTGCCGTACCGCTCGGACAGACCGCGCGTGACGCGGGCCGACTGGGCGGGGGTCAGTGGCGTCGCCGTGACGACGGTCGCGACGAGCTTGCCGGCCTGCTCGGCCACGATGCGCGAGGCATCACGGACGATCTCACCGATGCGGCGGCCGCGGGGCTGCTGCACCAGGGCCGACACGATCGTGATCGTCTGCTCCGAGGCCTTGGCACCGAGGAGCCGCTCGACGAGCGCGCCCTTCTGCTCGGGGCTGCCGAGCTTGGTGCCGAGCGCCAGCTCGAGGCCGGCGTCCGAGCGGACGGCGGTCTCGAAGGCGAACAGCTCCGACTCGATCGACGAGTCCGGACCCGCGGTGGCGGCGACGGCGCGGATGCCCGCGTCCTCGATGCCCGCGAGCAGGTCCTGCTGCGAGGACCAGCGCGAGCCGGCCACCGCGGTCAGGACCGCACGCGTCGCGTCCGACTGTCCGGCGAAGACACGGTCGATGAGGACCTTCTTGCCGGCCGCGTCGGCCGTGGGGTCGGACAGCAGCCCGAGCAGCTGCGGCGCACCGGCGATCGCACGCCCGGAGGCGAGGATCTCGGCACCCGCGGCCAGGCCGGCGCTCGGACCGAGGTCCGACAGCACCGCCCTGGTGGACGCGAGTGCTTCTCTGGTAGCGCTGCGCATGCTCAGTGCTCCCCCGTCTTCGTGGCCTGCGAGGCCTCGAGGTCGGCGAGGAAGCGGTCGACCACTGCGGTCGACTTGGCGTCGTCCTTGAGGGATTCACCGATCACACCGGACGCGAGGTCCAGCGCGAGGGTGCCCACTTCGGACCGGAGTGCCTGGACGGCGCTCTGGCGCTCGGCCTCGATCTGCGCCTGGGCATTGGCCGTGATGCGTGCTGCATCGGCGGCCGCCTGCTCGCGGACCTCGTTGCCGATCGCCGTGGCGTCGGCGCGGGCCTGCTCACGGATGCGCGAAGCCTCGGCGCGTGCATCGGCGAGCTGCTTGTTGTACTCGTCGAGCGCAGCGGCGGCCTGCTCCTGAGCGGCCTCGGCCTTCTTGATGCCGCCCTCGATGGCCTCGGTGCGCTCATCGAGCATCTTCGTGATGCGCGGTGTGACGACAAGCCACATCACCACGAAGATGATGACGAAGGCAAGCGCCGACCAGACGACGTCGTACAACGGCGGGATCAGCGGGTTGTGCGTCTCCTCCGCCGCGATGATGAGTGCGTTGTGCATCGAGGAGCCTTAGTTGGTGCCGGTGAAGATGAAGTACGTGGCGATACCGATGAAGGCCAGGGCCTCGGTGAAGGCGATACCGATGTACATGAGGGTCGTCAGGCGGCCCTGGAGCTCGGGCTGGCGAGCGACGGACTCGATCGTCTTACCGACGACGATGCCGACACCGATGGCCGGGCCGATCGCTGCGAGGCCGTAGCCAACCGTCGCGATGTTGCCGTTGATCTCCGCGAGAACGGTCGTTGCGTCCACGTGTTTTCCTTTCGAGGTGCGGGTCCGACGGTCGCCGGTCCCGTAGGGGGTCAGTGAGGAATCAGTGCTCGTCAGCCAGCGCCAGCTGGATGTAGACGGCGGTGAGGAGCATGAAGACGTAGGCCTGCAGCAGCGCGACGAGGACCTCGAAGAAGCTGAACGCGATGCCGAACGCGATGGTCCCGACGCCGAAGGCCTTGAAGCCGAGCGAAGCGTCGAAGAAGAAGAACTGCGTGGCCGAGAAGAACAGCACGAGGAGCAGGTGCCCCACGACCATGTTCATCAGGAGTCGCAGCGTCAGGGTGACGGGACGGAGCACGAAGGTGGAGACGAGCTCGATCGGCGTCACGATGATGTACAGCGGCCACGGCACCCCGGGCGGGAAGAGCGAGTTCTTGAGGAACGTGCCCGGGTGCTTGCGGAGACCGGCGTAGATGAAGGCGAGGTACGCGACGATCGCCAGGATCATCGGCATCGCGATGCGGCTGGTGCCGGCGAGGTTCATGAACGGGACCAGACCGGTCAGGTTCATGAAGAGCACGCCGAAGAAGATCGTCGCCAGGAGCGGCAGGAAGCGCTTGCCGTCCTTCTCTCCGAGGTTGTCGAAGGTGTTGCGACGGACGACGTCGAACGCGTACTCGATGAACGCCTGACCGCGGTTCGGCACGAGCTTCAGTGCACGGGTGCCCACGAACGCGAACACCAGGAGCACGGCGACGGCGAAGAAACGGATGAGGACGAGCCGATCGATCTCGAACGGCGTCCCGGCGAAGAAGATCGCATCCGGGAAGAACTCGTTGATCGACGGACCATGGAACTCGGCGGCCTTGCTGCTCCCCGCCGCGACGGTGTCAACCGCAGCGGAGAGGGACAGGGGAAGAGCGTGGGATAGCAGCGCTGTCTCCTGTGTCGGCGCGCGCACATCATGGCACGCGATGGTGGACGTTGTGGAGGCTCGTCCGCCCCGAGCGAAAGGCTCCGGTAGCGGACTTGAAGAAGCCTATCAGGTGCGAGAGGCTTCCCGGCTTCTCAGACGCGGGGGGTCGGGTTCCCAGCGTCCGCGGAGTCGTCGAGGCCGTCGCCCGGCAGCCGGACGCCGATCGGGGTGCGGGCCTTCGCGACGGCGACGACGTCGATCACCAGGGAGCCGACGACCCCCGCGATGATCACGATCGCCAGCACCGGGAAGTCGACCCAGTCGCGGTCCTTGAGCAGGACCAGCAGCACGATGAAGACGATGAACTTGAGCAGCCAGGTGCCCATCACGATGCCGAAGAAGGCACCGGAGATCATCTGGCCCTTCGAGACGCGCAGCGCGACGAGGACACTGACCGCGGTGAGCCCGAGGAACACGACGCTCAGCACGGCGCCGAGCAGTCCCCCGACCAACCCCGGGCCGTCCGCGACGAGGAACCCGATGAGCCCGCCGACCACCGCGAGGGCGACGGCGAGGACCGCTCCCCAGGTGATGATGCGGCGGAACACCGGCCGGACGTGGTCGAGCGCGTTCGGTGCGGTCACGTGATGTCTCCAGGGATCGTGCGGTCGTTGGCGGCCCGGTCGAGCGGGTCGAGGCTGGCGTCCACCACGGCGGCGGAACGGTTGGCGGTCTGGGCGGCGATCTCGGTGCGTTTCCGGCCGAGCGGCGCGAAGGTCGCGACGGCGCAGACGGTGAAGCCGACGGACACGAAGACGACGACCCAGTACCAGTCCACGAAGAGGAACAGCAGGCACCCGAAGGCGACGGTGGCGGTCCACGCGTAGAAGATCAGCACCGCGTGGAAGTGCGAGTGCCCCATGTCGAGCAGGCGGTGGTGCAGGTGCTTCCGGTCGGCCGAGAACGGCGACTTGCCCGCGCTGAGCCGTCGGGTGACCGCGAGACCGAAATCCAGGATCGGGACGATCAGGATCGCGAACGGCAACAGGATCGGGATGAACGCCGGCAGCAGCGCCTGGCGTGTCTGCACCGCCGCCGGGTCGATGTTGCCCGTGACCGAGACCGCGCTCGTGGCCATCAGGAACCCGACGAGCAGCGCGCCGGCGTCCCCCATGAAGAGCTTGGCGGGGTGCCAGTTCAGGATGAGGAAGCCGAAGCAGGCCCCGACGAGGACGGCGGTGAGCAGCGAGGGCAGGTTGAAGAAGAACTCGGTCTGGACGACCACGCGGTTGATGAAGAACGTGTAGAGGAAGAAGACCCCGCCGGCGATGATCGCGACGCCGGCCACCAGGCCGTCGAGCCCGTCGATGAAGTTCACCGCGTTCATCACGAGCACCACCGCCAGCACGGTGAAGATCAGGCTCATGTACGACGAGCCGACGCCCAGCGTGTTGCCGATGGGCAGCGAGACGATCGCGACGCCCTGCCAGGCGAGGATGCCCGCCGCGATGATCTGCCCGGCGAGCTTCGTCATCCAGTCGAGGTCCCAGATGTCGTCCGCGACACCGAGGACCACGATGATGGTCGCTCCCCCGAGCACCGCGAGGACGCGGCCGGGTTCGGAGAACACGAGCCGGAAGTAGTCGGTCCCCGCGATCGACGGGAACAGGAACCAGGCCGCGAGCAGCGAGACGATGACGCCGATGTACATCGCGATGCCACCGAGCCGCGGCGTCGGGGTGCGGTGCACGTCCCGCTCGCGGACCTGCGGGTACCACTTGTACTTCAGCCCGAGCTTCCAGACGATCAGGCTCATCACGAAGCTCACGACCGCGGCGATGGCCCCGGCGAGCAGGTAGTACTTCATGTGACGAGGTCGGCTCCGACGACCCGGATGATCTCCTCGTCGGGGATCACCCCGTGCCGGACGATGCGGAGCTTCCCTCCGTCCGACAGCCCGGTGGCGTCGACGATCGTCGAGCCGGTGCTGGCCTCGAAGCCGTCGTGAACCTCGACGGGTCCGCCGTCCAGGTAGATCGCGACGCTGTCACCGAGCATCCGCTCGGCGGCGTCGACGTCCATCGCGGCCGGGTCACCCGTGGAGTTCGCGGACGAGACCGCGAGGGGCCCGACCTCCTGCAGGAGCTCGAGGGCGATCCGCGAGTCCGGCATCCGGAGCGCGACCGTGCCGCGCGTCTCGCCGAGGTCCCAGTCGAGCGACGGCTGTGCGTGCAGGATGACGGTCAGCCCGCCCGGCCAGAACTCGGCAACCAGGTCGCGAACCGGCTGCGGGACCTCGCTGGCGAGGGCGTCGAGCGTGGGCGGACCGGGGATGAGCACGGGCGGCGGCGACTGCCGCGTGCGGCCCTTCGCGTCGAGCAGCCGCTGCACGGCCGTCGCGCTGAAGGCGTCCGCGGCCAGGCCGTAGACGGTGTCGGTGGGGACCACGACGAGCTCTCCGCGTCCGAGGGCGGCACGTGCGAGCCGCATCCCGGTCAGGAGCCCGTCGGAGTCGGTGCAGTCGTATCGGGATGCCATGACTCGACGATGATAGTGCGACACAATGGTGGACATCGTGAACGAGACGCCCGCACCCCCGCTCCTGTTCCTCTTCGACATGGACGACGTCCTGGTCCGGTACGACTGGCAGGTGCGCATGGCCGCACTCTCTGAGTTCACCGGACATGAGTTCCAGGAGCTCCGTCGCCGCTGGTGGGACTGCGGTCACGAGATGCGTGCCGAGGCCGGTGGGTTCGCCGACGGCGACGAGTACCTCGCCGCGTTCGAGCGCGCGATGGAGTGCGACGTCCCCGAGGCCGACTGGGCCCGGATCCGCGGATCCGCCATGACCGAGCTGCCGGAACGCATCGAGGCGGTCCGGATCGCGAGCGAGCACGGGCGTGTCGGGCTGCTCACCAACAACGGTCCGCTCGCCGGCCGCTGGATCCACGAGTGGGCGCCGTCCCTGCCCGAGGTCTTCGGCGAGCACCTGGACACGTCGAGCAACTTCGGCGCACGGAAGCCCGAGCCGGAGGTCTTCCAGCGCGCGATCGCCCACCACGGGGTCCCCGCGGAGCGCACCTTCTTCGCCGACGACATGCCCGAGAACATCGCGGGTGCGCGCAGCGTCGGCATCCACGCGGTCCTGGTCGAGCACGACACCGACCTGCGGGAGCACGTCCGCGCTTTCGTCGCGGCGCAGCAGCGCGAGGCCTCCCCCGTCGCGTAGCCCGCCACGCCCATTCCTTCCCATCGCGGTCGCGCTGGAGAGCAAGAACGGGCACACCTGGTCATCCCGAACGACCCGGTACGCCCGATCCCACCCGGTACGCCCGTATTCTCCCGGCACACGCAGCACGGCCGAGCGACGGGAGGCCCGCCCCGCGCCCGCAACGCCCGTTCCTTCCCATCGCGGTCGCGCTGGAAAGCAGGAACGGGCATACCTGGTCATCCCGAACGACCCGGTACGCCCGATCCCACCAGGTACGCCCGGATCCACCCGGCACACGCACGCGCGGCCGAGCGACGGGAGGCGCGGCTCGCCCCCGGCTAGCGCGTCGCGGTGGTCGTGCGGTCGCGCCCCGTCAGGTCGACGTGCGTCTCCGGGGTGCGGAACCCCCGGCGCGCCAGGACCTCCCGGACTCCGGCGCCCTGCGGCTCGGCGTGCTCGACGACCAGGACTCCCCCGGGCACGAGCAACCGCCAGGCCGTCTCGGCGAGAGCCCGGACGGCGTCGAGGCCGTCCGGCCCGCCGTAGAGGGCCATCGCCGGGTCGTGGTCACGGACCTCGGGGTCGATCGGGATCGCGTCGTCCGGCACGTACGGCGGGTTCGACACGACGACGGACACGGTGCCGTCGAGTTCCGGCAGTGCGTCGGCGAGGTCACCCTCGACGAGTCGGACCGTGCCACCGTGGGCGTCGACGTTCCGCCGGGTCCAGGGCAGGGCCTCGGCCGACCGCTCGACGGCGTAGACCACGGCGTTCGGCACCTCGGTGTCCATCGCGATCGCGATCGCACCGCTGCCGGAGCCCAGGTCCACGGCGATCGGCTCGGGGACCGCGGTCGCCCGCAGCGCATCGATGCCGAACTGCACGACGCCCTCGGTCTCCGGACGGGGCAC
This sequence comes from Curtobacterium sp. MCLR17_043, assembly GCF_003224215.1. Classification (NCBI taxonomy): domain Bacteria; kingdom Bacillati; phylum Actinomycetota; class Actinomycetes; order Micrococcales; family Microbacteriaceae; genus Curtobacterium; species Curtobacterium sp. MCLR17_043. The sequence continues at coordinate 188,034 of NZ_QKLH01000005.1, read as the reverse complement.
GAACACGCCCGGACCGACGGCCAGGGTGAGCGCACGGAAGTACGCCTGCCCGGTGATGTGCTGCAGCGGCTCACGGGTGGCCCGACGGGCGACGGCGTGCCGGAAGCGCTCGACGTGCTCCGGGGCGATGCCGCCGCCGATCAGCGCACGGGCTTGGACAGCTCCGCGCGAGGTGTCGGTCGCCCACGCGAGCAGCAGCTCCGCGTCGACCCGGGGCGTCGGCACGCCGACGGCGACGAGCGCCGCGGTCGCCTGCTCGAGCAGGCGATCCGCGGCGTACGTGAGGGGCGTGTCGGCGGTGATCCGGGCCTCCAGGCTGGGTGTGCGCTTACGCGTCCTGGTCGCCGATGGCGGCCAGACGTGCCTCTTCGTCCGCCTGGATGGCGGACTGGATGACGGGCTCGAGGGCACCGTTCATCACGCGGTCGAGGTCGTACGCCTTGTAGCCGGTGCGGTGGTCCGCGATCCGGTTCTCCGGGAAGTTGTACGTGCGGATGCGCTCCGACCGGTCCATCCCGCGGATCTGCGACTTGCGCGCGTCCGAGGCGATCGCGTCGAGCTCCTCCTGCTGGCGCGCGAGGATGCGCGCGCGGAGCACGCGCATGCCGGCCTCGCGGTTCTGCAGCTGCGACTTCTCGTTCTGCATCGCCACCGTGATGCCCGTGGGCAGGTGGGTGATGCGGACCGCGGAGTCCGTCGTGTTGACGGACTGCCCGCCCGGGCCGGAGGACCGGTAGACGTCGATCTTGAGGTCGTTCTGGTTGATCTGGACCTCTTCGGGCTCGTCCACCTCGGGGAACACCAGCACGCCGGTGGTCGAGGTGTGGATGCGCCCCTGCGACTCGGTCTGCGGCACACGCTGGACGCGGTGCACACCGCCCTCGTACTTCAGGTGCGCCCAGACGCCCTGGGACGGATCGGTCGTGTTCGACTTGATCGCGACCTGGACGTCCTTGTAGCCACCCAGGTCGGACTCGGTGCGCTCGAGGAGCTCGACCTTCCAGCCCTTGGTCTCGGCGTAGTGCGAGTACATGCGAAGGAGGTCGGCCGCGAACAGCGCCGATTCCTCGCCGCCCTCGCCGCCCTTGATCTCCATGATGACGTCACGGCCGTCGTCGGGGTCGCGTGGGATGAGCAGCCGGCGGAGACGCTCCTGGCGCTCCGACAGCTGCTCCTCGAGCCCGGGGACCTCGTCCGCGAACGCCGCGTCTTCACGCGCGAGTTCCTGGGCGGCGGCGAGGTCGTCCCCCGCCGCCTGCCAGGCCTCGTACGCGGACTTGATCTGGTTGAGCTCGGCGTACCGCCGGTTCACCTTCTTCGCCCGGGCCGCATCGGCGTGGAGCGCGGGGTCCGACAGCTGCTGTGTCAGGTCCTCGTGTTCCGCCAGCAGCCCCGCTACCGACTCGAACACGCGTTACTCCTGGTGGCCGTTGTGGTGGGCGCCGGTCGAGGGGACCGACTTCTGCACCTGCACCAGGAACTCGACGTTCGACTGCGTCTCCTTGAGGTTCCGCAGCACGATCTCGAGGGCCTGCTGCGGGTCGAGCCCGGCGAGGGCCCGGCGCAGACGCCAGGTGATCTTGACCTCGTCGGCGGAGAGCAGCTGCTCCTCGCGACGGGTGCCCGAGGCGTTCACGTCGACGGCGGGGAAGATCCGCTTGTCGGCGAGGTGACGGTTCAGGCGGAGCTCCATGTTGCCGGTGCCCTTGAACTCCTCGAAGATGACCTCGTCCATCTTGGAGCCGGTCTCGACGAGCGCGGTCGCGAGGATGGTCAGCGAGCCACCGTCCTCGATGTTGCGCGCGGCACCGAAGAAGCGCTTCGGCGGGTAGAGCGCCGCCGAGTCGACGCCACCGGAGAGCACACGGCCCGACGGCGGGGTCGACAGGTTGTACGCACGGCCCAGGCGGGTGATCGAGTCGAGCAGCAGCACGACGTCGTGGCCCAGCTCCACCAGGCGCTTCGCACGCTCGATGGCGAGCTCCGCGACGGTGGTGTGGTCCTCGGCGGGACGGTCGAAGGTCGAGGCGATGACCTCGCCCTTCACCGTGCGCTGCATGTCGGTGACCTCTTCGGGCCGCTCGTCGACGAGGACGACCATCAGGTGCGCCTCGGGGTTGTTCTTGGCGACGGCGTTCGCGATGGCCTGCAGCACGACGGTCTTGCCGGCCTTCGGCGGGGACACGATGAGACCGCGCTGGCCCTTGCCGATCGGCGACACGAGGTCGATGATGCGGGTCGACAGCTTGCCCGGCTCCGTCTCGAGGCGCAGGCGCTCGTTCGGGTACAGCGGGGTGAGGTCGTTGAAGTCGACGCGGGCCGCGGCCTCGTCGGCGGACTGGCCGTTGATCGACTCGACGGCCACGAGCGCGTTGTACTTCTGGCGGCTCTGCTGCTCGCCGTCACGCGGCTGCTTGATCGAACCGACGACGGCGTCGCCCTTGCGCAGGTGGTACTTCTTCACCTGGCCGAGGGAGACGTAGACGTCGCTCGGGCCCGGCAGGTACCCGGTGGTGCGGACGAAGGCGTAGTTGTCGAGGACGTCGAGGATGCCCGCGATCGGGATCAGGACGTCGTCCTCGGTGACCTCGGGCTCGAAGTCGTCGTTCTGGCCGCCACGGCCGCGCTTGCGGTCGCGCTGGCGACGGCTGCGGCCGCTCTCGGCCTCGTCGGCGTGCTGTTGCTGCTGCTGCTTCTGCTGGCCGCTCGTCTGCTGCTTCTGCTGACCGGCATTCTGCTGCTGCTTCTGGTCGGCCTTGTCGTCCTGCTTGGCCTCGGCCTGCTTCGGCTGGTCGTTCTGCTTCTGGCCGCCGTTCTGCTGACCGTTCTGCTGCTCGCCGCCGTTCTGCTTCTGCTGGCCGCCGTTCTGCTGGCCGCCGTTCTGCTGGTCGGCACCGTTCTGCTTCTGCTGGCCGGCGTTCTGGCCGCCGTTCTGCTGCTCGGCGCCGTTCTGCGGCTCGCCGTTCTCGGCGTTCTGGCCACGGCCACGACCGCGACCACGGCTGCGACGACCGCGACGCGAGCCGCCCTCGCCCTGCTCGGAGTTCTGGTCGCCCTGGTCGTTCTGGTCGCCGGACTCGTTCTGGTCCTGGTCGGCCTGCACGGCGGACGTCGGAGCCTGCTGGCCCTGCTGGCCCGCCTGGCTCGGCTGCTCGGCCTCGGCGGGTGCCGACGCCTGCTGGCCCTGGTCGGCGGCGCGCTGCTCGGTGCCACGCTGGTCGGTGCCACGCTGCTCGGCGTTCCGCTGGCCACGGCCGCGACGCTGCGAGCCGGACTGCGCGGCTTCCTGGGCGTCCTTCTCGGCGCGGACCTGGTCGAGCCCGGCGAGGAGGTCCTCGGTGCCGGTCTGGCCGTGGTTGGTGTGCTCGGCGGCCGAGGTCGGCGCGGCGTTCACGGTGCCGCCGGACGATGCGCGGCGCGAACGACGGGCACGGCTCGGGGCTGCCGACTCGGCGGGTGCCTCGGAGTCGGCGACGGGTGCCTCGGCAGCGGGCTGCGCGGGGGTCTCGGCGGGCTCCGGCAGGGTCGGCTGCTCGGTGGCGGCCGGCTCGGCGGGGGTCTCGGCGACGGCGGCGGCGGCCGGGGCGGCCGGCGTCTCGTCGACGGGACGCTTGTCCTCGATGGAGGCGATCAGGTCGCCCTTGCGGAGCTTGGAGAGCCCGGTGATGCCGAGCGAGGAGGCGATGCGCTGGAGCTCCGGGAGTCGGAGGGCACGCAGGTCGCTGGGGATCTCCACCTGGGCGGAGTTGTTGTCGGTCAAGGTCGGTGTTTCCTTTCGAACCGCAGAACGCGGAGAGTTTCCACCGTCCCGGATGCAGGGTGAGCATCGACCGCCGTTCAGACGACGGATCGGGATTCGGTGATCAGAAAGAGATGCACACTCGCGCACCGGACCCTGCGACGTCGCAGGAGCTGTCCTGAGGACGAGCGATCCGTACGGTTACGCGGGTTCGGCTTCGAGCGCCGAGTGCGCTGCCACTGTAGCACCACCGAGATCGACGGCCAGCATGAGCGGCCGCCAGTCGGATTCGGCGTGTCGCTGCACCAGTTCGGCGGCGGTCAGGCGCTGTGCCGGGTCGCTGCCGAGGACGAGCAGGCTCGGCCCGGCACCGGAGACCACCGCGGCGAGGCCGTGCTGTCGGAGCAACCGGATCAGGGCGTCGGTCTCGGGCATGGCGCTGGCGCGGTACGCCTGGTGCAGACGGTCCTCGGTCGCGGCGAGCAGCAGCTCGGGGCTCTGGATGAGCGCCGCGACGAGCAGCGCCGAGCGGGAGACGTTGAACGCGGCGTCGGCGTGCGGGACCTGCTCGGGCTGCAGGGAGCGCGCGAGCTTGGTCGAGAGCGTCGAGGTCGGCACGAACACCACCGGGGCGACACCGCGGTGCACCAGGAGCCGCTTGTAGGCCGGGCCCTCGGCGGTCATCCACGCGATCGTGAGCCCGCCGAAGAGCGCTGGCGCGACGTTGTCCGGGTGGCCCTCCATCTCGGTGGCCAGGGTCAGGAGCGTCGAGGCGTCCAGGTCGACGACGCCCTCGAGCAGACCACGGGCAGCCATCAGCCCGGCGACGATCGCCGCGGCGGAGGAACCGAGACCGCGGCCGTGCGGGATCGCGTTCGTGGCGTGCAGCTCGAGTCCGGGCTGGTCGACACCGGCGTGCTCCAGGCCACGGCGGACCGCACGGACGACGAGGTTCGTGTCGTCCGTGGCGACCTCACCGGCACCGACGCCCTCGACCGTGACGGTCGCGCCGGGTTCGGAGCGCACGCGCACCACGACCTCGTCGTAGAGCGAGAGCGCGAGGCCGAGCGAGTCGAAGCCGGGGCCGAGGTTCGCCGACGTGGCCGGCACCCGGACGCGGACCGCCGATCCGGTCGGCAGCGCACGGACCGCCCGTCCGGCCGGTACAGCACTGCGGGCGGTCATGCCCTCTCCCGGTCCGGACGAGCGGTCGGAGATCACTGCTCGCTGACCAGACCGAGCACGTCGGCGATCGACTTCGTGTCGACCGGCACGCTCGTCGGGGTGACCTCGCCGCCGTCGGGCGTGCGGAGCGCCCACTGCGGGTCCTTCAGGCCGTGGCCCGTGACCGTGATGACGACCTTCGCGCCCTTCGGCACGACACCGGCGTCGGCACGCTCGAGGAGCCCGGCGACACCGATGGCCGATGCGGGCTCGACGAAGACGCCGACCTCGGCAGACAGGATGCGGTGTGCGGCGAGGATGGCCTCGTCGGTGATGGCACCGAAGTAGCCGTCGGTCTCCTCCCGCGCCTCGAGCGCGAACTGCCACGAGGCCGGGTTGCCGATGCGGATCGCCGACGCGATGGTGTCCGGGTGCCGGACGACCTCGCCGTGCACGATCGGGGCGGAACCGGCGGCCTGGAACCCGAACATGCGGGGCAGCTTGGTGCTGCGGCCGGCGGCGACGTCCTCGCGGTAGCCGCGCGAGTACGCAGTGTAGTTGCCCGCGTTGCCGACGGGCAGGAAGTGGAAGTCCGGTGCGTCACCGAGGACGTCGACGACCTCGAACGCGGCGGTCTTCTGCCCCTCGATGCGGTCGTTGTTGACGGAGTTGACGAGGTGCACCGGGTAGTTCGCCGCCAGGTCGCGGGCGATGTCGAGGCAGTCGTCGAAGTTGCCCTGCACCTGCAGCAGCTGGGCGTCGTGGGCGACGGCCTGGCTGAGCTTGCCCATGGCGATCTTGCCCTCGGGCACGAGCACCGCAGCGGTGATGCCGGCGTGCGTGGCGTACGCGGCGGCCGAGGCGCTGGTGTTGCCGGTCGAGGCGCAGATGACGGCCTTCGCGCCGTGCTCGACGGCCTTCGAGATCGCCATCGTCATGCCGCGGTCCTTGAACGAACCCGTCGGGTTCATGCCCTCGAACTTCACGTAGACCTCGGCGCCGGTGCGCTCGGAGAGCCGACGAGCCGGGATGAGCGGCGTGCCGCCCTCACCGAGCGTGACGATGGGCGTCGCCTCGGTCACGTCGAGTCGGTCGGCGTACTCGCGCAGGACTCCCTGCCACTGGTGGGCCATCAGGCTTCTCTCTCTGTCCGGTGGGGTGGATCTGGTGGTGGTGCGGCTCGGTGGGCCTGCAGGTCGGCCTGGACGCCCGTGGTCGCGTCAGCGACCGACGACGCGCAGGACGCTGGTGACGTCCAGGACGACGTCCTCGCCACGGAGGGCGACGACGGTGTCCGCCAGGTCGGCCTCGCGCGCCAGGTGGGTGCCGATGACGAGCGTCGCGGTCCCCTCGGCTGCGCCGGTGGTGGTCTGTTCGACCGTCTCGACGCTGACGCCGTGCTTCGCCAACACGCCGGCGACCGTCGACAGCACGCCGGGGGCGTCCGTGACGTGCAGGGTGATCTGGTAGCTCGTGCGGACGGTGCCGATCGGGAACACCGGCAGCTCGGACTGCGTCGACTCGGCGACACCCGGGCCGCCGATGACGTGCCGGCGGGCCGCGGAGACCAGGTCGCCGAGGACCGCCGAGGCCGTCTCGACGCCACCGGCACCCGCGCCGTAGAACATCAGGTCGCCGGCGGCCTCGGCCTCGACGAACACGGCGTTCTTCGCACCGTGCACGCTCGCGAGCGGGTGCGACTCGGGCACGAGGGCCGGGTAGACGCGGGCGCTGACGCCCTCGCGGCCGTCCTCGTCGGTGAGTCGCTCGGCGGTCGCCAGGATCTTCACGACGTAGCCGGCCTTGCGGGCGGCGCGGACCTGGTCGATCGTGACGTGGGTGATGCCCTCGCGGTGCACGGCGGCGAGCGGCACCGAGGTGTGGAACGCCAGCGAGGCCAGGATCGCGGCCTTCTGCGCGGCGTCGTAGCCCTCGACGTCGGCGGTCGGGTCGGCCTCGGCGTAGCCGAGCTCCGTCGCGGTGGCCAGGGCGTCCTCGAACGTGGAACCCTTGCGGTCCATCAGGTCGAGGATGAAGTTCGTGGTGCCGTTGACGATGCCCATGATCCGGACGATGCGGTCACCGGCGAGCGAGTCGTGCAGCGGACGGATGATCGGGATCGCCCCGGCCACGGCGGCCTCGTAGTAGAGCTGCGCGCCGACCTGCTCGGCCGCGGCGAAGAGCTCCGGGCCGTGGGTCGCGAGCAGCGCCTTGTTGCCGGTGACGACGTCCGCGCCCGACTGCAGGGCCTGGAGCACGAGGGTGCGCGCCGGCTCGATGCCGCCGATGAGCTCGACGACGATGTCCGCGCCGAGGATGAGCGATGCCGCGTCCGTGGTGAAGAGCTCCGCCGGCAGGTCGACGTCGCGCTGCGCGTCCACGTCGCGCACGGCGATTCCGACCAGCTCCAGCCCGGCACCGGCGCGCGAGGCCAGCTCGTCGCTGTGCTCGAGGAGCAGTCGCGCGACCTGGGAACCGACCGAGCCGGCCCCGAGCAGCGCGACACGGACGTTGCGGTATTCGATCATCTGGTAGCGGTTCCTGTCGGTGGGGGTGCGCCCTGCGGGGTGGGCGGACCCGGTCGGGTCGGGGGTCAGCGGCCGGTGCCCTCGGCGGGCACGGCGGCGACCCCGGTGTCACGGGCGAGGAGGTCGTCGATCGTCTCGCCCCGCACGAGGATACGGGCTGCGCCGTCCGCGACGGCGACGACCGGCGGGCGGCCCACGTGGTTGTAGTTGCTCGACAGCGCCCAGCAGTAGGCACCGGTGGCCGCGACGGCCAGCAGGTCACCGCGCTGCACGTCGCCGGGCAGGTACTCGTCGTTCACCACGACGTCGCCGCTCTCGCAGTGCTTGCCGACGACGCGGCTCAGCACCGCCGGGGCGTCGGAGGTGCGGCCGAGCCGGGCCGTGTAGTCGGCGCCGTACAGGGCGGGACGGATGTTGTCGCTCATCCCGCCGTCGACCGAGACGTACGTGCGGGTCGCGCTGCCGCCGTCGTCGGTCTCGAGCGTGACCGGCTTGATCGTGCCGACGCGGTAGAGCGTCACCCCGGGCGGGCCGATGATGTAGCGGCCCGGCTCGACGGCGATGTCCGGCACCGGGATGCCGCGCTCGGCGCAGGCCTCGCCGATGATCGTGGCCAGTGCGTCGGCGACGTCCTCGGGGGCGAAGGCCGAATCGGCCTCGGTGTAGTCGATGCCCCAGCCGCCGCCGAGGTTCAGCTCGGGCACCGGCCCGGAGGCCACGAGCGTCGCGTGCACGTCCATGAGTCGACGTGCGGCCTCGCGGAAGCCGGCGTCGTCGAAGATCTGCGAGCCGATGTGCGAGTGCAGCCCGACGAAGGCGAGCGAGGGCTCGGCGCGGGCGGCTGCTGCGGCCTCGACGGCCTCGGACAGCGGGATGCCGAACTTCTGGTCCTCGCGGGCGGTCGCCAGGTACTCGTGGGTGGACGCGTGCACACCGGTGTTGATCCGGATGCGCACGCGCTGCACGACCCCGGCGTCGGCGGCGGCACGGGCGACGCGCTGCACCTCTTCGTGGCTGTCGAGCACGATCGTGCCGATGCCGACCTCGACCGCGCGGGCGATCTCGGCGTCGGACTTGTCGTTGCCGTGGAAGCCGAGCCGGCCGGGGTCAATGCCGCCGGCCAGGGCGACCGCGAGCTCACCGGCGGTGCAGACGTCCACGCGCAGGTCGGCCTCGGCCATCCACGCGACGACCTGCGTCGTCAGGAAGGCCTTGCCGGCGTAGTAGACGTGCGCGTGGCTGCCGATGCGCTCGAACGCCTCGGCGAACGCGTTCCGCACGCGGACGGCGCGGGACTGGACGTCACGCTCGTCGACGACGTACAGGGGCGTGCCGAACTGCGCGACCAGGTCCGTCGCGCTGATGCCGCCGATCGCCAGGGTGCCGTCGTCGGTCCGCGTCGCGGACGCGGGCCAGATGCGGTCCACCAGTTCGGAGGCGTCCGTCGGGAACCGCAGCCGCGGCGGTGCAAGGGGGTTCTCGCTCACGGGACCCGATCCTACCGACGCGAGCCGTTCCTCCAGGCCGCGTTACGCACCCGTCCGCTCAGCCGCAGGTGCCGACCGTCCGCAGGCCGTCCTCGTTGAGCGGCAGCGCATCCGCGGTGATGCGGACCGTCGCGTCCGACTTCGACACGTCGAGCGAGCGCACGCGCAGCGCCTCGGGCAGGAACTGCGCGGTGCAGACCTGCACCGGGACACCGGTGACGCCCGGGATCGAGTCGACCTTCAGGCCGAGGTCGGAGTTCGTGATCCGGACGCTCTCCGGGGTGATCGAGATGCCGCGGCCGTCGTCCTGCGCGACGACGGCGCCCTTCGCCGCGTAGGTGATGTCGTAGCCGAGCACCGATGACGACCCCGTCAGTTCGACGCCGCCGTCGACCAGGTTCATCCGGTCGAACAGCGGGCTGTACTTCGCCAGGTCCTTGACGCTCGACGACGCCAGGGTGACCGTGCCGTCGACGTCGCGGACGTCACCCTTGCCGTCCACCGGCACGTCCTGCGCGGTGACGTCGGCGGCGAGCGGGATGCCGTCCACCGTGAGCTTCGCCGAGGAGATCTCGACGCGGTCGAGCGTGCCGCTGATGAGCTGCGGGATGACGATGCCCTCGGCGTGGGCGTCGACCTCGCCGGTCGTGCCGTCCGGTAGCGACTGCTCGACCTGCTGGGCGATGATCCGGTCGACGACGCCGCGCAGCACGAACTCGGCGACGACGACGAGGGCGGCGAGCACGACGACGACCACGAGCAGGACGACGGGCCAGCGGCGGCGCGTGGTGGGGCGTTCGGTGGCTGCGGGCATGCGTCCTACCCTGCCAGTCCGGTCTGCGGCCCAGCTGCGGCCGGGCTGCGGCCGGGATGCAAAACACCGGTGTTCGCGCTCGACACCGCGGAATGCGGGTGTTCGGTGCGCGAACACCGGTGTCTTGCGGAAGGAGTGCCGCTACATGCGGGACGGCGCCGACACGCCGAGCAGGCCGAGGCCGTTGCGGACGACCTGGCCGGTGGCGTCGTTCAGCCACAGGCGCGTGCGGTGCAGGTCGGTCACGGGTTCGTCGCCGAGGGGCGTGACACGGCAGGAGTCGTACCAGCGGTGGTAGAGGCCGGCGAGCTGCTCGATGTACCGCGCGATGCGGTGCGGCTCGCGCAGTTCGGCGGCGTGCCGGACCACCCGCGGGTACTCGGCGAGGGCTCCGAGGAGCGCGCTCTCCGACTCGTGGGTCAGCAGCGAGGCGTCGAACACCGACCGGTCGACCCCGGCCGCCGCGGCGTTCCGGGCCACCGACTGCGTGCGGGCGTGGGCGTACTGCACGTAGAAGACGGGGTTGTCGTTCGTGCGCTTCGTGAGCAGGTCGAGGTCGATGTCGATCGCGGTGTCGCTGGCGAACCGGACCAGGGCGTACCGGCCGGCGTCGACACCGACGGCGTCGACGAGGTCCTCCATCGTGACGATGGTGCCGTTGCGCTTCGACATGCGCATCGGCTCGCCGTCCTTGAGCAGGTTGACCATCTGCCCGATCAGGATCTCGAGGTTCTTGCCCGGCTCGTCCCCGAACGCGGCGCACATCGCCATCATCCGGCCGACGTAGCCGTGGTGGTCGGCACCGAGCATGATCAGGTTCCGCTCGAACCCGCGCTCGCGCTTGTCGAGGTAGTACGCCAGGTCGCCGGCGATGTACGCGGGCTCGCCGTCCGACTTGATGACGACGCGGTCGCGGTCGTCGCCGAAGTCGGTCGTGCGGAGCCACTCGGCGCCCTCGGCCTCGTACATCACGCCGGCCGACCGCAGTCGGGCGATGGCACGCTCGACGGCCTTCGACTCGTGCAGGGCGTTCTCGTGGAAGTAGACGTCGAAGTCGACGCCGAAGTCGTGCAGCGACGACTTGATGTCGGCGAACATGAAGTCGACGCCCTCGCGACGGAAGAGTTCCTGCGCCTCGTCGCGCGGCAGGTCGCGGACGTCGATGCCCGGCTCGAGGGTCGCGATGACCCGTGCCGCGATCTCGGCGATGTAGGCGCCGCCGTAGCCGTCCTCGGGCGTCGGCTCACCGAGTGCGCTGGCGACGAGGGAGCGGGCGAACCGGTCGATCTGCGCGCCGTGGTCGTTGAAGTAGTACTCGCGGGTGACGAGCCCACCCTGCGCCTGGAACACGCGGGCCAGGCTGTCGCCGACCGCGGCCCAGCGGACGCCGCCCATGTGGATCGGGCCGGTGGGGTTGGCGGAGACGAACTCCAGGTTGATCCGGACGCCGTCGTACAGGTCGCCGGTGCCGAAGGACTCGCCGCCGTCCACGATGGTGCGCGCGATCTCGCCAGCGGCGGCCGCCTCGAGCGTGATGTTGATGAAGCCGGGGCCGGCGACGTCGACGGAGTCCACACCGTCGAGCTCGGTCAGCTCGCCGGCGATCTCGGTCGCGAGCTCGCGCGGGTTCGTGCCGAGCCGCTTCGCGAGCTGCATGGCGGCGTTCGAGGCCCAGTCGCCGTGGGCGCGGTTCTTCGGACGCTCGAGCACCACGTGGGACTCCTCGATCGTCACGGTCTCGGACGCGCCTCGGCGCTCGACGATCCCGGTCAGGATCGACAGGTACGCGGCGGAGAGTTCGGCAGGAGTCACGAGGATCGATCCTACCGGGACGCCCAGGTCCGCACCGGTCGATGCAGCATCATGTCGGGATGACCCCCCGCAGCCGCGCCCGGGCGCTCACCGTCGCCACCCTCACCACCGCAGCAGCCGTCGTGCTCGCCGGGTGCTCGGGCGGCGGTGACAGCACCCCGTCGGCCACCGCGACCCCGGCGGGCAAGCCGGTGTCCGAGACGTGCGCGGAGCTCCTGCCGACCAGCGCGCTGTCGGTGTACGGGCAGACCTTCGAGCTCGACGACTCCTTCACCCCGGCGAAGGGCTCCCCCGCTGCGACCATCGCGAAGCAACAGGGTCGCGTGTGCCGGTTCGTCAGCACCGACGCGGACGCCACGGCGATCACGCTCGCGGTCGCCGACCTGCCTGAGAAGTCGCTCACCAACCTGAAGGACGCCCTGTACGAGCGGGGCGGGTCCGTCCCCACCTACCGCGTGGAGGGCTACTTCGCCCTGAGCGGCGACGTCGGCCGCGCGGACGCCTTCGCCGACCCGTACTGGATCACCGCGCAGTCGACGCTGTTCACCGAGCCGGGAGGGGCGCAGCCCGTCGTGGACGCGGTGCGGGCCGCGCTGCAGCCATCCGCGTCGGCGACGGCGACGCCCGCGGGCTGACGCGCTCGCTCTGGCACGGTGCGGGCTCCGCCGTCTGGTGCGAGGTTGCGCGCCTGGTGCGCGCTTGCAGCGCCGCACGGAACGCGGAACCTCGCACGGGATCGCGACGGTCGCACCGTGCGGACGGGAGGCCCGGGGCGGGCCCGCACCGCGCCTCCCGGCCCGGCGGCGGCAACGCACGGTGCGAGGCCGCCGTCCGGTGCGAGGTTGCGCACGTGGTGCGCGCTTGCTGCGCCGCACGGAACGCGGAACCTTGCACGGGATCGCGACGGACACACCGTGCGGACGTGAGGCCCGTGGCGGGCCCGCACCGCGCCTCCCGGCCGGCGGCGGCCACGCACGGTGCCGCGTCCGCCATCGGGTGCGAGGTTGCGCACGTGGTGCGCGCTTGCAGCGCCGCACGGAACTCGGAACCTCGCACGGGATTGCGACGCTCGCACCGTGCGGACGGGAGGCCCGTGGCGGGCCCGCACCCCGCCTCCAGCCCGGCGGCGGCCACGCACGGTTCGGGGTCCGCCGTCCGGTGCGAAGTTGCGCGCGCGGTGCGCGCGGTGCGCGCTCCGAGCGCCGCACGGAACGCGGAACCTCGCACGGGAACGCGACGCTCGCACCGTGCCGAGTCGGCCGCCCGGTGCGCGGTTGCGCGCGCGGTGCGCGCTCCGAGCGCCGCACGGGACACGGAACCTCGCACCGGCTCGCGACGCTCGCACCGTGCGGCCTGGAGGCCCGTTTCGGGCCCACACCGCGCCTCCAGGCCGCCCGTCGCGACGTCCACGCCGCGACACGCGCTGTCCAGGACCACCCGGCGGACCTGCTACGGTTGTTCACACCCCTTGGCCCCCATAGCTCAGGGGATAGAGCACTGCCCTCCGGAGGCAGGGGCGGAGGTTCGAATCCTCCTGGGGGCACAGTCGCATTTCCGCGCAAGCAGTTGTCTTCGCTTCGCTCAGTCAGCTGCGCGCGATGTCGCCTGCGGCGACCTTTCCCCGTTGAGACTCCTCCGGGTTCGTCGCCGGTCTCGTGGCTGGGTGCCTCGAGGGTGAGCAGCAGGACGGACCATGTGCTCCTCGAGGGTGAGCAACAGGACGGACCGCGCGGCGTGCAACGCGCCCGCCCGGTAGCGTTCCGGCATGACGATGACGTTCCCGGTGCCCGGAGTCCACGCACTGCGGGGCGGCCCCGTGCTCCGGTGGGGTGTGATCGGCCCCGGGGAGATCGCGAACGACTTCACGACGACGCTGCACGCGAACTCCGACCAGCGCGTGGTCGCCGTGGGCTCCCGCTCCCCCGAGCGTGCCGAGGCCTTCGCCGCCCGCCACGGCGTGTCCGGTGTGCACGGCTCGTACGAGGCCCTCGTGGCGGACCCCGCCGTCGACGTGGTCTACGTCGCCTCGCCGCACCCGCAGCACCTCGGGCACGCACTGCTCGCGATCGCCGCCGGCAAGCACGTGCTCGTCGAGAAGCCGATGACGACCTCGGCGGCGGACACCCGCACCCTCGCCGACGCCGCGCGGGCCGCGGGCGTCCTCGCGATGGAGGCGATGTGGACCCGGTACCTGCCGGGCACGACCGTCGTCGCGCGTCTGCTCGCGGACGGGGTCCTCGGCGACGTCCGCCTCGCGACGGTCGACGTCGGGTGGCCGCACGAACCGGACCCGGCGGACCGGATGTTCGACCCCGCCGCTGGTGGGGGTGCGCTCCTCGACGCCGGCGTGTACGCGCACTGGTTCGCACGGTTCGCCACCGGCGCCCCGGTGACCAGCAGCACGACGGGGGCGGTCTCGGATCGCGGGGTGGACCTCCAGTCCGTCACCGTGTCGACGGCAGAGGGTGGCGCGCAGGCGGTGGTGACCACGTCGATGACGGCGTGGTCGCCGGGGCTGGCGGTGATCGCCGGGAGCCGGGCCACGGTCCGGTACACCGACCACTTCGTGTTCCCGGCGTCGTTCGCGGTGCACCACAGGGGTGGGGAGGACCACTGGGCGGAGCCGACGGAGCTGCGGGGTCGTCAGGGACTCGTGTGGCAGGCGGCGGCGCTCGCGCAGTACGTGGCGGAGGGTCGCACGGAGTCCCCGGTGCACTCGCTGGACGACTCGGTCGGGATCGCGACGGCGCTCGACGCGGCCCGTGCGGCACTCGAACCGTCCGCTGCGGCACTCGGACCGACCGGTACGGCACCGACCGTTCCCGAGCAGGACACCTCGACCCTCTAGGATCACGGGCCGGTCGTCCCGCACGCGACCGGGAAGAGGCCTCGATGACCATCGGCACCGGGAACGCGCAGCTCGAACTCGCCCGCGGCGGCGACGCACCCGCCCCACGGACCCTGTTCGACGTCCTGGCGGCGACCGCGGCGACCCACCCGGACGCGACGGCGCTCGAGGACCCCGCCGGCAGCGTCGACTACGCCGCCCTGCTCGACCTCGTGCGCGCGCAGGCCGACGACCTGGCCCGCCGCGGTGTCCGACGGGGCGACCGGGTCGGGGTGCGGATCCCCTCCGGTGGGCGTGACCTGTACCTGTCGATCCTCGCCGTGCTCGCCGCCGGGGCGGCCTACGTGCCGGTCGACGCGGACGACCCCGAGGAGCGCGCCACCCTGGTGTTCGGCGAGGCCGGTGTCGTCGGGGTGATCGGCGCGGGCGGTGTCCTGCGCGACCGCGACGGCACGGAGCTGCCGGTGACGGACCCTACGGCGAGCGCCGAACTCCCCCGTGAGACCGACGACGCGTGGATCATCTTCACGTCCGGGTCGACCGGGGTGCCGAAGGGTGTGGCGGTCACCCACCGCAGTGCTGCGGCGTTCGTGGACGCCGAGGCGCGGATGTTCCTGCAGGCGGCGCCGATCGGTCCGAGTGACCGGGTGCTGGCGGGGCTGAGCGTGGCGTTCGACGCGTCGTGCGAGGAGATGTGGTTGGCGTGGGGGCACGGTGCCGCGCTGGTGCCGGCGCCCCGGTCGTTGGTGCGGACGGGGGTGGACCTGGGGCCGTGGCTCATCGCGCACACGATCACGGTGGTGTCGACGGTGCCGACGCTGGCGGCGTTGTGGCCCGACGATGCGCTCGAGCAGGTGCGGCTGGTGATCTTCGGTGGTGAGGCGTGCCCGCCGGAGCTGGCGGCGCGCATCGCGAGTCGTGACCGTGAGGTGTGGAACACCTACGGGCCGACCGAGGCGACGGTGGTGGCGTGCGGGTCCCTGCTCGACGGGAGCCAGCCCATCCGGATCGGGTTGCCGCTGGACGGGTGGGACCTGGCGGTGGTGGACGGTGCCGGGCAGCGGGTGGAGCCGGGCGGCGTGGGTGAGCTCGTGATCGGCGGGGTCGGGCTGGGGCGGTACCTGGACCCGACGAAGGACGCGGAGAAGTACGCGCCGTTCCCGGAGCTCGGGTGGGAGCGGGCGTACCGGAGCGGAGACCTGGTGCGGTACGAGCCCGAGGGGCTGGTGTTCCAGGGGCGTGCGGACGACCAGGTGAAGCTCGGCGGCCGGCGGATCGAGCTCGGGGAGATCGATGCGGCGCTGCAGGCCCTGGACGACGTGGCGGGTGGGGCCGCGGTGGTGCAGCGGACCCCGGCGGGCAACCAGGTGCTGGTCGGGTACGTGGCCCCGGTAGCGGGGGCGACGGTGGACGTGGCCGCGGCGAACGCCCGGTTGCGGCAGGAGCTGCCGGCGGCGCTGGTGCCGTTGGTGGCCGTGGTGGAGTCGCTGCCGACGCGGACGTCGGGCAAGGTCGACCGCGCGGCGCTGCCGTGGCCGTTGCCCGGTGCCTCGGACGCAGCGATGCTGCCGGACACGGTGGCGTGGATCGCCGAGCGGTGGTCGGCGATCCTCGGGGTGCCGGTGGCGAGCGTCGACGACGACTTCTTCGCCCACGGCGGTGGGTCGTTGACGGCGGCGCAGCTGGTGTCGGCCATCCGGGAGCGGTTCCCGACGACGACGGTGGCGGACGTGTACGACCACCCGCGGATCGGGGCGTTGGCGGCGGCGCTGGACGAGTCCGGCCCGGTCGAGGCGTCGTCGCGTGACGTCACGCCGGTGCCTCCGACGACGGGGTTGCTGATGACGCTGCTCGGGCTGCCGGTGCAGGTGCTCCGGGGGTTGCGGGTGCTGACGTGGACGGCCCTGGTGGCCGCGGTGCTGCACGCGACGACGCTGCCGTTCCTGCCGGTGCTGCCCTGGCCGGTGCTGGTGCTGGCGCTCCTGGTGTTCGTGACGCCGATCGGCAAGATGGCGCTGACGGTGGTGCTGGCGCGGCTGCTGCTCGCCGGGGTCCGGCCGGGGTCGTACCCCCGTGGCGGTTCGGTGCACCTGCGGGTGTGGCTGGCCGAGCGCATCGCCGAGGCGGTCGACGCCCCCTCGACGGCGGGTGCCCCGTGGATCAGCTACTACGCCCGGGCACTCGGCGCGCGGATCGGCAGGGACGTCGACCTGCACACGCTGCCGCCGGTGACGGGGATGCTCACGATCGGCAAGCGTGCGTCGATCGAGCCCGAGGTCGACCTGGCCGGGCACTGGCTCGATGGCGACGTGTTCCACCTGGGGCACGTCCGCGTCGACGAGGACGCCGTGGTGCGCAGCCGGACGACGCTGCTGCCGGGGGCGCACGTCGGTGCGGGTGCCGAGATCACGGCGGGTTCCGCCGTCGGCGGCCCGGTGCCCGCGGGCGAACGCTGGGCAGGGGCGCCTGCGGAGCGCACCGGGTCGGCTCGTGACGACCGGGAGGCCCGTCCCGCGACCCGACGACGCTGGCTGCTCGCGTACGGGGCCGGGTCCCTGGCCGTGGCCGGGTTGCCGGTGGTCGGTGTCGCGGTCGGACTGCTGGTCGCGCTCGCCCTGGTCGGGCGGGCACCGACCCTGGGCGACGCGGTGCTCCGTGCGCTGCTGACGGTCCCCCTGACGACGGTCGTCGCCGGTACGGTGTACGCGCTGCTGGTGGTGGTCGCGGTGCGGCTGCTCGGCATCGGCCTGCACGAGGGGCGGCACCCGGTGCGCTCCCGGATCGGCTGGCAGGTGTGGTCGACCGAGCGGGTGCTCGACGCGGCGCGCACCCTGCTGTTCCCGCTGTACGCCTCGCTCGTGACGCCGGTTTGGCTGCGGCTGCTCGGCGCCCGGGTCGGTCGGGACACCGAGATCTCGACGGTGCTGCTCATCCCGGCGCTGACGCAGATCGCGTCGGGGGCGTTCCTGGCCGACGACACGATGGTGGCGACGTACGAGCTCGGCGGCGGTCGGGTGCGGATCGGTCGCTCGAAGGTCGGCCGTCGCGCGTTCCTCGGCAACAGCGGCATGACGGGTGCCGGACGCTCGGTGCCGCGCGAGGCCCTGGTGGCGGTGCTGTCCGCGGTGCCGAAGAAGGCCAAGCGCGGGTCGTCGTGGCTCGGGTCGCCCCCGGTGCGGCTGCGGCGCGCGGCGACGGAGTTCGACGAGGCGCGCACGTTCCGTCCGTCCCGGCGGCTCAAGGTCGCCCGCGGCTGCTGGGAGCTGCTGCGCCTGGTCGCCCCGATGGTCTCCGCCGCCATCGCGCTCGGCGTGGCCGGAGCACTGCTGGCGCTCTGGTCGGCCGTCGGGATCGGGTGGACGGTGCTGCTCGCCGGACCGGTGCTCATCGCCGCCGGTGCCGTCGCCGCCGTCGTTTCGACGATCGCGAAGTGGGCGTTCGTCGGCCGGATCACCGCCCGGGAGCACCCGCTGTGGTCGTCCTTCGTGTGGCGCAACGAGGTGCAGGACACCTTCGTCGAGACCGTCGCGCGCCCCTGGTTCGCCGAGCAGGCCACCGGCACCCCCGCGCTGGCCGTCTGGCTGCGGAGCCTCGGTGCGACGATCGGCCGCGGCACCTGGCTCGAGACGTACTGGCTGCCCGAGGCCGACCTGGTCACCATCGGCTCCGGGGCGTCGGTGGCGCGGGGCACGGTCGTGCAGACGCACCTGTTCCACGACCGCGTGATGCAGCTCGACACCGTCCGGATCGACGCGGGTGCGACCCTCGGGCCGCACAGCGTGGTCCTGCCGGCGGCCGGCATCGGTGCCGGGGCGACCGTCGGGCCGTCCTCGCTCGTGATGCGCGGTGAGCAGGTGCCGACGGGTTCCCGCTGGTCCGGCAACCCGATCGCTCCGTGGACATCGGCAGCCCCCTCGGTGACCGCCCCACCGGCGCCATGAGGTTGACTGTCCCCGTGCCCTCCGATCCCGCCGCAGACCCGTACACCCCGCACAGCGGCGACCGACGGTGGAGTGCCGAGCACTACGAGCTCCGTCTCGACTACCGCGTCGCCACGAATCGTCTGGACGGCACCGCCACGATCACCGCGCGCGCCCTGGAGCCGCTCGAGAAGGTCGTGATCGACCTGCACGGGCTCACGGTCGACCGGGTCGACGTCGACGGACGCCGGGCGAAGAAGGTCTCGACCGCGACGCACAAGGTGACGGTCACCCCGGCCGACCCCATCGCCGCCGACACCGTGTTCAGCGTGCACCTGCGGTACCGCGGTACCCCGCACCCCGTCCGGAGTGCGTGGGGGCAGCTCGGCTGGGAGGAACTGTCCGACGGTGTCATCGTCGCCGCGCAGCCCACGGGAGCGCCGTCGTGGTTCCCGTGCAACGACCGCCCCGACGACAAGGCCACGTACCGGATCGAGATCGCGGCCGAGGCGGCGTACGACGTCCTGGCGAACGGGGAGCTGCTCGCCAAGGAGCGCGACCGCGTCGGCACCCGCTGGACCTACGCCACCACCGAGCCGATGGCGACCTACCTGGCGACCGTGCAGATCGGCCGGTACCGCACCACGAAGCTGCGCACGAGCGGGGTCCCCGTCACGCTGCACCACCCCGCCGACCTCGCCGCCGCCGCGAAGACCGACTTCGGCCAGGTGCCGGAGATGCTCGCGCTGTTCGGTGAACGGTTCGGCCCGTACCCGTTCGCGGCGTACGGCGTCGTGGTGACCGACGACGACCTCGAGATCCCGCTCGAGGCCCACGGCCTGGCGGTGTTCGGCCGGAACCACATCGACGGCGAGCACGGCACCGACCGCCTCATCGCTCACGAGCTCGCCCACCAGTGGTTCGGCAACTCCGTCACGGTCACCCGGTGGCAGGACATCTGGCTGCACGAGGGGTTCGCCTGCTACGCCGAGTGGCTGTGGTCCGAGGACCGCGGCGACGACACCGCCGACCAGCTGGCCGAGCGGTACCGGCAGGGACTGCTCGAACAGCCGGAGGACCTGGTCGTCGGTGACCCGGGCGCGAAGGACATGTTCGACGACCGCGTCTACAAGCGCGGCGCCCTCGCCCTGCACGCCGTCCGCCGCACGTTCGGCGACGACGCCTTCTTCGCCGGGCTGCGGAGCATCACCGAGCAGCACCGGCACGGATCCGTCACCGTGCCCGACGTGCTCCGTGCGTTCGCGGACGCCGCCGGTCGCTCGGTCGCGGACGTCGGTGCGGTGACCGGGCCCTGGGTCGACGAGGCGTCGGTGCCGGCGCTGCCCGCTGGCTAGCAGGCGCCGCCGGCGCGTCGATCAGCAGGCTCCGCCGCCGCGCCGGACAGCAGGCTCTGCCGCCGCGCCGGCTAGCCCGCCAGCTCGCCGTCGGCCGGGTCGCAGCTGACCTCGGACCACACCGCGTCGAGCGACAGCCCGACCACGCCCGCGACCGACGCGATGGTCGAGAACGCCGGCGTCGCGATGCGGCCGGTCTCGATCTTCCGGAGCGTCTCCGGCGAGATCCCCGCGGCCAGGGCGGTGTCCACGATCGATCGCGGACCACGGGCACGACGGAGCAGCGCACCGAGGCGACGACCGCGCGCGACCTCGTCGGGGCGGAGTGGGAGACGGACCATGACCACATAGTAATACCGGTATGATCATCGGCGTGATCGAGATCCTCACCCCCGCCGAGGTCGACAAGGGCCGCGCCACCGGAGCCCTCGTCGGCACGATCCTGCAGACCCTGCGCGAACGCACCCGCGTCGGCACGAACCTGCTCGAGATCGACCGGTGGGCGAAGCAGATGATCGAGGCCGCCGGTGCCGACTCCTGCTACGTCGACTACGCACCCTCGTTCGGCCGCGGCCCGTTCGGCCACCACATCTGCACGGCCGTGAACGACGCCGTCCTGCACGGGCTGCCGCACGACCGGGTGCTGCAGGACGGCGACCTGCTGACCCTCGACCTCGCGGTGTCCCTGGACGGCATCGCCGCCGACGCCGCGATCAGCTTCGTCGTCGGTACCGCACGCCCCGAGGACCTCGCACTCATCGACGCAACCGAACGCGCGCTGGCCGCGGGCATCGCCGCGGCCGGACCGGGCGCCCGCATCGGTGACCTGTCCCACGCGATCGGCACCGTGCTCGAAGCCGCGGGCTACCCGGTGAACGTCGAGTTCGGCGGGCACGGCATCGGCTCGACCATGCACCAGGACCCGCACGTGTCGAACACCGGGCGGCCCGGCCGCGGCTACACGCTCCGGCCCGGGCTCCTGCTCGCGCTCGAACCGTGGGTGATGGCGGACACCGACGTCATGGTCACCGACGCCGACGGGTGGACCCTGCGGAGTGCCACCGGAGCGCGGACCGCCCACACCGAGCACACCATCGCGATCACCCAGGACGGCGCCGAGGTGCTCACGCTCCCCCGCTGACCGCCCCGACGACCTCGACGTGCAGGCCACCCGCCGCCACCACGAGCACCACATCTGGCGCGGGGTACAGCACGGTGAGCGGTTGTTCGGCACCCTCCGACCGGGCGGTACCGGCGGCCACGTCGACCTCCACCGCGAGCGGGTCGACGCGCAGCCCGCGTCCGTCGCGTTTCAGCACGGCTTCCTTCGCCGCCCACGCTGCGGCGAGGAGCACCGGGTCTCCGTCAGCCCGGAGCAGCTCCCCCGGAGTGAATGCATCGAGCGGCGCGGCGGCGACCCGCGACACCCGTTCGACGTCGACACCGAGTGCCGACGGTCCGACCGCGAGGGCGACGACGCCCGGTGCGCGCGACAGGCTCACGCCGACCGTGACGCCCGCGACGGTCACCCACGGACGACCGTGGTCGGTCCCCGCGCAGTGCGGGCAGACGCGCCCCGCGCGCACCGCGACCGGCTCGGCGCCGGTCGCCGACACGACGGCGGCGACCAGGGCCTCCCGGTCGTCCGCGCGGTCAGCAGCCGGCGTCCGGAGCGTCACCGTGACGGTCTGGAGGCGCGACCCACCGACCGGGGCAGCGCCCGTCGGTCGTGTGGTCGCGCCCAGAGCGGATCAGGCGTGCGTCAGCGCGATGAGCGCGACGTTCATGGTGCTGTACTGCCCCTCGGAGCGGGTCGCCTGGCGAACTCGTCCGCGCAGGACCTCGTAACGGCCATCGTGCTCGCGCACGAAACCGATCACACCCGTCGCCGGAGTCGACACCCGGTGGTAGCCGTCCTCGAGCGGGACGACCTCGGTGCTCGTGGTGCGTTCCATCGTTCTTCCCCTTCCGTTCATCCTCGAACAGTGGCGCCAGCATACCCCGGTACGGGGGACAAGACGTCCACAGGAAGCACGGTCCGGAGCGTTCCCCCAGAGTCTGGCGGTGCCCCTGCGTGGCCTGGATAGACTCCGGGCGACAGCGCACTCGTGGCGCGGTCCGGTGCGGTGCCACGGGGTACCGGCCGCCGACGGACGGAGGACGGATGCGAGCGGTCCAGCACGGATCGGGCACGGACGGATCGAGCGGGCACAGGGGGACAACGCGGCTGTGGAGCCGTGTGACGGCCGCCCTCGTCGCGATGCTGATCGTCCTGGCTCCGGCAGCGACCGCCCACGCCACGGCGCCCGTCGATCTGGGCGGCGCGTACGTCCTCGACGAGGCCGACGCGCTGACCGCATCCCAGCAGTCGAAGGTCGAGCAGGCCGTGCAGGACCTGTACGCCGAGACGCAGACGCAGCTGTACGTCGTGTTCGTGCCGTCCTTCACCGATCCCACCGACCACACCGAGTGGGGCCGGGCGGTGCTCGAGCAGAACCAGATCGACAGCGACGGCATCCTGCTCTCGGTCGCGGTCACCGAGCGCAACTACGACGTCCAACAGACGAACGAGACCGCGATCTCTTCGTCCGACGTGCAGAATGCCGTCGACGATTCGCTGCTGCCCCGGCTCAAGCAGGATGACTGGTCCGGCGCCGCCGTGGCCTTCGCCGACGGGCTGACCCAGTCGCAGGCCCCGGTGGACCTGACCTGGCTGTGGATCCTGCTGCTCGTCGTGGTCGTCGGGCTCGTCGTCGTGGTCCTGGTCATCCGGACCCGGAACAAGCGCCGCACCGCCGCAGCGACCGAGGCGCAGGAAGCCTCGCTCGTCGACCTCGAACGCACCGCCGGCGGCGCCCTGGTCACCATCGACGACGAACTCCGAACCGCCGAGCAAGAGGTCGGGTTCGCGAGCGCGCAGTTCGGCCCCGACGCCGCCAAGCCCTTCGCCGACGCCGTGCAGGCCGCACAGCGCGAGGTCCGCAAGGCCTTCACGATCCGGCAGCAGCTCGACGACGAGATCCCCGACACCCCGCAGCAGCGCGCCGAGTGGGCGAACCAGATCATCGTCATCTGCGAACGTGCGCACGCCGCGATCGAGGAGCAGACCGAGGCGTTCGACCAGCTCCGCTCGCTCGAGGACGGCATCGAGGACGCGGCCGCATCGCTCGCCCAGGCCGTGGCCGCCGCGCCGGCATCGGTCGGAGCCGCCGCCGCTGCACTCGACCGCGTCCGCGCCCGCTACACCGGCCGCACCCTCGCCACCGTGGCGAACAACGTCGACCAGGCCCACCAGGTGCTCGCCTTCGCCACCGAACGCTCGAACGCCGCCACCGCCTTCATCGCCGCCGGCGACAAGGGCGAGGCGGTCGTCGCCGTGCGGGACGCCCAGCACGCGCTCGCCCAGGTGCAGCAGCTCACCGACGGAGCACTCGCCGCCGAGCAGTCCTTCGACGAGGCCACCGCCCGCGCCGAGGCGATGCGCATCGACATCCAGGGCGACGTCGCCGCCGCCCGCAGCCTGCGCTCGGGCGGGCCGGACCTCGCCGCAGCGGTCACCCGCGCCGAGGCCGTGCTCCGCCAGGGGCTCGACCCGAAGGACCCGGTGGCGGCCGTCGACGCGCTGACCCGGGCGAACACCGAGATCGACCAGGCCATCGCCGCGGCACGGGGTGCCGAGGAACAGCGCCAGCGCGCCACCCAGGCGCTCGACGCAGCCCTGCGCGACGCCCGGAACCGGATCAGCCAGGCCCGCGACTACGTCTCCCTGCACCGCGGCGGCATCGGCCCGACCGCCCGGACCCGGCTGTCCGAGGCCCAGCGCGCCTACGACGACGCCGTCGAACTCGCCCCGAGCAACCCCGGCCAGGCGCTCAACGCCGCCCGCGCGGCCGAGCAGTACGCGGCCGCCGCGATGGACGCCGCCAACGACGACCTCGGCGGCTGGGGTGGCGGCCAGGGCGGTGGCGGAGGCGGCGCCCAGCTCGGCGGCCTCGTCACCGGTCTCGTCCTCGGCGGCCTGCTCGGCGGACGCGGCGGCAGCTACGGCGGCGGCTTCTCCGGCGGCGGCCGCTTCTGACCCGACGCACTCCCCCGGCACCCAGAACCAGACACGACCCGACCCGACCCGACAACACCGTCCACAGGACTTCCACGAAAGGGAACAGCAATGGCCAAGCAGACCATCTTCGGACGCATCTCCACCCTCGTGCGCGCGAACATCAACCAGATCATCGACGACGCCGAGGACCCGCAGAAGATGCTGGACCAGCTCGTCCGCGACTACACGAACAACATCGCCGACGCGAAGACCGCGATCGCGCAGACCATCGGCAACGTGCGCCTGCTCGAGCAGGACCACGAAGAGGACAAGAAGGCCGCGGTCGAGTGGGGCCAGAAGGCCGCCAACGCCTCCGCCGCCGCCGACAAGTACCGCTCCGAGGGCAAGTCGGCCGAGGCGGACAAGTTCGACAACCTCGCCAAGATCGCGATCGGCAAGCAGATCGCCGCCGAGCAGGAGGTCAAGGACGCGGAGCCGAACCTGGCGTCGCAGAACGAGGCCGTCGAGAAGCTCAAGACCGGTCTCGCCGGCATGGAGCAGAAGCTCGAGCAGCTCCGCGCGAAGCGGGACAACCTCGTCGCCCGCTCGAAGACCGCCGAGGCGCAGTCCCGCGTCAACGACGCCCTCGGCAACATCGACGTGCTCGACCCGACGAGCGACCTCGGCCGCTTCGAGGAGAAGGTCCGCCGCGAAGAGGCGAAGGTGCTCGGCCAGCAGGAGCTGCAGTCGTCGAGCCTCGACGCACAGTTCGAGAGCCTCGAGGACGTCGGCAAGGACGCCGAGGTCGAGGCACGGCTCGCCGCGCTGAAGTCCGGCGGATCCTCGAGCATCTGACGAACGCCCTGACGACGCCGGACCCCAGCTGACAGACTGAGACGATGCACTTCCTCGTGGTCGGTCAGTGGCAGGGTTCGGCGTCGTCGCGCGCGATGCGCCTCGGGGACGGTGCGTCGGCGATCGCGGCCGACCTCCCCCGGGCGTCCACCACCGTGGTCGACGTCCCGGCCGGAGCGGGTGACCGCCTCGAGACCGCCGTCGCCCGCTACACCTCGGTGCTCGCCGTCGCCGAACGCGTCGCCGAGGAAACAGCCGTCGCCACCGAACCGGTGCTCGTCGTCGGCGGTGACGGCGCCAGTGTCCTCGGCGCGACCGCCGCCCTCGCACCGGACACCGCGTTCGTCCGCATCTCCGGGTCCAGCGGGTACCGCGCGCTCAACCGGGCACAGCCCGTCGCCGCCGAGACCGCCGCCCTGCGCCTGCTGGTCGACCGTCCCGACGACCTGTTCCCCGGACTGCCGGTGGTGCCGGCGTCCTCGGTCGTCGTCGCCGGGGTCCGCGGGGTCGAGGACGCCGAACGAGCCGCCCTCGACAAGGCCGGGATCGTGCACCTCGACGTCGACGCCGCCACCCCGGACGCCCTCGCCGCAGCGGTCGAGCGGACCGGTGCCTCGTCGGTGTTCGTGCACGTCGACCTCGACGTCCTCGACCCGTCCGAGGTCGACGGACTCCTCGAACCCGTCCCGTTCGGCCTCGACGGCGCAGCGCTCGTCGAGCGCATCCAGGCCGCGACGCGCGGGCGGCGCCTCGTCGGCGCCGCGCTCACCGGATTCGCCCCCGTCGACCCGGACCGGGCGGTGGACGACCTCGGCGTGATCCTGCGCGTCGTCGGAGCGGTGACCAGCGCCTCCCGGGTGGGCTGACCACGGGCACGACGCGACCGGCGGACCCCCTGCCGGTCCGCGTACGCTCGGCAGCATGACGGACTACGACCTCATCGTGATCGGAGCCGGCGCTGTCGGCGAGAACGTGGCGGACTACGCCAGGAAGCGCGACCTGTCGGTCGCGATCGTGGAGGCCGAGCTCGTCGGCGGCGAGTGCTCCTACTGGGCGTGCATGCCCTCGAAGGCGCTCCTGCGCAGCGGACACGCCCTCGCCGCCGCCAAGCGGCTCGACGGTGCGAAGCAGGCCGTGACCGGCACGCTCGACGCCGCCCACGTGCTCGCCCGCCGCAACTCGTTCACCTCGGACTGGAAGGACGACAGCCAGGTCTCGTGGCTCGAGTCCGCCGGCATCGCCCTGATCCGCGGGCACGCCCGCATCACCGGCCCGAAGACCATCGACGTCGACGGCGAGACGCACACGGCGCGCGCCGCCGTCGCGGTCGTCACCGGTTCCCTGCACACGCTGCCCCCGGTGCCCGGTCTCGCCGAGGCGAAGCCGTGGGGCACCCGCGAGGGCACCAGCGCCCAGCAGGTCCCCGAGAGCCTGCTCGTCATCGGCGGCGGCGTCTCCGGCTCGGAGCTCGCGACCGCGTGGGCCTCCCTCGGCGCGAAGGTCACCCTCGTCGCCCGGCACGGTCTGCTCGGCGGCATGGAGCCCTTCGCCGGGGAACTCGTCGCCGACTCCCTGCGCGAACTCGGTGTCGACGTCCGCACCGGCGTCAACCCGGTCCGGGTCGACCGCGATGAGCACGGTCTCGTCACCACGGAGCTCGACGACGGCACCACCGTCATCACGAGCGAGGTGCTCGCCGCCACCGGCCGCGCCGCACACACGCGTGACCTCGGGCTCGAGACCGTCGGCCTGACCGCGGGCGACTGGCTCGACGTCGACGACACCATGCTCGTGCACGGCACCGACTGGCTGTACGCCGTGGGTGACGTCAACCACCGCGTCCTGCTCACGCACCAGGGCAAGTACCAGGCGCGTGCCGCCGGCGAGGCGATCGCCGCCCGGTACCAGGGCACGCCGCTGCACGCCGAGCCGTGGGGTGCCCACGTCGCCACCGCCGACCACGCCGCCTCGCCGCAAGTCACCTTCACCGACCCCGAGGTCGCGAGCGTCGGCCTGACCGAGGCGAAGGCCCGCGAGCAGGGGCTGAACGTCCGCGCGGTCGAGTACGACCTCGGTGCGATCGCCGGGTCCTCGCTGCAGGCGGACGGTTACACGGGCCGCGCGAAGATGGTCGTCGACGAGGACCGCGGGGTCGTCGTGGGCGTCACGTTCGTCGGCCAGGACGTCGCCGAGATGCTGCACGGTGCCACCGTCGCGGTCGTGGGCGAGGTCCCGATCGACCGTCTGTGGCACGCGGTCCCGGCCTACCCGACGATGAACGAGATCTGGCTCCGCCTGCTCGAGACGTACGGCCGCCCGGCCTGAGCGTGCGCAACCCGCTGCTCGACTCCCCCGTGTCCCGTGCGGGGTGGGTCTTCGCGACCGCCGTCGGGCTCGCCGTGGGCGTCCCCCTGTCGACCGGGCGGATCCGGGTGGAGGACGGGCTCGTCGTCTGCACGGGGCTGCCGCGCTGGGTGTTCCGGCGCGGCGGCACCTGCGTCGGTTCGGTGTACCTGACCCGCGACAACGACGGCCCGCGGGTGCTCCGGCACGAGCGGGTACACGTCGAGCAGTGGCGCCGGTACGGCATGCTCATGCCGCTGCTCTACGCCGTCGCCGGGCGGGATCCCCTGCGGAACCGGTTCGAGGTCGAGGCCGGCCTGGAGGACGGCGGCTACCGCTGACGCGGGCTCGGCTGGTCGCAACACCCTGCCGAGCGCGCGGCGAGCGGTCGCAGACCGTCGCCTGCGGCGCCGCCAGCAGACAGTTCGTGACCACACGGCGCCTGCCCGACGACGAGTCGTGACCACTCCGCGGCGGGCCGGCCAGGCGGTGGGACGCGACCGGTCGACGGCCTGGAGGCGCGTGGCGGCGCCGCCCCGAGCCTCCAGGCCGACGCGCCACAACCCCACTGCACCCGCCGGCCGGTCGCAACACCCCGCCTACCCCGCGGCGAGCGGTCACGAACCGTCGCCTGCGGCGGCGCCAGCCGACAGCCCTTGACCACACGACGCCCTGCCGACGACGAGTCGTGACCGCCCGGCCGCGGGCCCGCCAGGCGACGAGACTCGACCGGTCGACGGCCTGAAGGCGCGTGTGGAACCGGAACAGGGTCACGGCCGGTCACAACACCCCGCCGAGCGCGCGGCGAGCGGTCGCAGACCGTCGCCTGCGGCGCCGCCAGCCAACAGCCCTTGACCACACGACGCCCCGCCGACGACGAGTCGTGACCACTCGGCGGCGGGCCAGCCAGGCGACGAGACGCGACCGGTCGACAGCCTGGAGGCGCGTGCCGGCGCCGCCCCGAGCCTCCAGGCCGACGCGCCACAACCCCACTGCACCCGCCGGCCGGTCACAACACCCCGCCGAGCGCGCGGCGAGCGGTCGCAGACCGTCGCCTGCGGCGCCGCCAGCCAACAGCCCTTGACCACACGACGCCCCGCCGACGACGAGTCGTGACCACTCGGCGGCGGGCCAGCCAGGCGACGAGACGCGACCGGTCGACAGCCTGGAGGCGCGTGCCGGCGCCGCCCCGCGCCTCCAGGCCGCCGCGCTACAACCCCACTGCACCCGCCGGCCGGTCACAACACCCCGCCGAGCGCGCGGCGAGCGGTCGCAGACCGTCGCCTGCGGCGCCGCCAGCCGACAGTTCGTGACCACACGACGCCCTGCCGACGACGTGTCGTGACCGCCCGGCCCCAGCGCCGCCCGCGCGTCAGGCCGCGCGCCGCCGCGGCACCACGAGGGGCGTGCCGGTCTCGGGGTCGGGGACGACGACGCACGGCAGGCCGAAGACGTCCTCGACGAGGTCCGCGGTGAGCACCGACGACGGCTTCCCCGCCGAGACGATCGCCCCGTCGCGCATCGCGATGACGTGGGTGGCGTAGCGGGCGGCCTGGTTCAAGTCGTGCAGCACCGCGACGACCGTGCGACCGGCGGCGTGCAGCGTGGAGGCCAGTTCGAGCACGTCGTACTGGTGGGCGATGTCGAGGAACGTCGTCGGCTCGTCGAGCAGCACGATGTCGGTCTGCTGCGCGAGCACCATCGCGATCCACACCCGCTGCCGCTGCCCGCCGGAGAGCTCGTCGACGCTCCGGTCGGCCAGTTCCACCGTCGACGTCTGCTCGAGTGCGGCCTGCACCGCCTGCCGGTCGGACCCGGACGACGGGTGCAGCAGGTCCTGGTGCGGGAACCGGCCCCGGGACACCAGGTCACGCACGGTGATGCCGTCGGGGGCGATCGGGGTCTGCGGGAGCATCCCGACGCGCCGGGCGACGGCCTTCGGGCGGTACGAGTCGATCGGCGCCCCGTCGAGGAACACCGTGCCGGCGCGCGGCTTCAGGGTGCGGGCGAAGGACTTCAGCAGCGTCGACTTGCCGCAGGCGTTCGGCCCGACGATGACCGTCAGTTCGCCGTCGGGGATGTCGACGTCGAGCGTGTCCACCACGACCCGGTCGTCGTACGCCAGGGTCAGCCCACGGGCCCCCAGCGCGGTGGTCGGGACCGGACCGAGCGCGGTGCCCGAGGTCGGCATCAGTGCTCGGCCTTGCCGTGCCGCCAGTAGCCCATGAACGCGACCTGCTTGCGGTCGATGCCGACGCCGCGCACCAGGTGACGGCGGAGTTCCTTGACGCAGCCGGCCTCGCCCGCGATCCACGCGTAGACGGGGCGCTCGTCGACGGGCGCGGGGACGTCCCACAGCACCTGCTCGTCGACGTCGACGTCGGTGAGCTCGGCGGCCGGCTCGCACGCGGCGGCGGACGGCGGCGCGACGGTGGAGGCCCAGGCGTGCACCTGGTCGGTCATCCGGACCCCGTGGGTGGCGCCGTTGCGGGCGATCCAGCGGACCTCGACCCCGGCCGGCGCGGTGACCGGCAGCCGGTCGGCGTCGGTGGGTACCTCGATGAAGACGTGGCCGACGGTCGAGACGTCGAGGGCTTCGAGGATGGCGCAGATGGCCGGTGCAGCGGTCTCGTCCCCGGCGAGCAGGATCCGGTTCGCGTGCCCGGGAGCGAACTCGGCGGCCCCGGTCGGCAGGTCCTCCGGCGACTCGGGGACCCGCGGCCCGACGATGCGCAGCTCGTCACCGACGCGGCAGGCCGACACCCAGCGCGATGCCGGACCGGTGTCGCCGTGGGCGACGAAGTCGATGTCGAGCTCGCGGGCGTCCGGCCGGAACGAGCGGACCGTGTACGTGCGGAGGGGGTTGCGGGCGTCGTCCGGCAGCGCGCGCCAGGCGGCGTACCAGTCCTCGTCCTCCGGCAGTTCGGAGAAGCCGATGCCGGGCAGGGGCAGCACGATCTTGATCCGCTGGTCGAGACCGACCGAGGAGAAGTCGGCGAGCGCGTCGCCCGTCAGCGTCACCCGGACGAAGTTCGGGGTGAGCGACGTGACGGCGGCCACACGGACGGAGAAGACGCGATACCGGGTTGCCACAGAATCGAGTATGGCATGCCTTACCTAACGTCTCCAGGCCCCCGGAACGGTGCGAGGATCGTCCTCGTGTCCGAAGCCCCCGACGACGAATTCGCCGACCTGCCCGCCCTCGCCAGCGCGAGCGGCGTGACCACGCCGCTCCGCGCCTCCAGGCAGGTGGTCCGCACCGCGGACGGACAGGAGACCTCCGCGATCCGGTGGGGCGACGACGGCCAGGAGGCCCGGATCACCTACCTGCACGGGCTCGGCATCGACGCCCACAGCTTCGACACCACGGCACTCGCCGTGGGCGAGCCGGCGGTCGCCCTCGACCTGCCCGGCCACGGCCGGTCGTCGTGGCGGGAGGACGCCGACTACGCGGCGGCCGCGACGGCGCCGAGCGTGCTCGCCGCGCTCGACGCGCTCGCGGTGCCGCCGGGCATCGTCGTCGGGCACTCGCTCGGTGCCATCCTGTCGGCTCGACTCGCGGCCACCGCGCCGGAGCGGGTCACCGGACTCGTGCTCGTCGACATGTCGCCGGACTTCGCGCAGCGTGCCGTCGACCGGATCGCCCGCGCGCTCGAGGCCGAGGAGCCGTTCGAGTCGCTCGAGCAGGTCGTCGACCGGGCGATCGAGGCGCGGGTCGGCGACGACCGGCAGGTGCTGCTGCGCGAGGCCCGGCACACGACGGCCCTCGGTGCGGACGGGCGACTCGTTCGCCGTCACCACTTCCCGCACCTGCCCGCCGGGCGGACGTCGTCGGTGGGGCGCTTCGCCGATGCGTGGCCGGACCTCGAGGCCCTGCGCGTGCCGATCCTGCTCGTCCGGGGTGACCGTGGGTACGTCTCCCCGAAGCTGCACGCCGGGTTCGCCGAACGCCTGCCGGACGCCGAGATCGTGACGGTCACCTCGCGGCACGCGGTGCAGAACCAGGCACCCCTCGAACTGGCTTCGGCGATCCGGGCATGGGCGGAGCGGCACGGATTGTTGCACCCGATCGAAGAACCGTCGCCGGACGGCACCAGCCGCCGGTACCCTCGTGCGAGCGCGAGGCCCGATCCCAGCCCTCGTGCCCGGAAGGAACCCACCACCCCATGAGTCCGCTCCTGCCCCGTCGCACCGCGCGCACCTCGCGCATCGGGCGCGCTGCCCTCGCCGCCACCGCCGTCGCCGTCGTCTCCGCCCTGGCGCTGACCGGCTGCTCCGGCTCGTCCGACACCACCGGGGGCAAGGACGCCACGGTGCGCGTCGGGCTGGTGCTCGAGCCGACGAGTCTCGACATCCGCACCCAGTCCGGGGCGGCGCTCGACCAGGTGCTCATCGACAACGTGTACCAGGGGCTCGTCGGCCGGACCGCCGACGGCGAGATCCGTGACGTGCTGGCCTCGTCGCACGAGGTCTCGAAGGACGGCCTGACCTACACGTTCACGCTGCGGGACGGCACGACGTTCCAGGACGGCAAGCCGGTCACCGCAGCCGACGTCGTCTGGTCGCTCGAGCAGGTCAAGTCGAACGACTCGTACGTCGACTCGGCCAAGCTCGCGGGCGTCACGTCGATCACCTCGCCTTCGGACGACTCCGTCGTGCTGCAGCTGGCGAAGCCGGACTCCGACCTGCTCTGGAACCTGACCGGCCGCTCGGGCCTGGTACTCGAGAAGGCGGCCGACAACGACCTGTCCGACAGCGCCAACGGCACCGGTCCGTTCGAGGTCGCGAGCTGGAAGCAGGGCGACTCGCTCACCTTCGACCGCAACGAGGACTACTGGGGCACGAAGGCGAAGGTCGCGAAGATCGTCTTCCGGTACATCACGGACCCGTCGACCGCCGTCAACGCGATGGCGAACGGTGACCTCGACGTCCTGAACCCGGTCGACGGCACGCTCAAGAGCCAGCTGCAGGGCAACGCCGACATCGCGCTGCACAGCGGCAAGACGACCGACAAGTACACGCTGGCGTTCAACAACCGCAAGGAACCGTTCACGGACGAGCGCGTGCGCCGGGCCATCAGGCAGGCGATCGACGCGAAGGCGCTCATCAAGGCGATCGGCGGCACCGGCGTGGAGCAGGGCGGCCCGATCCCGGAGCTCGACCCCGGCTACGAGGACCTGACCGACATCGACGCGTACGACCCCGCGAACGCCAAGAAGCTCCTGGCCGCCGCCGGCCAGCAGGACCTGAAGCTGACGCTCACCTACGCGAACATCTACCCGACCACGATCGGCGACGTGCTGAAGTCGCAGCTCGCCGACGTCGGGATCACCCTGACGGTCAAGCGCGTCGACTTCGCCACCTGGCTGTCCTCGGTGTTCCAGGCACCGAAGTCCGGCGAGCGGGACTTCGACCTGTCGATGGTCGACCACGTCGAGGCCCGTGACTTCGGCAACTGGGCGAACCCGGACTACTACTTCGGCTACGACAACCCGAAGGTGCAGGCCCTCTACGCCCAGTCGATCGCGGCGACCGACGAGGCCACGAAGACCGAGGCACTCCGCAAGGCTGCACGCATCGTCAGCGAGGACGCGGCCGGCGAGTGGCTCTACACGGCGACCGAGATCACCGCGGTGCGCTCCGGCGTGACGGGCTTCCCGGTCGACGGCGGCAACTCGCGCCTCGACCTGGCGAAGCTCGCGGTCAAGTGACCCGGAGCGGCCGCGGCGGGGTGTCCGTCCCCGTAGCATCGGTGTCGTGACCCGGTTCCTCATCGGGCGGGTGCTCCTGCTCGTCGTCGGCCTGCTCGTGGCGAGCGTCATCATCTTCGCCACGCTCCGCGTGCTGCCCGGTGACGTCGCCCAGGTCGTCGCCGGCACGCAGTCGACCCCCGCGCAGGTGGAGCAGCTCCGGCAGCAGCTCGGACTCGACCGGCCCGTCGTGGTGCAGTACCTCGACTGGATCGGCGGGGTGTTCCGCGGCGACCTCGGTCGCTCGCTGGTGACGAACGGTGCCGTCGCAACGGAGATCGCGCAGAAGCTCGCGATCACCCTGCCGCTCGCCGCGATGTCCCTGGCGACCGCCCTGGTGATCGGCGTCCCGCTCGGGGTGGTCGCCGCGGTGCTCCGTCGTCGCCCGGGTGGCGCGGTGATCGGGTTCGCGGCGCAGGCGGTCGCCGCCGTGCCCGTCGTGTGGGCCGGCATGCTCCTCGTCGCCCTGTTCGCGGTGACGCTGCACTGGCTGCCGACGCAGGGCTTCCCGCTCGACGGCTGGTCGGAACCCGGGCGAGCGTTCTCGTCGCTCGTGCTGCCCGCGCTGACGATCGGTGCCGTCGAGGGCGCCGTGATCCTCCGGTTCACCCGGTCCGCCACGCTCTCCGTCCTCGACGCCGACCACCTGCGCACCGCCGCCGCCGTCGGGCTCACCCGCACGCAGGCGCTGCTCCGCCACGGCCTGCCGAGCGTCGCCCTCACGGTGCTCGCCGTGCTCGGCGTCCAGATCGCCGGGCTGCTCGTCGGTGCCGTCGTCGTCGAGCAGCTGTTCTCCCTGCCCGGGGTGGGCCGGATGCTCGTGACCGACGTCGGCCGCCGCGACATCACGAAGGTGCAGTCGGAACTGCTCGTGCTCACCGGACTCGTGCTGCTCGTCGGGTTCGCCGTCGACGTCGTGCACCGCACCCTCGACCCCCGACAGCGCGAGGTGCAGGGATGATCCGCCGTCTGGTGTCCCGACCGACCGGGGTCTTCGCCGTCGTCGTGCTCGGCCTGCTGCTCGTGCTCGCCGCCGTGTCGCTCGTCTGGACGCCGCAGAACCCGTTCCGCGCCGATCCGTTCCACCAGTGGGAGGGCCCGAGCGCCGCGCACTGGTTCGGCACCGACGCCGCCGGCCGCGACATCGCGAGCTACCTGCTCGCCGGCACCCGCACCACCGTGCTCGTCGCCGTCGGCTCCGGGGTGATCGCGAGCGTCGTCGGCATCGTCCTCACCGCGATCGGTTCGCTCACCGCCCGCTGGGTGCGCGAGGGCACCGCGGTCCTGCTCGACATCCTGGTGGCGTTCCCGACCCTGCTCACCGCGATGCTCCTGACCGCGGTGTTCGGCGGGTCGCTCGGCGTCGTGATCGTCAGCGTCGGGCTGTCCTTCGGCGTGACGATCGCCCGCGTGGCCCGCGGTGAGATCCGGCGGATCGCCCGGAGCGACTACGTGACCGCGGCCCGGGCGTCCGGCGTCGGCGGTGCCGGAGTGCTCTTCCGTCACCTGGTGCCGAACGCGGCGCCGCTGTTCACCGTGCAGCTGTCACTCGCGATGGCCACGGCCGTGCTCGCCGAGGCCGGACTGTCCTACCTGGGCTACGGCGCCGGATCGGACACCGCGTCGTGGGGCAGCCTGCTGTCCGACCTGCAGACCTACATCGGGGTCCACCCGTGGAGTGCGACCTGGCCGGGAGCCGCCATCGCCCTCGTCGTCGCGGCACTGTCGTTGCTCGGCGACGCGGTGCGGGACGCCTCGGACCCGCGGCTGACGACGAGCGACCGGAGCGCCGACCCGGCGACGACCGACGGCACCGCGAGCGACCGGAGCGCCGACCCGGCGACGACCACGCCGGGGGTGACCGCATGACCGACCACGCAGCACGCCCCGACCACGCCGCCGACGCAGCCGGCACCACCCACGCCACCGCAGCCTCCGGACTCGAGGTGCGCGGGCTGTCGGTCCGCATCACGGGACGGACGATCCTCGACGACGTCAGCTTCACCGTGCCTCCCGGCCAGCGCGTCGGCGTGATCGGCGCGAGCGGATCCGGCAAGTCGATGACCTCGCTCGCCCTGATGGGCCTGGAGCCCACCGGTGCCGTCGTGACCGGCAGCGTCCGCCTGGACGGCACCGAACTCGTCGGCCTGCCCGACCGCGAGCGCGCGCGCCACCGTGGATCGGGCATCGCGATGGTGTTCCAGGAGCCGGGCACCGCGCTCGACCCGCTGCGGCGGGTCGGCGCGCAGATCGCGGAGCCGCTCCGGCTGCACCGCGGGCTCGACCGACGCGCGGCGCGCGCGGCAGCCGTCGACCTGGCGGAGTCCGTGGGCCTGCCCGACCCGGAGTCGCTGCTGCGGCAGTACCCGCACCAGCTGTCCGGCGGGCAGCGGCAGCGGATCTGCATCGCGATGGCGATGGCGGGTGAGCCGTCGTACCTGGTGGCCGACGAGCCGACCACGGCGCTCGACGTCACGACCGAGGCCCGCATCCTCGACCTCTTCGAGCACCTGCCGGCGGGCATGGTGTTCGTGACCCATGACCTCGCCGTGCTCGCGCGCATCGCCGACACCGCCGTGGTGCTCGACGCCGGCCGGGTGGTCGAGCAGGGCCGCGTCGCAGACCTGCTCGCCGCACCGCGGCACCCCGCAACGGTCGCGCTCGTCGACGCCGCCCGCGCCACCGCCAGGAGGACCGCCCCGTGACCCTCCCCGTCCTCGAGGCCACCGGTCTCCACCGCACCTACCGACTCCCCCGCCGCGGCCCGTTCGAGCCCGGGCCGGTCCGCACCGCCGTCGACGGTGTCGACCTGACGGTCGTCCCCGGCGCACGGCTCGGCATCGTCGGCGAATCGGGATCCGGCAAGTCCACGCTGGTCCGCCTGCTCGCCGGCCTGGAGGCCCCTTCCGCCGGTACCGTCGCCGCCTCCGGCCGTCCGGTGGTCGCGTCCCGGTCCGCGCGTGCATTGCGCTGGTTCCGTCGCGAGACCGGGGTGGTGTTCCAGGACCCGTACGCGTCCCTCGACCCGCGGATGCGCGTCGGCGCGATCGTCGCCGAGCCGCTGCGGGCCCTGCAGGTCCCGGGGTCGCACGACGAGCTCGTGCGTGCCGTGCTGGAGCGCGTCGACCTGCCCGCCGACACGGTCGACCGGTACCCGCACGAGTTCTCCGGCGGCCAGCGGCAGCGGATCGCGATCGCCCGGGCCGTGGTGCACTCGCCCCGGATCCTGTTCGGCGACGAGCCGATGAGCGCTCTCGACGTGGTGGTCCGTGCCCGGGTGATCGAGCTGTTCCGGTCGCTCGCCGACGACCTCGGTCTGACGCTCGTGCTGGTGTCGCACGACATCGGCGTCGTGCAGCGGCTGTGCGACACGGTCGCGGTGATGTCCGACGGCCGCATCGTCGAGCACGGGCCGGTGTCGCTGCTCGACGCGCCGCAGCACCCGGTGACGCGGGCGTTGGTGGCGGCGGCGCCGACGCTGCCGTAGGCGGACTGCGGCGGGCGGCGGGCGCGTTCCGCCACTCGGTGCGGGCTTGCCCGCACAGAGCCGGCCTACAAGGCCGCACCGAACAAGCAACGCCACACCACATGCACGAAACCGCACCGTGCGCCAGACAGGAGGCACGACACCAGCCCGACCCGCGCCTCCAGACCAGACGCACACGAGTCCACCGCACCGTGCGCACCCCGCCACTCCGTGCGGGCTTGCCCGCACGGAGCCGGCCTACAAGGCCGCACCGAACAAGCAACCCCGCACCACACGCACCAAACCGCACCGTGCGCACCCCGCCACTCCGTGCGGGCTTGCCCGCACAGAGCCGGCCTACAAGGCCGCACCGAACAAGCAACGCCGCACCACACGCACGAAACCGCACCGTGCGCCAGACAGGAGGCACGACACCAGCCCGCCCCGCGCCTCCAGGACAGACGCACACGAGTCCACCGCACCGTGCGCACCCCGCCACTCCGTGCGGGCTTGCCCGCACGGAGCCGGCCTACAAGGCCGCACCGAACAAGCAACCCCGCACCAGCCTGACAACGCCGCACGGTGCGCCGCGCGCCCGCGCACCGGAGCGTCCCCGGGCCTCCCGTCAGGCGGTCCAGGCAGCCGGGTGCCGCCGCTGCCAGCGCAACCGGCGCTCGAGCTGCGCGCCGATCGCGAGCAGGACGCGCTCGCCGCCGGGGCGCCCGATCAGCTGCACGCCCATCGGCAGCCCGCCACCGTCGGGGTGGTCGTCGTCGGTCACGCCGACCGGCAGGGTGATCGCGGGGAGCCCGGACACATTCGCCATCGACGTCCACGGCGAGTACGCGCACTGGCGGCGGAAGTCCTCGTCGGGATCGTCGCCGTACCAGCCGAGGGGCCGCGGCGTCATCGCGAGGGTCGGCGTGAGCACCGCGTCGAACCGGTCGAACGCGCCGATGAGCGTCGTCGAGAAGGTGTCGAGCGTCGACATCGCGTCGAGGACCTGCGTGCCGGACAGCGCCTGTCCGCGCGCCACGAGCCACGCCACGAGCGGGGTCAGCGCCGACAGGTCGATCCCGGGCATCTGCGGCAGGCGGGCGGCCGAGCTCTCCCACGCCACCCGGAACGCCTCCGCGTACGGCACGCGGGGCATCCGGACGTCCTCGACGCCGTGCCCGACCTCGCCGAGCACCCGCACGGCGGTCTCCACGGCGGCCCGGGCCGCGGGGTCGACGACCA
This sequence comes from Curtobacterium sp. MCLR17_043, assembly GCF_003224215.1. Taxonomy (NCBI): domain Bacteria; kingdom Bacillati; phylum Actinomycetota; class Actinomycetes; order Micrococcales; family Microbacteriaceae; genus Curtobacterium; species Curtobacterium sp. MCLR17_043. Next base: position 150,675 of record NZ_QKLH01000005.1, on the reverse strand, counting down.
CGTCGACGGTGTCGTCCCACGGCGAGCCCTCGAGCACCCCGACGACGAACCGGCCCTCGCCACGGACGGCGGCCGCGGTGAACGGCCCCTCACCGACGTCGGGGGTGACGAGCGCGTAGGGCGAGGCCTCCGGCAGCCCGGTCGGCGCGACCAGCGCGTCGAGGAGCATGCCCGCATCGGCGACGGACCGGGTGAGCGGCCCGGCGACGGACAGGCCGCCGACGCCGGAGCGGCCGGGCATCGACGGCACGCGGCCGCGGCTCGGCTTCAGGCCGACGAGCCCGGTCGCCGCGGCGGGGATCCGCACCGATCCGCCGCCGTCCGACCCGACCGCGGCGGGCACGAGTCCGGCGGCGACGGCGACGGCCGCACCGCTCGACGACCCGCCCGGCGCGCGCGTGGTGTCGTAGGGGTTCCGCGTCACGCCGAGCCGGGTCTCCGACGACGAGGACATGCCGAACTCCGGTGACGCGGTCTTGCCGATGCTGACGGTACCGGCCGCGTCGAGCGCGGCGACGAGCGGGTGGTCGGCCGACGCGGGCCGCTCCGGCAGGCTCGCGGTGCCGTTCCGCGTGGGGACGCCGGCGCGGTCGTACAGGTCCTTGTCGGCGGACGGGAGGCCCCACAACGGTCTCGACGTCGGCACCAGGTGGCCGAGGCGATCGGCTCGGGCCCGGGCAGCGTCCGCGGTGACCGTCACGAAGGCACCGAGTCCGGCGTCCAGGCGTTCCACGCGGGACAGGTAGTGCTCGGTGACCTCGAGGGCGGTCGCCTCGCCCCGGCGGATCCAGTCCCAGAGTTCCTGTGCGGAGAGGTGGTGGAGTTCGAACACGGCTCCGAGCCTAGGCGGCGGTGGCCCGTATCCTTCGACGGTGGACACCACTCTCCCCTCCGGCACGACGAAGCGCCGGATCGAACTCCGGCTCGTCCGGCCCCTGTTCGCCTGGTTCGCCCGGCCGACCGTCACCGTCGACGGGGTGGGGCACCCGGCGCAGTGGGGCACCGGCACGTGGGCGGTGCCGGACGACGGCGACACGGTGATCGGCGTGTACCTGTTCAACCGAGCGTGGCGGTTCGGGGCGGCCTCGGTGTCGGTCGGCGGCGCGACGGCGCTCGAGTACCGGGGCGGGCTGCTGCCGGTGGGTGCGGGTCGGTTGGTGCCGCGGGGCTGAGGGTCGCGCCGGGCCGGGCAGGGTCTGCTCGGGCGACTACTCGAACATCTCGGCGAGGAGCGCGTGCGGGTCACCGTCGACCACGTGCGCCGATCGTCGCTCCGGCCAGTGCGTCGTGGCGTCGTCCGGCCAGCACGGCACGACGTGGAGGTGCAGGTGCGGCACGCTCTGGCCGGCGTCCGCGCCCGATGCCTGCAGCACGACGGTCCCGGTCGCGCCGAGCGCCCCCTTCATCGCACGGGCGACGCGCTGCGCCAGTGCCGTGGTGGCGGCGAGTGCCGTGGGTCCTGCACTGAGCAGGTCGGCGGTGTGCTCGACCGGCACGACCAGGGTGTGGCCGGGAGCCAGCGCCGAGTCGGGCAGGGGTGCGAAGGCGACGGCGTGCTCCTCGCGTTCGACCCACACGGCGGGTTCGTCACCGGCGATCACGGCACAGAAGACGCAGGAGTCCATCGGCCCAGTCTGCTGCACGTGGGGTGCCCGCTCCGCGTGGGACGATGGGCGCATGACCGCCACGCTCGTCGCCAAGGGCCTGTCCGGCGGGTACGCCGCTCGCACGCTGTTCGACTCCCTCGACCTGACGGTGGCGCCGGGCGACGTGATCGGGGTCGTCGGCGTGAACGGTGCCGGCAAGTCCACGCTGCTCCGGCTGCTGGCCGGAGTCGACGAGCCGCTGGCCGGCACGGTGTCCCTGGCGCCGACGGACGCGTTCGTGGGGTGGCTCCCCCAGGAGCACGAGCGCATCGTGGGCGAGACCGTCGCGGCGTACCTCGGGCGGCGGACCGGCTGCTCCGAGGCGACGGCGACGATGGACACGGCGGCGGCGGCGCTCGGGGAGCCCGACGCCGGCGACGCCGCGGCCGACCGGTACTCGGCGGCGCTCGACCGCTGGCTCGCCGCGGGGGCCGCGGACCTGGAGGACCGGATCCCGGCGGTGCTCGCCGACCTCGGCCTCGAACCCGGCACCGGCGACTCCGGTGGGGACGGCGTCGGCCCGGACTCCCTGATGACCGCGCTGTCCGGCGGGCAGGTCGCCCGCGTCGGGCTCGCCGCGCTGCTGCTCTCGCGGTTCGACATCGTCCTGCTCGACGAACCGACCAACGACCTCGACCTGGACGGCCTCGACCGCCTTGAGGCGTTCGTGCGCGGGCTGCGCGGCGGGGTGGTGCTCGTCAGCCACGACCGTGAGTTCCTGGCGCGCTCGGTGACCTCGGTGCTCGAACTCGACCTGGCGCAGTCGTCGAACCGGCTGTTCGGCGGCGGGTACGACTCGTTCCTCGAGGAGCGCGAGATCGCCCGGCAGCACAAGCGTGACGCGTACGACGAGTTCGCGTCGACGAAGGCCGACCTGGTCTCACGGGCACGGACGCAGCGCGAGTGGTCGAGCCAGGGTGTCCGGAACGCCATGAAGAAGAGCCCGGACAACGACAAGATCCGCCGCCGTGCCGCCTCGGAGTCGAGTGAGAAGCAGGCGCAGAAGGTCCGGCAGATGGAGTCCCGCATCGCCCGGCTCGACGAGGTCGAGGAGCCGCGCAAGGAGTGGCAGCTCGAGTTCACGATCGGCAGCGCACCCCGGTCGTCGGCCGTCGTGGCGACGCTGTCGAACGCCACGTTCACCCAGGGCGACTTCACCCTCGGCCCGGTCTCGCTGCAGGTCGACGGCGGTGACCGGATCGGCATCACCGGACCGAACGGCGCCGGTAAGTCCACCCTGCTGCGGGCGCTGCTCGGCAAGCAGGCGCCGACGACGGGCACGGCCTCGCTCGGGTCCAGCGTCGCGGTCGGCGAGGTCGACCAGGCGCGTGCTGCGTTCACCGGTGACCAGCCCCTGGCAGCGGCGTTCGAGGCGATCGTCCCCGAGTACACCACCGCCGACGTCCGGACGCTGCTCGCGAAGTTCGGGCTGAAGGCGGACCACGTCGGCCGACCAGCCTCGGCGCTCTCCCCCGGCGAGCGCACCCGGGCCGGACTCGCGCTGCTGCAGGCCCGCGGGGTGAACGTGCTCGTCCTCGACGAACCGACCAACCACCTCGACCTCACCGCGATCGAGCAGCTCGAGCAGGCACTGGAGTCCTACGACGGGACCCTACTGCTCGTCACACACGACCGGCGCATGCTGGAGACCGTCCGACTCGACCGGCAGTGGCGGGTCGAGGGCGGCACCGTCACCGAACGCTGACGGATCGACCGAGGGGGAAGCACCATGCGACGCAACACCTGGATCGCGACGACTGCCGGGGTGGTGGTGCTCGCCGTCGCTGCCGTCGTGGTGGGGGTGACCGTCGGGTCGCCGACACCGGAGCCGACCCGCGCGGCCCGGGCCACGACGACACCGACCCCGAGCGCCACGCCGAAACCGAAGCCGACGCTCGCGGCCGTCCCCGCTGCACCGTCCGACGCGACCCTGGCCGCGCTGCCGTTGGCGTTCCACGACGCCGTCGTGCCGCAGTTGCTCGACGGCGGGGACGTCGAGCCCGAGGCCACGTGGCAGATCGCGACCCCGCGCACGCAGCTCGTCGCCCTGTACGCGAGCCCATCGAGCCGCGCCCGGCCGGTGGCGACCCTGTCCCACCTGGTGTCGACGATCAACCGGCCAGCGGCGACCGCGGTGTGGGGTCGCTCCCCCGGCAAGGACGGCGGGATGCTCCTGGTGTCGACGCCGTCCCGCAACCGCACCCCCGGTGACGGCGGCGACCCGGACGCCCCGAGCGCGACGTTCGCCTGGGCCCGGGCCGCCGACTTCACCGTGACGCGCACCGACCGGATGATCACGGTCGACGTCGCCGCCAGCACGGTGTCCGTCGTCACCCGGAAGGGGAAGATCACCGCCACCGAGGCCGCGCGGCTCGGCACCCCGCAGGACCCGACCCCGGCCGACACCGCAACCTACGTCGAGGCGGCGTACGTCGACACCCGCGTCGCGTACACGCAGGGCAACCCGATCATCCTGACCGGGGCGCACTCGTCCCGGATCCCGTCGTACGGCGGCAACGCGGCACTGACCGCGTTGCACTACTACCCGGACCCGACTGGCAGCTCGCACGGCTGCGTCCGGATCTCGGCGGAGATGACCCGCACCCTGGCGGCGCTGCCCGTCGGCACCCCGATCCGGTTCAGCTGAGCCCGGGTCAGCTGAGACCGGGTCAGTGGAAGGGGCAGCGGCCCCGGACCTCGCCGCCCGATGCCGGCTTCGTCGGCAGTCGGCGGCGGTCGGCCTGGAGCCCGTCGTCGAGGATCGTCAGCCGCGGGTCGCTCAGCACCGAGACCGCGGCCGCGAGTGCGGCGATCGCGACCTTCTCGCCGGGGCACCGGTGCCCCGTGGCGACGTCGGCACCGCCGTGCGGGACGAACGTCGTGATGGACTCGAAATCGTCCACGCCGAGGAACCGCGACGGGTCGAACTCGCCCGCACGGTCCCACGAGCGCTCGTCGGTGTCGGTCCCGGTGATGTCGAGCACCACGCGCCCGCCGGCGGGCAGGTGCTGGCCGTCCAGTTCGACGTCCGTGGTGGCCCAGGCAGGCAGCATCGGCACGAACGGCGCGGTCCGGCGGATCTCCTGCGCGAAGGCGACGGCGAGCGGGCCGTCGACGCGCGGACCGACGGCGAGCGGGCCGTCGACGCGCGGGCCGTCGACGCGCGGCCCGTCAGCGGTGTCGGCCGCCGCGCTCTCGGCGGCGATCCGTTCCCGCCACTCCGGCCGGTCGTGCAACTCCTTCGCCGCGAACGCCACGAACCGGGCCACCGCGATGGCCGGCCGGATGCTGTTCTGCAGTTCGATGCCGGCCAGCCGCGCCGGCAGCAGCGCCCCGGAGGGGTCCCGGTGCCACGCCCACTCGTGCAGGGCGGTGTGCGGCTCGGGGGTCAACCGGCCACCGCGCACGGCCTCGACCAGCCGCCGGGCATGCCGGTCCGACCAGTGCCGGTTCAGGACGGCCTGCAGGTACTCCGGTGAGTAGGGCACCCCGAAGCCGTCGACGACCTGGGCGAGCCGCGCCGCCCAGCGGGTCTTCGCCGCCGGCGTCCCCGGCAGCCCGGCCCACCGCATGACGGCGCGGCCGATCGCACCGACGGCCGCGTCGTACGCCGACCGGGTGCCACCGGTCAGCCACGCGTCGCGTTCGGTCGCCCACTCGTGGGTCAGCAGGGGTGCGAGGCGCCGGACCTGCTCGTCCTCGTACGCGACGTCGACGAACGTCGCCTTGCGGTGGTGGTGCTCCGCCCCGTCGAGACTGTGCACCGAGCCGACGCCGAAGAGCGTCCGCTGCACGATCGCCGGCATCGCGCCGTGGCGTGCCGTGCGGTCGCCGTCGTAGAACAGCCCGACGCCCTCGGCACCACGCACGAGCAGCGCCGGACGTCCGAGCAGTCGGAAGCCCACCGCCCGCGCCCCCGGACGGGTCCGGCGCCACAGGTGGGCACCGAACCCGTAGCCGCGGGTCAGGAGCGAGAGGGAGTCGTCGATCGCCATGCGGCCATGCTGCCGAGCGCCGCCCGATCAGGCTCTCGGGATCCGGACCAGCCCGAGCCGCGCCACGACCTCGGCGCTCTCCTCTTCCGGGGTGCGGTCGGCGGCGATCGTCAGGTGGGCTTCATCGGACTGGGGCGGCTCGAGCGTGGCGAGCTGCGACTGCAGCAGCGACGTCGGCATGAAGTGCCCGGAACGCTGCGACATCCGCTCCTCGATGAGGGCACCGTCACCGGCCACGTGCACGAACACCACCCCGGGGGCCCGCAGCACGTCGCGGTACGAGCGCTTCAGGGCCGAGCAGGTCACGACGCCGTTCGTGCCGGCGTCCAGGTGTCCGCGGATCCATCCGGCGACGACGTCGAGCCACGGCCAGCGGTCCTCGTCGGTGAGCGGGGTGCCGGCGTGCATCTTGTCGACGTTCGCCGGCGGGTGCATCGCGTCGCCCTCGGCGAACTCCCACCCGACCTGCTCCGCCACCATGGCGGCGACGGTCGACTTGCCGGACCCGGAGACCCCCATCACGACCAGGACGCGGGCGTCCAGCCCGGCGTCGGCCGCACCGGCAGCAGCAACTCCTCCTGCGCCGCTCATCGGATGAACACCCCGGCCAGCAGGACCCCCAGCAGACCGAACACCGAGATGAGGCACTCGAGCACCGTCCACGTCTTGAACGTCTGCCCCACCGTGGTGCCGAGGTACCCCTTCACCAGCCAGAACCCGGCGTCGTTCACGTGCGACAGGAACACCGAGCCGGCACCGATCGCGAGCACGAGCAGGGAGGTCATCGGCGTCGACAGGTCGGCGGCGATCGGCGCCATGATGCCGGCGGCGGTCACGGTGGCGACCGTGGCCGACCCGGTCGCCACGCGGACCAGGGCCGAGACGACCCAGGCGACGAGCAGCACCGAGACGCCGGAGTCCTTGACGGCGTCGGCGATCACGCCGCCGATGCCGGTGTCGATGAGCACCTGCTTGAACCCACCGCCGGCGCCGACGATGAGCAGCACGCCGGCGATCGGGGGCAGCGCGCTCTCGAGCGACTTCGACACGGCCGAGCGGTCCATCCCGCCGCCGATCGCGAAGAAGACCATCGCGTAGACGGCGGCGATGCCGATGGCGATCATCGGCGAACCGAGGAAGTCGAGCAGGCTCACCCACGAGCCGGCGGCGTCGGGGGCGGTGGCCTCACGGATCGCCTGGGCGAGCATGAGCACGACCGGCAACAGGATGCCGATCAGGGCGACGGTGAACGACGGGCTGCGCGGCTCGCTGATCACGCGCGTGAAGTCGCTCTTGCCGTTGGGCAGGGACGCGGTGTCCTGCGTGGCGGGGCCGCGCCGGGCCTCCCGTCCGGGGTGTGCCGGGTCGTCGGCGAAGGAGGCGGACCCGGAACCCGACCCCGAACCCGGGCCGGCGGTGGCGACCGCCCCACGCGACCCGAACATGTCGGGGACGGGGATGTCGACCCAGCGGGCCGCGAAGCGGGCGAAGAGCGGCCCGGCCAGGATGATCACCGGGATCGCCAGCACGATGCCGAAGGCGAGCGTGGTGCCGAGGTTCGCGCCGACGGTGGAGATCGCGACGAGCGGGCCGGGGTGCGGTGGGACGAACGCGTGCATCGTCGACAGGCCGACCAGCGCGGGGACGGCGATCTTCATGATCGGCACCTCGCTCCGCTTGGCGACCAGCACGATGATCGGGATGAGGAGGACGAGGCCGACCTCGAAGAACATCGGCAGCCCGATGAGCGCGCCGATCAGGGCCATCGTCCACGGCAGCGCCGCCTTCGACGACTTCCGCACCAGGGTGTCCACCACGCGGTCCGCTGCGCCGGAGTCGACGAGCATCTTGCCGAACATCGCCCCGAGCCCGACGAGGATGCCGACGCTCGTCATGGTCGCGCCGAAGCCGTCACCGAAGCTCGTGACCGCCTTGTCCGGCGCCAGGCCCGCGCCGATGCCGACGCCGAGCGCGCCGATCGTGAGCGCGATGAACGGGTGCACCTTGAGCCAGGTGATGAGCGCGATGATCACCACGATGCCGACGAGCGCCGCGATGATCAGCTGCGGGATCGAACCGGACGGGTCGACCGTCTCGGTGGTGCCACCCGCGGCGAGCAGGTGGTCCGGGAGAGCGTGAGGCATCAGCGCCCCTTCCTGGAGTCGCTGCTGCGCGGCTCCGTCGCCTTCGTGTCGAGGGTGGAGTGGCGCGACGAACGCCGACCCTCAATAATCTGATTAATCAGACTATACGCCGTCGTCCCGCGCGCCAACCGCCCGTCCCCGGAGTCTGCCGCTTCGATGGGACCGGCGTCACGGCGACCGCGTGACCCGTACTGCACGGAGGAAACGATGCCCACCGCACGCGGACTGCACGCCCACGTGCTCGACACCCTGGGCCAGCGGATCGTCGACGGCGACCTGGCCACGGGTTCCGTCGTGCGACCCGAACTGGTCGCCGACGAGTTCGGGGTGTCCCGCTCGGTCGTCCGCGAGGCCCTGCGCGTCCTGCAGTCCCTCGGCCTGGTCGAGCCCCGGCAGCGGGTCGGCACGCTCGTCCGCGACATCACGGCGTGGGAGCTGCTCGCCCCCACCGTGATCCGGTGGCGCGGTACCTCACCGGCGTACTTCGTGCAGCAGCGCGAGCTCGTCGAGCTCCGGCTCGGCGTCGAACCGGTCGCGGCGTCCCTGACCGCCGGCTCCGATGGTGCTGACGCCGTGCTCGCCGCCGCCGAGGACATGCTCGACGCCTGCGGACGCGAGGACAGTCGCGCCTACCTCGAGGCCGACGTCCGCTTCCACCGTGCCCTGCTCACCGGGTCGGGGAACGCCGTGTTCGCGCACTTCGCCGGCACGGTCGAGGCGCTGCTCCGCACCCGCACGTCGGAGTCGCGCGACCCCATCACGCGCTGGACGCGCGAGGCGGCGCTCCGGCACCATGCCGTCGGGCGCGCAGCGGTCGACGGTCACGCGGACGCCGCGGCGGCGGCGGCCACCGCGCTGCTCCGCGTGACGCGCGACGAGTTCATCACCGAGGCGCCGGCAGGCTGACGCGACCGGGCGACGGCCTGGAGGCGCGTGCCGGGGCCGCCACGGGCCTCCCGTCCGCCCTGTGGCCGCGTCTCGAGCGTGACGCGCGTCGACCGCGTCGACCGCGTCGGCTCCGTCAGCGTCGTCGCGCGAACAGCCGCGGGCCGCGCAGGCGGAGCCGCATCGTGACGGTGCCGAGCCAGCGGTCGTACTTGTAGCCGACCTTGCCCATCCGGCCCACTTCCTCGAAGCCGAGCCGCTCGTGCAGCCGGATCGACGCCTCGGCCTGGCGGTCCGCGATGACGGCGACGACCTCGCGCACGCCGGCCGATCGGCACTCGTCGAGCAGCGCCTCCATCAGCGCGCGGCCGAGCCCCTTGCCACCGGACGCGGCGCCGAGGTAGATCGAGTCCTCGACGACGTGGTTCGAGCGGTCCCGCGGGTTCCACGCGTCGACCAGGGCGTACCCGAGGATCTGCCCGGCGGGGTTCTCCGCCACCAGGAACGGCAGGCGGCGCTTCCGGATGTCGTCGTAGCGCTTCTTCCACGCGGCGTACGTGAACGCCGCCGGGTCGAAGGTCACCGACGAGTTGCGGACGTAGTGCGTGTGGATCTCGCGCACGTGGGGCAGGTCCCCCACCTCGGCCGCACGGATGCGGTACTCGAAGGCCGTCTCGGTCGCCGCCGGGGCACGCAGGTGTCGCGGCAGGACCCGCCGTCGCTGGTATTCCTCCTCGAGCACGTGCCGAGCCTACTGAGCGGGCAGCGTCCAGTCGACGGGCGGTGCGCCCTGCGACTCGAGCAGCGCGTTCACCTGCGAGAACGGGCGGCTGCCGAAGAACCCGCGCGACGCGCTGAGCGGGCTCGGGTGGGCCGACGCGACGACCGGGGTGTCGCCGAGGAGCGGTCGCACCGAACCGGCCTGGGCACCCCAGAGCACGGCGACGAGCGGGGTGCCACGGGCGACCAGGGCGCGGACGGCCTGGTCGGTCACCGCTTCCCAGCCCTTGCCGCGGTGGCTGCCGGCCTCGCCCGCCTGCACGGTGAGCACCCGGTTGAGCAGCAGGACGCCCTGGTCGGACCACGCCCGCAGGTCACCGTGCGGTGGGGGCGTCACGCCGAGGTCGTCGGCGAGCTCGCGGTAGATGTTCGCCAGGCTGCGCGGCACCGGACGGACGGCCGGGTCGACAGCGAAGGACAGACCGATCGGGTGGCCGGGCGTCGGGTACGGGTCCTGCCCGACGACCAGCACCTTGACGGCGTCGAACGGGCTCGTGAACGCGCGCAGAACGTCGCCGCCCGCGGGCAGGTAGTGGCGACCGGCTGCGGTCTCCTCGCGGAGCCACGCTCCGATCCGGTGCACGTCGGGTTCGACGGGTGCGAGGGCATCGGCCCAGCCGGGGTCGACCAGGTCGGCGAGCGGCCGGGGTTCCACGTCGGCTACGCGCCCATGGTGGCGACGGCCACCGACTCCTCGCCGGCCATCACACGCCAGACGCTGCCGGTCCCGCGGACCTCGAGCGCGCCCTCGCCGACGACGAGCGTGGTGTCCTCGTCGATCGCGAGTCCGGCGGTGACGAACTCGGCCTCGGCGCAGGCGATGAGCCGCGCGAGCGTGCCGGCCTGCACCGCGTGCACGTCGATGGTCAGGTCGACCAGGCCGAGGCCCTCGCGGAGCTCGACCTCGTCCAGCCCCTCGGACGCCGCCTCGGGGCAGATCTCGACGCCGCCGATGCGCCAGCCGCCCACCAGGGCACGGTCGGCGGCGATCATCGCACCGGCCGAGTAGCCGAGGTAGGGCAGACCGTCGGAGACGAGCAGCCGGAGCTGGTCGACGAGCGGGGCGATCGCCGCCAGGTAGTCGGGGGTGACGCCGCCGCCGACCACCAGGGCGTCGACGTCGCTCAGGACGGTGGTGTCGAAGACCTGACCGGCCGCGACCTCGGTGACGAGCACCTCGGCCGTGCGCGGGCCGCCGAGGACCTCGGCGATGTCGGCCGTCGACGACGGGCTGCCGCCGTCCGGGCCCGCCACGGAGAGCAGGGCGATGCGCGGGATGCTCCGGCCGACCGCTGCCGAACGGGCGGTCGCCTCGGCGAGGAACGGTGCTGCGGCGTCCGAGGCGGCGAACAGACCGCCGCCGACCAGGTGGATGCTCACGACTCGGCCGTCACGGGGGCGAGGGCGCTCCACGGGAACGTGATCCAGCCGTCGACCCGGCGCCACACGTGGTCGGGCTCGAGGACAGTGCCGGGCTTCGAGTACAGGCAGGCGCTCCGGACGTCGGCACCGGCGTTCCGGATGATGTCGACCACCAGGCGCAGGGTGCGGCCGGAGTCCGACACGTCGTCGACGACGAGGACCCGCTTGCCGGCCAGGCTCGGGGCGTCGAGGGCGGGGGCGAGCACGACCGGCTCCTCCAGCCGCTGCTCGACGTCGGTGTAGAACTCGACGTTGATCGAGCCGCACTCCTTGGTGCCGAGGGCGTACGCCACGGCGCCGGCGATGATCAGTCCGCCGCGGGCGACGGCGACGACGACCTCGGGCTCGAAGCCGCTGGACAGGACGTCCTTGGCGAGCAGGCGTGCGGCGTCACCGAACTCGAGCCAGCCGAGTACCTCGGGCCCGCTCGTCACGGTCACGGTGGACGGAGCCGCGGGCTCGGGTTCGCTGCTGATCGGCATCCGACCACGGTACCGGCAGGGAGCCCGCGCCCGCGACCCGCGGCAGCAGCCCGGGCGCTGCGCGGGTCCGGCGCGGGTCGGCTCAGCGGGGCGTCAGCGGGCCGCGCGCCAGCTTGTGCTGCGCCGACTGCGCCACCGGCCGGATCGTCACGAGGTCGAGGTTCACGTGTGCCGGCAGCTCCACCGCGTGCACGATCGCCTCGGCGACGTCGTCGGCCACGAGCGGCTCCGGCACGTCGTCGTACACCGCGGCGGCCTTCTGCTCGTCCCCGCGGAACCGGGTGAGCGCGAACTCGTCGGTCTTCACCATGCCCGGCGCGATCTCGACGACACGGATCGGCTCGCCGTTCAGCTCGAGCCGGAGCGCGCCGACCAGGGCGTGCTCGGCGAACTTCGCGGCGTTGTAGCCGCCACCGTTCTCGTACGCGACGAACCCGGCGGTGCTGGTCACCGTGACGATGTCCGCTCCCCCGGACGCGCGAGCGCGGTCGCGCAGGTGCGGCAGCAGCGCGGAGACGACACGCTTCGTGCCGATCACGTTGACCTCGAACATGGCGCGCCAGTCGTCGACGTCGGACTCCTCGACGCTCGCCGAGCCGAACGCCCCACCCGCGTTGTTCACGAGCACGTCGGCGCCGCCGAGGTCCGCGACCCGCGCGGCGAGCGTCGCCACGTCGTCGGCGTCCGTGATGTCGGCGACCAGGGTGTCGGCCCCGGTCTCCGCGGCGAGCGCCTCGAGCTTCGCGGCGCGGCGGGCCACGGCGAGCACGTCCCAGCCCCGCGACCGGAACAGCCGGACGGTGGCCGCCCCGATGCCCGAGCTCGCTCCGGTGACGACTGCGCGCCGTGCTGCCATGTGATCTGCCTCCTGCGTCGGTGACCGGGCGTGTGGTTGCCCGGTCCGCCCACCGTACCGAGCGGGACGCTTCCGGCACCGCACCGGGCCGTGCAGGTCACGATCCGGTAACGTGACCGGCGATGACGACGGATGCCGCCCCTCCCGCCCCCTCGGCCCCGGCGACGCAGCTCGAGCCCGGTCGAGCCCCGCGCCGGATCCCGATGTGGGACACCGCGCGGTTCGTCGCGGTCACGCTCGTGGTCATCGGCCACGCGATCCAGCGGCAGACGCCGGCGAGCGAGCACGCCCTGGCGCTCTACACGTTCATCTACGCGTTCCACATGCCGGCGTTCGGTGTGATCAGCGGCTACTTCTCGTCGGCCGACACCCCGACGGCGAAGCGGATGCGGCGGACGATCACGGACATCGTCGTGCCGTACATCATCATGCAGACGATCTGGACCGTGGTGCAGGGCATCGTCGAGGGCGGCAAGGACTTCAACCCGACGAAGCCGACGTGGACCCTGTGGTTCCTGCTGGCCCTGGGCATCTTCAAGCTGATCCTGCCGTACCTGGCGCAGCTGCGGTGGCCGCTGTTCTGGGCGGTCGTGTTCAGCATCGGCGTGGGCTACTTCGACAACGTCGACTCCACGCTCTCGCTGTCCCGCGCGATCAGCCTGCTGCCGTTCTTCCTGCTCGGCTGGCAGGTCAAGCAGTGGGGCGTCTTCGACCGCTGGTACGAGGCGTCCCGCCGCACGGTCGTCCGGGTGCGGATCGCCGCCGTCGTGGTGTTCGCGGCGTGGGCGGTGTCGTGCGCGGTCTGGATCCCGCAGTTCAAGGAGTTCGACCTGCACCACTGGTTCTTCTACGACGACTCCTACTCGGGGCTCGGCGAGGACGCCTGGTGGGCGGGTGCGGTGCGCTTCGGCCTGATGCTGCTCGCGACCTTGCTGACGGCGTCGTTCCTGGTGCTCATCCCCCGTCGGAACGTCTGGATCACGCAGTTCGGCGCGGCGACGATGTACGTCTACCTGCTCCACACGTTCGTGCTGTACCCGATCCGGGAGTCCGGCGTCCTGGCCGGCGAGCACTCGGCATGGCCGTTCGTGCTCCTCATGGTCGTCATCGCGTGTGCCGTCAGCCTCTTCCTGGCGCAACCCTTCGTGCGGCGTGGGATGCGGTGGCTGCTCGAGCCGAAGGTCGACTGGCTGTTCCGCCGCGACAAGGCGTAGCGGTGCCACCTCGCACCGTGCGCGTTCCTCCGGCCGGCGCGAGCTTGCCCGTTCGGTGCGGCGCGGCAGTGCCGCACCGAACCACCGACCTCGCACCGTCCGACGGTGACAGCACGGTGCGGACGGACGGGAGGCCCGTGGCGCGTCGGGCGGCTGCGTTACGTCCCGAGGCGGGTGCGGTGGTGCGGGCCCGGCCACCTGCGTACCGTGACACCCGACGCACAGCCGCGCCGCGCCTCCAGGCCGAGCGCAGGGCGACCCGACGACCAGCCGCACCGGACAGGAGCACCAAGATGACCGAGCACGACGCCGCGCAGTGGCAGTTCGAGACCACCCAGGTCCACGCCGGCGCACAGCCGGACCCGACCACCGGGGCCCGAGCGACGCCGATCTACAAGACGACCTCGTACGTCTTCGCGAACTCGGACGAAGCGCGCGACCTGTTCGCGCTCGCCAAGCCGGGCAACATCTACTCCCGGATCATGAACCCGACGAACGACGTCGTCGAGCAGCGGATCGCCGCGCTCGAGGGCGGGTCCGGGGCCCTGCTCGTCGCCTCCGGCCAGGCCGCCGAGACCTACGCGGTGCTGAACATCGCCGGGGCGGGTGACCACATCGTCTCGTCGTCGTCGATCTACGGCGGCACGTACAACCTGTTCAAGTACACGCTGGCGAAGCTCGGCATCGAGACGACGTTCGTCGAGGACCAGGACGACCTCGAGGAGTGGCGCCGCGCGGTCCGCCCGAACACGAAGCTGTTCTTCGCCGAGACCATCGGCAACCCGAAGATCAACGTCCTCGACATCACGGGCGTCAGCGACGTCGCCCACGAGTCCGGTGTCCCGCTGATCGTCGACAACACGATCGCGACGCCGTACCTGATCCGTCCGTTCGAGCACGGTGCCGACATCGTGGTGCACTCGGCCACGAAGTTCCTCGGCGGCCACGGCACGGTCATCGGCGGGATCATCGTCGACGGCGGGAAGTTCGCCTGGTCGCAGCACGCCGACCGGTTCCCGGAGTTCAACACGCCCGACCCGTCGTACCACGGCGCGGTCTTCGCCGAGGCGGTCGGCAACGAGCTCGCCTACATCGTGAAGGCCCGGGTGCAGCTGCTCCGCGACCTCGGTGCGTCGAACTCGGCGGACACGGCGTTCGCGCTGCTGCAGGGAATCGAGACCCTGTCGCTCCGCATCGAGCGGCACGTGTCCAACGCGCAGGAGATCGCGGAGTGGCTCGACCAGCACCCCGACGTCGCCACGGTCGCCTACGCCGGGCTGCCGACGTCGCCCTGGTACGCGGCCGCGAACCGGTACGCGCCGAAGGGCGTCGGTGCTGTGCTGTCGTTCGAACTCAAGGGCGGGGTCACCGCGGGCAAGGCGTTCGTCGACAACCTGCAGCTCTTCTCGCACCTGGCGAACATCGGTGACGTCCGCTCGCTCGTGATCCACCCGGCATCGACCACGCACTCGCAGTTGACCCCCGAGCAGCAGCTCACCACCGGGGTCACGCCCGGCCTGGTGCGCCTGTCGGTCGGCATCGAGAACATCGCCGACCTGAAGGCCGACCTCGAGGCCGGGCTCGCCGCGGCCCGGGCGACCGCGCAGGAGAGCCAGCGCGCGTAGGGCCCGCGGGCGCTGCCTGTCGATGCGCGTGCATGTTGCGACGTCCCACGTGTCGATCGACGCGTGGGACGTCGCTCGTTGCACACGCATCCGGTACGTGCGCATGGTGCGACGATCCACGAGTCGAACGACGCGCACGATGTCGGAACATGCGCGCGCACGGAACGGCGAGCGCGGCCTGAAGCCCGGCCACGCGCCGGGCGTGACGTAACACGGCGGCGGCGACCCGCGCCTCCCGGCAGACTGGACGCACGATGGACTGGCAGACGACCCCCGAGGACTCCGTGCCGTCCACCCTGGTGCCCGGCACCGAACTCGGCACCCTCGGCAAGCCGCCCGTGACCGGTGCCTGGCGTCCCGGTGACCACCCGGGTGCACGCCACTTCGAGTCCCTCGGCGAGCAATGGGTGCGCGGCGGCCGCCTGCCGTCCGTGCGCGTGGCCTACGAGACGTGGGGCACGCTCAACGCCGCCCGCGACAACGCGGTGCTCGTCCTGCACGCCCTGACCGGGGACTCGCACGTGACCGGTGCCGCCGGCCCGGGCCACCGCACCGCCGGCTGGTGGGGCGACGTCGTCGGCCCCGGCCGGGCGATCGACACCGACCGGTGGTTCGTCATCGCGCCGAACATGCTCGGCGGCTGCCAGGGCACCACCGGGCCGTCGTCGGTGTCGCCGACGGGCGCGGAGTGGGGCTCGCGGTTCCCGTTCGTGACGGTGCGCGACCAGGTCGAGGTGCAGGCGCAGCTCGCCGACCGGCTCGGCATCGAGACCTTCGCGGCCGTCGTCGGCGGGTCGATGGGCGGTATGCACGCCCTCGAGTTCGCGGTCTCGCACCCCGCGCGCGTGCAGCGGCTGGCGGTCCTCGCGTCGACGGCACAGACCACCGCCGACCAGATCGCGGCGAACTCGCTGCAGCGAGCCGCGATCCAGATGGACCCGGCGTTCGCGGGCGGCGACTACTACGAGGCCGACGTCGGCGAGGGCCCGCACCGCGGGCTGTCGCTGGCCCGACGGATGGCGTTGATGACGTACCGGGCCTCCGACGAGCTGAACAGCCGTTTTGCGCGGTCCTGGCAGAGCGACGTCTCCCCGCTCGGCGACGACGGCCGGTTCTCCGTGGAGAGCTACCTCGACTTCCACGGCAACAAGTTCACCCGGCGGTTCGACGCCTCGAGCTACGTGACGCTGACGTACGCGATGGACTCGCACGACGTCGGCGCCGGGCGCGGCGGGGTCTCGGCGGCACTCGGGCTGGTGACCGCACGGACCCTGGTCGTGGGGATCTCGAGCGACCGGCTGTTCCCCGTCGAGGACCAGCACCGGATTGCCGCGGGCGTGCCGGACGCGCTCGACGGGGACACCGCAGCGGTGATCGAGAGCGAGTTCGGACACGACGGGTTCCTCATCGAGCACGAGCAGGTCGGGGCGCACCTGCGGCGGCTGCTCGACTCCTGAGCGGGCCTGCCTGCCACCACGGCGCGCCGAAGACCCCCCAACGGGTGGCGCGCGTGGAATGATGGCGTGGAGCTCGGCACTGACCGACGCTCGGTTTCCCGCACCGCCAGATCGTCACCAACCAGGACATCGATGGACTTCATCGCACAGGAACGCGACCGCTTGCTGCGGTCGGCGACCCGTGTCGTGGGCATCGTCTGCGCGCTCGTCAGCGTCGTGGGCATCCTCTCCGCCGCCGCCGTGCCCACGCTGCCCCTCATCGGCGCACTCCTCTGCATCGCCGCGATGATCACCGCGCTCGTGTGCTTCGCTCGCGGCGGCGAAGTGTGGTGGACCGCCGCCATCGTCGTCGCCGGACTCGCCACGATGGTGCTGCTCTTCACCGGAGTCCCCGACTCGGCGCGGCCCCTCGTCGCCAGCGCCGTCATGCCCCTGGCCGCCGGCGGGCTCTCGGCACCGCTGATGGCCCAGCGCGGGCACCCGGTCGGTCTCGCCATCACCATCGCCGGGGGCGGCGCCGTGGTGGTGCTCATGGTGTGGGGATCGGGCTCGCTCCTGTCGACCCCGGTCAGCGGCGCACTGCTCGGGTGGGTCCTGATGGCCGTCGTGGCGATCTGGATCTCGCGCAGCATCCCCCGCGTCGCCCGCCGCATCTACAGCATCGGCACCGCCCATCGCGCCGAACGGCAGGCCAGCGAGACCGAGGCGCAGCGCCGCCAGGGTGCCCGCCTGCTGCACGACACGGTGCTCGCGACCCTGACGCTGCTGGCGCACTCCGGCGTCGGCGTCTCCGAGCAGGCCATGCGCGAGCAGGCCGCCGAGGACGCCCGACTGCTGCGGCACCTGCGCCTCGGTGCGACCCCGCAGCCCTCGCAGTCCGGTGACTACTCGCTCACCCGTGAAGAAGAGTCGCCCCTCGGGCAGACCCTCGAGTCGGTCAAGCAGCGCTTCGGCCGGATGGGGCTCGAGGTCAGCTGGCACGGCACCGGGCAGGTCCTGCTGCCGTCGAACGTGCTCGACGCGTTCCTGCTCGCGCTCGGCGAGTGCCTCGAGAACGTCCGTCGGCACGCCGGGGTCGGCGAGGCGCACGTCACGATCGTCCACGACAACGAGGTCGTCCGTGCGATGGTCACCGACTCCGGCGTCGGCTTCGACCTCACCACCGTCAGTGCCGAGCGACTCGGCTTCAAGGAGAGCGTCGTGAACCGCCTGCGCGAGGTCGGCGGCGACGCGAAGCTCTTCTCCGCGCCGGGCTCCGGCACCACCGTCGTCCTGGAGGCACCGCGATGACCCGGGTCCCCGAGGACACCATCGGCCGCAGCCTGCCCGGCGAGACCGCTCCACCAGCCCCCCGCACCCGACGCGAGGCGCGCGAGCGGTACCGCACGAGCGAACGTCGCCAGGCCAGGGGGCTCCCGTCGACGTCCACCGGTGCCCGGTCCCTGCGGCAGGCCGCCAAGCCCGGGGCCTCGCTCGGTGCCGGGTACCTCGGCCTCGGTGCCGCGGTCCTCACCGCGATCGAGGCCGTCGCCGGCATCGCGTTCTTCCTGGTGCGCTGGAACGAGTACTCCGACCCGTGGTTGCCCGCGGTCGCCTGGGGGCTCTACGTCGTCGCCGCCGTCGGGGTCGGACTCAGCGTCCTGACCTACGGCGAACGGCTGACGGGTCCGGCCTTCGCGCTGATCTGCGTCGTGCTGGCCTGCGTGGTCACGCTCGACTTCATCGGCATCTGGCCCGAGCACGACATCGCGCACACCGCGACCGCGTCGATGGCCGCCGGGTTCGCCCTGTTGCCGATCGCCACGCTCCGCCCCGCCCGCGAGGTCGCCGTCGCCATCGGTGCGCTCGGCATCGCGTTCATCGTGATGGCCGTCGCGTCGACGCCGATCACGAACGACACCATGCCCGGCATCGTGTCCCTGCTGTCACTCGTCGTCGTGCCGCCGGCGCTCGCGCTGTACGTCGTGCAGCGGTTCCGCCAGCTCGTGCAGCGGGAACTCGACCGGGTGCTCGTGCAGAGCAACGTGCAGGCGCCGCAGTTCGCTGTCGGCATGCTCGCCTCGGACGAGCTCGCCCGGCTCGACCTGGCCGCCGAGAAGCTGCTCGACGCCGTCGCCAACGGCACCGACCCGCTGCCGCTGTCCGACGCCTCGAGCTCCGTCGCCGCGTCGCTCGCCACCGAGCTCCGCCTGCACCTGATCGAGGGCCGTCGCGAGACCTGGCTCTACCACGCGATCACCGAGTCCGACCACCTCGGTCGCTCGGTGAGCGTCGCCGACCCGACCGCCCTGGCGGGGCACCTCTCCCCCACCCAGCGCGACGGGCTGCTGCAGGCGATCTGGCAGATGGTCGGCGACGGCCGCACCGCGCAGCCCGGCATGCCCGTCGTCTCCGTCACCCTCGGCCCCATCGGTTCCGACGGTCACCCGGTCAGCGACGACACCATGGACGTCCCCGTCGTCATCGAGTCCCGAGGGGTGCCCCGGCGCAGCCTCGGCCCGACGGCGTGGAGCGCCCTGCAGCGCATCGGCCCGTACACCGAGACCGTCCGCGACGGCGCGCTGCACATCGTCGCGCACTGCGTCGTGAACCGACATCCGTCGATGTAGCTGCCGGACACCCGCACGCCTGACCGACTTCCGGCCCGCATCCTCCTAGGATCGGCCGAGCAATCCGCACCGAGAAAGGACGCCAGCATGGCGACTCCAGAGGAACCGATCCGACTCGCACTGGTCGACGACCACAGGATGCTCCTCGGCGCGCTCACGGAGTGGATCCGGAACGCGGCCGACGACATCACCCTGGTGGCCGCCGTCACGACCTGGCCCGAGCTCCTGACGAGCCCGGCGTTCCCGGTCGACGTGGTGCTGCTGGACCTGGACCTCAAGGACTCCATCCCGGTGTCGCTGAAGATCTCGACGCTCAAGACCGCGGGCGTCAAGACCGTCGTCATGAGCACCTACTCGGAGCCGAACGTCGTGCGCGAGGCCCTCGGCGCCGGCGCGCTCGGGTACCTCGTCAAGAGCGAGGACGCCGACATGATCGTCGAGGCGATCCGCTCCGCCCAGCGCGGCGAGCAGTACGTCTCGGCCGAGCTCGACCTCGCCATCAACAGCGGTGACGTCGGCGGTGTCCCGAAGCTCAGCGCCCAGGAGCGTCGCGTGATGGCCCTGTACGGCGGTGGCGAGCCCGTCAAGAGCGTCGCCTACCAGCTCGGCATCTCCGAGGAGACCGCGAAGAGCTACCTCAAGCGCATCCGTGAGAAGTACCGCGTCGCCGGCTTCGATGTCGGCACGAAGGTCGCGCTGCGGAAGCGTGCGATCACCGACGGCATCATCGTGCAGGACGGCAGCCCCCTGGGGCTGTAGCGCGCGGCGCGCTTCGCGCGGCGCGCTTCGCGCGGCGCGCTTCGCGCGTTGCGCTTCGCGCGTTGCACTTCGTGAGCAGCAATGGTCGGGTCCCGTCACGGGACCCGACCATTGCTGCTCACCATGTGCGGTGGCCGCGCCATACGACGGACGGGAGGCCCGTGGCGGCGTCGCCACGGGCCTCCCGTCCGGTGGGTGGGTGCGCACACCCCGCGGGTCAGGCCGTCGGGACCGGTGCGGTGATCGGACCGGTGGACGGTGACGAGGAGCGGACCGCGGCACGGCGGGTGCTCCGCCGCTCGACCGCGTAGCTGACCATCGTCACCAGGACGCCGAGCAGCGCCAGGCCGATGCCGAGCCAGCCCGGCGCGAGGAACCCGAAGCCGGCCGCGATGACCGCGCCGCCCAGGGCAGCACCGATCGAGTTGCCGATGTTGAACGCCGAGTGGTTCAGCGCCGCCGCGATCGTGCGGGCGTCACCGGCGACGTCCATCAGGCGCGACTGCACCGCCGGCGGGATCGCCGACGACGTCGCCCCGAGCAGGAACGCGCCGAGCAGCATGCCCCAGAGCCACTGCGCCGTCAGGACGGTGACGAGCAGGGCGCCGATGAGCGCGAACATGCCGACGTAGATCGTGCGCTTCACGCTGCGGTCGGCCAGGTGTCCACCGAGCACCCCGCCGACGACCATGCCGATGCCCACGACGACGAGCACGATCGGCACGAACGACTCGGGCATCCCGGTGACGTTCTGCACGAGCGGCGAGATGTACGAGTACACCGCGAAGAACCCGCCGAACCCGACGGCGCCGAGGCCCATCACGATCCAGACCTGCGGCACGCGGAACGCCCGGAGCTCACGGCCGATCGTGGCGTGCTCGTCGCGGGCGCTCTTCGGCACGAAGGCCGCGACGGCCAGGAACGTCAGGGCGAACAGCGCGGCGACGACGCCGTACGCGACCCGCCACCCGGCCACCTGCCCGACCCACGTGATCGCCGGGACCCCGACGACGTTCGCGACCGACAGGCCGAGCAGCACCATGGCGATGCCCTTGCCGCGCTTCCCCGGGCCCATCATGTCGCCGGCGACGATCGACGCGATGCCGAAGTAGGCGCCGTGCGGCAGGCCCGCGACGAAGCGGGCGACGAGCACCAGGCCGAACGAGGGCAGCAGTGCGCTCGCGATCGTCGCGACGACGAACCCGACGAGCAGCACGAGGATCAGGCCCTTGCGCGGGAACCGTGCGGACATCGCCGCGATGGTCGGCGCACCGACCACCACCCCGAGGGCGTAAGCACTGACCAGCCAGCCGGCGTGGGCGATCCCCGCGTCGGGGTCGATGCCGTACTGCTCGGGGAGCAGGGCCTGCGCGATGTTCGGCAGCAGCCCCATCGCGACGAACTCGGTCGAGCCGATGGCGAACCCGCCGAGGGCGAGCGAGATGAGCGCGAGGGTGCGACGCGCAGGCGTGAGCTGTGACATGGGGCCTGTTCTCGTGCGGGCGGAGCGGGACGACGGTGCAGCACCCCACCGGACGGGGCGGCCGTGATGTCCTGGTCCGTCGAGTGTAAACCGCTCCAACGGACCAACGAAAGCCCGGTGGTGCTCAGCTCGGAGCGTTCAGACCGGCAGCGCTCGGGCCGTCGGCTCAGGCCGCCTGGCGCTCCGGGGTGCGGGTCCGTGCGGGGGCCTGCTCGGGCAGCTCGTCGCGGTGCACCCATCCGGTGCCGCACTCCGCGCAGGTCGCCCAGGCGTTCTCGCCCTGTTCGTCCGTGTCGATGACGACCGTTCGCAGGTCGCAGTCGGGGCACCAGCCGTCGTGCATCATCACGCGCTCCTCATCGTCGTCTCGCAGGCCACCGGAAGTGGCTCGATGCAGACCATGAGACACCCGGCCACCGACATCCGAGGGACCGCTCCGGCGTGTCGGTCAACGCTGCGGTGCAGGATGACGACGTGCCCACCGTCACGACCGTCCTGGCCTCCTGCGCCGCCGGCGCGCCCGCGAACTGCGAGGACGTCACCGACCCACTCGGGATCGTCGTCGTCGTGGTGTTCGCGGTCGCCGGCCTCGTCCTGCTGACGGTCGCCGCGGTCTTCGGCACCGACCCTCGTCGCCGTAGGCGTCCGCGTCGGCGCCGGTGACCGCTACTCGCCGAGCGCGGCCTCGAGCCGTTCGAGCTTGCCGTCGATCTCGCCGGTGTGCCCGGGTCGGATGTCGGCCTTGAGGACGAGCGACACCCGCGTGCCGTACTCGCCGACGGCCTCGGTGGCGCGCTTGACGACGTCCATGACCTCGTCCCACTCCCCCTCGATCTCGGTGAACATCGACGAGGTGCGGTTCGGCAGCCCGCTCTCGCGCACCACGCGGACAGCGGCCGCGACGGCGTCGTGCACGGACCCGTCGGACGTTGCAGCGGGACCACCGGACGGAGCGACGGAGAAGGCGACGATCATGCGTCCATCCTGCCCGGCTCGGGCTGGTCGCGCACGGACGGCGACGAGCGCGCCGACACCCGTCCGGACCCCGCAGCCCGTCCCATCCGCACCAGCACGACCACGCTCCACACCAGGATCGCCACCTCGAGCAGGTTCCGCAGCGTGAGCACCATGAGGATCCACGGCTGCACGCCGAGCAACTGGTCGTAGTAGCCCGGGTAGACCAGCTGCGTGAGCAGGGCCATCGGCAGCGCGAGCACCGCGATGGGCACGAACCGGCGCGCACTCAGGGTGCCGGCCGCGAGGCCCCAGACGATCGGCACCGCGAACCAGCCGATGTACTGCGGCGACCCCACCTTGTTCGTCGCGATGAGCGCCGCGACGAACAGCAGCGCGAGCACCGGCGCGAGCTCGGCCCGACGGGCACCCCGGCGCGCGGCCCAGAGCGCGAGCACGACCCCGGCCACCACCACGACGGCCATCAGCGGCGTCGACACGGCCGCGGTGGCGGACGTGCCGGCACCGGACACCTCGAAGGTCAGGATCTCCTGGTCGTAGAACACCGCTGCACCCGGGACGCCGAAGGCTGCGGCCCACATGAAGGGCGTCGCGAGCGGTGACTCGATCTGCAGCGCACGGCCGGTCTGCTCACCGACGAACGACAGCAGGTACGGCGCACCGCCCCACAGCACGTCGACGAGCACGATGAGGGCGCTCAGCACCAGCGCCCCGGCGAGCACACCCCGGCGGTGTCCGCGACGCAGGAGCAGCAGCACCGCGACGAGCGCCGCGGGCCACACCTTCGTCCACGCGCCGGCGGTGAAGAGTGCGGAGGCGACGGCCGGTCTCGAGGCCACGAACGCCACGCCCACCAGCGCGAACACCGTCGCGACGGTGTCGATCCGACCGAGCGCGATCGGCCCGAGCGCGAGCAGGAACAGCAGCCACCACCAGACGACCCGCACGCCGTGCACGCCGAAGCGGTCGGACGACCCCACGCGCGCCCGAAACCGCCACAGGAACGCGCACGCCACGGCGTCGAGCAGCACCATCAGCAGCAACCAGCCGGAGCCGATCGATGCGACTCCCCCGAGGGCCGCTGCCGCCATCGGCACGATCGCCAGGATCGGGTACACCCAGGCGCCGTCGATGCCGACCCAGAAGTCCGCGGTCCGCCCGGTCTCGATCCAGCGGCTGTAGGTGATGGTCACGTCACCGAGCGGCAGGTTCGCCGACACGAGGGTCAGCCACCACAGGAACCCGTGCACGGCGACGAACGCCAGGACGAAGCCGGCGAGTTCGAGCCACCGGGTCGAGGTCCTCTGCACCGGACGAGCGTAGCGGCCGGACCGAGGGCGATCGCTGCCACGGACTCAGGGTCTCCCGAGCATGACGTGTCACCGTTCTGCTCGTGACCTCCGACACACCGCGCAAGCGCCGCAAGGCCGTCATCTGGATCTCCGTCATCGCCGCCGTCGTCGTCCTCGGCGTCGTGGGCGCGGTGGTCTTCACGAACGTCTACACGAGCAACGAGAACGCGAAGGCCTCGGCTGCGCCGTCCGTCGCCGCTACCCGTGAGGCCTCCACCCTCGACGACACGGACCTGTCCGGCGAGTGGACGGTCGGCGGCGACTCCGAGGCCGGGTACCGCGTCCACGAGGTCCTGAACGGCTCCGACGTCACCGTCACCGGCCGCACCGACAGCGTCTCCGGCACCGCGACCGTCGACGGAACGAGCATCACCGCCGCCAAGATCGCGGTGCAGGTCGCCGACATCACCACCGACTCCGACCAGCGCGACGCCTACTTCCGCGACTCCGCGATGGACGCCGCGGCCTTCCCCGAGGCCACCTTCGAACTCACCGGACCGATCGCCGACGCGGTCCCGAGCGGCTCCGACACGACGACCGTGACGGCCCTGGGGAAGCTCACCCTGCACGGCGTCACGAAGGACGTCACCGCGAAGCTGCAGGTCGGCCTGAACGGCGACGGCGTCGACATCTCCGGCTCGGTCCCGATCACCTTCTCGGACTACGGCGTGCAGGCCCCGAGCCTGGGGTTCGTCAAGGTCGACGACGCGGGTTCCGTCGAGTTCCTGGTGCACGCGACCCCCGCGAGCTGACGTCCGCGACGCGGTTGCGACCTTGCACCTGTCGAACCCGTGGTGTCCCGTCGGAACATGCGCACGAATCCATTGCGTGCGCATCCTTCGACAGAACACGCGTCGATCCCCTCGTGGATCGTCGGAAGGTGCACGCGCACCGACCGCTAGCCGCGCGCGTCGCCGTCCACGACCAGGTCCCGCACGACCGCCGGCAGCTCGGCGATGAGCGTCGTCATCGGGAACGGTCCGCCGCCGGACGCCCGCCGCGCCGCGAGCCCGTGCACCACCGCGGCCGACGCGGCCAGGTGCGCGAGGTCCGACGGGGTGAGCGACGATCCGGCCGTCTCGACAGAGCCCTGCCGCGCGGCGACGAGCGCTCCGAGCACCCCGCCCAGCACGTCCCCGGCACCGGCCGCCGCGAGCCACGGCGTCGCCGAGGACGCCACGAGCCGCACCGACCCGTCCGGGGTGACCACGTGGGTCCGCTCCCCCTTGAGCAGCACGACGCTGCCGGTCTGCTCCGCCGCACGGAGCGCTGCGGCGGCCGGGTCCTGCTCGATCTCGGCGCGATCGGCTCCGAGGAACGAAGCGAGTTCACCGGCGTGCGGGGTGAGCACGGCGAGCGGCCCGAGGTCGACGAGCGGGATCGCCCCGGCGTCGACGACGACCGGGACGCCGTCGTCGGAGGCGTGCGCGAAGCCCGACGCCGTCGTCGTGTCCAGGTCACGGAGCGACGGCGCCGAGATCCCGGAGCCGACGAGCCAGGCCTGCACGCGGCCGACGCCGGACACGACCTCGGGGCGGCGGGCGAGCACGTGGTCGGTGGCGCGCGCGGGTCCGACGTACCGGACCATGCCGACGCCGGTGTGCACGGCGGAGTCGACCCCCAGCACCGCGGCGCCGGGGTACTGGTCGGACCCGGTGGCGATGCCGAGGACCCCGCGGCGGTACTTGGTGGACTCCCCCGTCGGCGCGGTGACCCACGCGGCGGCATCGGACGGTCGGACGAGCACGAAGTCGTTCACCGGCCCCACGTTACGGTGGAGCACATGAGCCTGTTCCTGCCTGGTCGCGTGGTGGTCTTCGACTACGGCGAGGTGATCAGCCGGACGCCGCACGCCTCGCGGGACGCCCTCGTGGCCGCCACCGGGGTCCCGGCCGACGAGCTGTTCCCGGTGTACCAGGAGCTCCGGCACGACCTGGACCGCGGCGACCTGTCGGTCGTGGCGTACTGGCGTGCCATCGCGGAACGGACCGGACGGACCTGGAGCATCTCCGAGATCCACCGGTTCTGGGCGATCGACTTCACCGGGTGGTTCGAGGTCGAGCCGGAGACCCTCGAGATCGTCGAGGAGCTGCACGAGGCCGGCACCCGTGTGGCCCTGCTCTCGAACGCGGGCTTCGACTTCGGCGACCCGTACCGCCGCTCCCCGATGGGCTCGCTGTTCGAGACCGTCGTGGTGAGCGCCGAGGAGCACGTCCTGAAGCCCGCGGCATCCATCTACCGCGACACCTGTGCGCGCTTGGGAATCGACCCGGGTCAGATGGTGTTCGTGGACAACAGGGCCGAGAACGCCACCGGTGCGGAAGCGATCGGGGCGGTCGGCCACCACTACACGTCGCCGGCGTCACTGCGGTCGTTCCTGGCGGAACTGGCCGAGGCGCCGGCACCCGTCCTCTGAGGAGCCCGCGTGACGCACGCCCTGTTCGACCCGATCACCGTCCGTGACCTGACCGTCCGCAACCGCATCTGGGTCTCCCCGATGTGCCAGTACTCGGTGGACCAGCAGGACGGCGTCCCGACGACGTGGCACCTCGTGCACCTGGGCGGCTTCGCCAAGGGCGGCGCCGGCGCGGTCGTGGTCGAGGCGACGGGCGTCGTGCCCGAGGGACGGATCACCCCGCAGGACCTCGGGCTGTGGAACGACCAGCAGCGCGACGCGTTCAAGCCGATCGTCGACTTCCTGCACGAGCAGGGGGCCGCGGCGGGCATCCAGCTCGCGCACGCCGGGCGCAAGGCGTCGACCTACCGCCCCTGGGACACCACGCATGGCACCGTCCCCGCCGACCAGGGCGGCTGGACCACGGTCGCGCCGTCGGCCGTGGCCTTCGACGGCTACGACGTCCCGCGCGAGCTCGCGGTCGAGGACATCCGCGTCGTCGCCCTCGCCTTCGCGCAGTCCGCCCGCCGCGCGGTGGAGGCCGGGTTCGACCTGGTCGAGATCCACGCGGCCCACGGCTACCTGCTGCACCAGTTCCTCTCGCCGCTGAGCAACCAGCGCACCGACCAGTACGGCGGCTCGCTCGAGAACCGTGCCCGCGCGCTGCTCGAGGTCGTCGACGCCGTGCGCGCCGAGGTCGGCGAGGGCTTCCCGATCGTCGTCCGGTTCTCGGCCACCGACTGGGTCGACGGCGGGCTCACGCTCGACGAGACCACCGTCGTCGCCCGCTGGGCCGCGGAGCACGGTGCCGACCTGGCCGACGTGTCGACCGGCGGCAACGTCGCGAGCGCGCCGATCCCGGTCGGCCCCGGCTACCAGGTGCCGCACGCCGCGGCGATCAAGCGCGACGCCGGCATCCCGACGATCGCCGTGGGCATGATCTCCGAGGCGTTCCAGGCCGAGCAGATCGTCGCGACCGGCCTCGCCGACGTCGTGATGATCGGTCGCGAGATGCTCCGCGACCCGTCGTTCGCGCTCCGTGCCGCCGTCGAACTCCGCGTGCCGGTCGACTACGAGCCGCAGCAGTACCACCGCGCTCGGATCACGGCCTAGGCGCGGTCGGTTCTGTACGGATTCACGGTTCAGCGACCGCGCAGGCAGTACGATTGGCAGCACTGTGGACGATCCCCCGAATAGTTCTTCGCCTCACTCATCCGCCGCTCACTCGGTGAGCTGCACGTCATCCCTGTGCGCGAACGGGGGTGAATCATGAGTCCGATCGACATCGTCATGCTGATCGGCGGCATCCTGCTGACCCTCGGCACGGGTGTCTTCGTCGCGTCCGAGTTCGCGCTGGTCAACCTCGACCGCGCGGACGTCGAAGCGCGGCGCGACCGCGGTGAAGCCGGCCTCGCGCCGGTCATCGGCGCGCTGAAGGTCACCTCGACGCACCTGTCCAGCGCACAGCTCGGCATCACGCTGACCACGCTGCTGACCGGCTACCTGCTCGAACCCTCGATCGCGAAGCTGCTCGAGGCGCCGTTCCTGGCGATGAACCTGCCGGAGGGCATCGTCGAGACCGTCGGATCGATCGTGGCGCTCGTCATCGCGACCCTGCTGTCGATGATCCTCGGCGAGCTCGTGCCGAAGAACTTCGCGCTCGCGCTGCCCCTGCAGACCGCCAGGCTCGTGGTGCCGCTGCAGATCGCGTTCACGACGGTCTTCAAGCCCGCCGTCGCACTGCTGAACGGCACCGCGAACGCCGTGCTCCGATCGCTGGGCATCGAGCCGCAGGAGGAACTCTCCGGTGCGCGCAGCGCCGAGGAACTCACCTCGCTGCTGCGCCGGTCGGCGTCCGAGGGCTCGCTCGAGCAGGACACCGCGACGCTCCTCGAGCGCACCATCTCGTTCTCCGAGCTGAGCGCCAGCGACGTGATGACCCCGCGCCCGAGGCTCTCCACCATCCGCGTGTCCGAGTCCGCCGAGGACGTCATCGCCCTCGCCCGCAAGACCGGCTTCAGCCGCTTCCCCGTCATCGAGGAGGACGCGGACGACGTGGTCGGCATCGTGCACGTCAAGCAGGCCGTCGCCGTGCCGCGCGAGAAGCGTCCGGAGGTCCCCGTCGGGGCACTCATGACCGACGCCGAACGCGTGCCGGAGACCATGCCCGGCGACACCCTGCTCGCCGAGGTCCGTGGTCGCGGCTACCAGATGGTCATCGTCGTCGACGAGTACGGCGGCACCGCCGGGGTCGTCACGCTCGAGGACCTGATCGAGGAGATCGTCGGCGAGGTCTCCGACGAGCACGACCGCGCCCGCATCGACGTGGTCCGCTCCCGCGACTGGCTGACCTTCCCCGGTCTGCTGCGTCCCGACGAGCTCGAGGACCGCGCCGGCGTGAAGGTGCCCGAGGAGGGCCCGTACGAGACCGTCGGCGGGTTCGTCATGTCGACGCTGGGCCGCCTGCCCGTCGTCGGCGACGAGGTGCCCCTGGACGGCGGGGTGTTCCGGGTCGAGCGGCTGGACGGCCGTCGGATCGACCGCATCCGCTGGACCCCGACGCGCCCGTCGACCGACACGGCGGCGACCGCGATCATCATCCCGTCCACCAAGAGCACCCCGACCACCACGACGAAGGGCAGCACCCGATGAGCTCCGACTCGATGATGGGCGCAGCGGGATCTTCTGGCTGCAGGGAGGGACTGCGATGAGTTCCGATTGGTGGGGCATCTTCTGGCTCGTCGTCCTGTTGATGGGCAACGCGTACTTCGTCGCGGCGGAGTTCGCGGTCATCTCCGCACGCCGCTCGCAGATCGAGCCCCGCGCGGAGGAGGGCTCGAAGGCCGCGCAGATGACGCTCTGGGCGATGGAGCACGCCACCCGCATGCTCGCCACGACCCAGCTCGGCATCACGGTCTGCTCGCTGCTCATCCTGAACGTGTCCGAGCCGGCGATCCACCACCTGCTCGAGGTCCCGCTGCACCTGACGGGCTGGAGCGCCGAGGTGATCGGCACCGTGGCCTTCGTGTTCACGCTGCTGCTCGTCTCGTTCCTGCACGTGGTGTTCGGCGAGATGGTGCCGAAGAACATCTCGTTCTCGATGCCGGACCGCGCCGCGCTGCTGCTGGTCCCGACGCTCTGGTACATCGGTCACGGCCTGCACTGGGTCATCGTCGGCCTGAACGAGGTCGCGAACGCCGTGCTGCGGCTGTTCCGCGTCGAGCCCAAGGACGAAGCGGTGAGCGCCTTCACGGTGGAAGAGGTGCAGACCATCGTGGAGCAGTCCCGACGCGAGGGCACCCTGACCGACGACGGCAAGCTCGCCCTGGCGTTCGAGTTCACCGAGAAGAAGGTCCGTGACGTCGCCGTACCGATGGCCGAGCTCGTCACCCTCCCCGACGACGCCACCCCGGCCGACGTCGAGCACGCCGTGGCACAGCGCGGGTTCTCCCGCTACGTGCTCGTCGGCGAGGACGGCTCCCCCACCGGCTACGTGCACGTGAAGGACGTCATCGACCTGCGGCCGGACGAGTTCGACGACCCGGTGCCGCCGAAGCGCATCCGCCAGCTCATCTCGCTCTACACCGAGATGGACCTCGAGGACGCGCTCGCGACCATGCGGGCCGCCGGCCGCCACGTGGCCCGCGCCTTCGACGCGGACGGCCGCACGATCGGCGTGCTGTTCCTCGAGGACATCCTCGAAGAACTGGTGGGCGAGGTCGAGGACGCGACCCGACGCCGGTAGACGCACCGAAGAGCGGACGGGAGGCGCGGTGCCAGCTGGCACCGCGCCTCCCGTCCGTTCGTGGTCGCGACCAGGGCGACGCGCGCCCGTCCGCGCTACCAGCTGACGGGCAGGGGCTTGCCCTCCTCGTACCCGGCGGCGGACTGGATGCCGACCAGCGCGCGCTCGGAGAACTCGGCGAGGGACGACGCACCCGCGTAGGTGGCGGAGCTGCGGACGCCGGTGGTGATCATGTCGAGCAGGTCCTCGACGCTCGGACGCTCCGGGTCGAGGTAGATCGTCGACGACGAGATCCCCTCGGCGAAGAGCGCCTTGCGGGCCCGCTCGTACGGGTCGAGCCGCTCGAAGCGCTCACGGACGGCCTTGGCCGACGCCATGCCCCAGCTCTCCTTGTACGCCTTGCCCGCGGCGTCGCGGCGCAGGACACCGGGGGCCTCGAGCGTGCCGGCGAACCACGAGCCGATCATGACGGCGGACGCGCCGGCTGCCAGCGCGAGGGCGACGTCGCGCGGGTAGCGCACCCCGCCGTCCGCCCAGACGTGCGCACCGAGCGAGCGGGCCGCCGCGGCGGTCTCGAGCACGGCGGAGAACTGTGGGCGACCGACGGCCGTCATCATGCGGGTGGTGCACATGGCACCAGGGCCGACGCCGACCTTGATGATGTCCGCTCCGGCCCCGACCAGGTGCGCGACGGCGTCGGCCGTGACGACGTTGCCGGCGACGAGCGGGATGCCGAGCTGCAGCGACGCGACCGTGCGGAGCGCGCGGAGCATGCCGTCCTGGTGGCCGTGCGCGGTGTCGAGGACCAGGACGTCCACGCCCGCGGCGGCCAGCGCCTTCGCCTTGGCGGCGACGTCGCCGTTGATGCCGAGCGCGGCGGCGACCCGGAGCCGCCCGGAACCATCGACGGCGGGCGTGTAGATGTCGGAGCGGATCGCGCTCGTCTGGCTCGTGGTGCCGACGACCCGGCCGTGCCGCATGACCGGCGCGAAGTCGACCTCGGCAGCCGAGAGCACGTCGTACACGTGGCGGGGTGTGCCGGCGTCCTCGGCGTCGATCGCGGTCGAGGCGCCGTGCAGCAGGTCACCGAGGACGGCGTCGGGGCCGGCGGTGCCGAGGCGGGTCGCGGGCACGCAGCCGAGGTACTCGCCGTCGGCGTCGCGGACGACCACACCACGGCCGGCCACCGGCAGGAGCTGCTCGAGGGCCTCGGCGACGGTGGTCTGCGCGCCCATGTCGTAGGCGGTGTCGAAGTCGACCGGCTGGTCCTTCACCCAGCGGATCGCGGCGTCGAGGTCCTGCAGGTGCATGTCCTGCGGCAGCACGCCCAGACCGCCGCGGCGGGCCAGGGTGGCGGCGAGCCGAGGGCCGGTGACGGAGTTCATGTTGGCGCTGACGATCGGGATCGTGGCACCGCTGCCGTCGTTCGCCGCGAGGTCGACGTCGAAGCGGCTCGTCACGCCGGAACGGCTCGGGACGAGGAAGACGTCGGAGTAGGTCAGGTCGTGCGTCGGCCGCGTCTCGTAGAACCTCATGCGCTCCACTGTACGGCTCCCGTCAGGGCCCCGACCGGGTGCTCGGGGGCTGCCGACTCGCGCCGCGGCTGACACGGAACGGACATGTCGGAGCGGCTAGGCTTGGCACCTGTGCGGCGCAGGGTTGCTCCGCACGACACACACGAGCATCTATCGACGGAGAGTGGGCGATCGGCTGTGTCGAGCCATCTGACCGGAACGGACGAGACCGCGGGCGAATTCGGGGCGAACGAGTGGCTCGTCGACGAGCTCTACGAGCAGTTCGTCGCGGACAAGGAGTCGGTCGACAAGTCCTGGTGGCCGGTCCTCGAGAGCTACCACCGCACGCAGGTCGGTGACGCGCCGGCTCCCGCAACTCCGACGGGGTCCCCCGCCCAGCAGGTCCCGACCCAGCAGCAGCAGTCGTCAACGCAGCAGCCCGCCACCGGCGACACCCCGGGCGAGGCGAAGTCGGGCCCGATCCAGGCGAAGACCACCTCGCGTCAGCCGGCACCGCAGCCGATCCCGGCCGAGGCGAACGACGCCGCCGACGACCACGAGGAGACCCACGAAGACGTGGCGACCCCGCTCCGGGGCATGGCCAAGACGCTGGCGTCGAACATGGACGCCTCGCTGACCGTCCCGACCGCCACGAGCGTCCGGACGATCCCGGCGAAGCTGATGATCGACAACCGGATCGTCATCAACAACCACCTGCGACGTGCCCGCGGCGGCAAGATCTCCTTCACGCACCTGATCGGGTGGGCGATGGTGCAGGCCGTCAAGGACTTCCCGAGCCAGAACGTCTTCTACGAGGAGCGCGACGGCAAGCCGTTCGTCGTCGCCCCGGCGCACGTGAACCTCGGCATCGCGATCGACGTCCCGAAGAAGGACGGCACCCGCTCGCTCCTGGTGCCGAGCATCAAGCGCGCGGAGACCCTGACGTTCGGCCAGTTCCTCTCCGCCTACGAGGACCTCGTCAAGCGCGCCCGCGACAACAAGCTCACCCCGGCGGACTTCCAGGGCACGACGATCTCGCTCACCAACCCGGGCGGCATCGGCACCGTGCACTCGGTCCCGCGTCTGACGAAGGGGCAGGGCTCGATCATCGGCGCCGGTGCCCTCGAGTACCCGGCGCAGTTCCAGGGATCGGCGTCGAAGACCCTGGTCGAGCTCGGCATCGGCAAGACCATCACCCTGACGAGCACCTACGACCACCGCGTCATCCAGGGCGCCGGTTCGGGCGAGTACCTCAAGCACGTGCACGAGCGCCTGATCGGCGAGCACGGCTTCTACGACGGCATTTTCGCCGCGCTCCGGATCCCCTACAAGCCGATCCAGTGGGCGAACGACATCAACGTCGACCTGGCGCACCGGGTGAACAAGACCGCCCGCGTGCAGGAGCTCATCAACAGCTTCCGCGTCCGTGGGCACCTGATGGCCGACATCGACCCGCTCGAGTACCGCCAGCGCACGCACCCCGACCTCGAGATCGAGAGCCACGGGCTGACCTTCTGGGACCTCGACCGCGAGTTCGTCACCGGTGGGCTCGCCGGCACCACCTCGGCACCGCTGCGCGACGTCCTGGGGATCCTGCGCGACGCCTACTGCCGCACGGTCGGCATCGAGTACATGCACATCCAGGACCCGGAACAGCGTCGCTGGGTGCAGGAGCGCATCGAGGTGCCGTACTCGAAGCCCTCGAAGGAAGAACAGCTCCGCGTCCTCGGCAAGCTCAACGAGGCCGAGGCGTTCGAGACCTTCCTGCAGACCAAGTACGTCGGCCAGAAGCGCTTCTCGCTCGAGGGCGGCGAGTCCACCATCGCCTTCCTCGACACCCTGATCCAGCACGCTGCCGGCGTCGGGCTGGCCGAGGTCGCGATCGGCATGGCCCACCGCGGCCGCCTGAACGTCCTGACGAACATCGCCGGCAAGACCTACGGGCAGATCTTCCGTGAGTTCGAAGGGTCCTCGCTGCCGGGCACGGTGTCCGGTCAGGGCTCCGGCGACGTGAAGTACCACGTCGGCACCGAGGGCGTGTTCCGCACGTCCGACGGCTCGAGCATCCCGGTGACGATTGCCGCGAACCCGTCCCACCTCGAAGCCGTCGACGGCGTACTCGAGGGCATCGTCCGCGCCAAGCAGGACCGCGAGGCACCCGGCAGCTTCGGCGTGCTCCCCGTGCTCGTGCACGGCGACGCAGCGATGGCCGGTCAGGGTGTGGTCGTCGAGACGCTGCAGATGTCGCAGCTCCGCGGCTACCGCACCGGCGGCACGGTCCACCTCGTCATCAACAACCAGGTCGGGTTCACCACCCCGCCCGAGTCGGCGCGCAGCTCGGTGTACTCCACCGACGTCGCGAAGACGATCCAGGCACCGATCTTCCACGTGAACGGCGACGACCCCGAGGCCGTCGCCCGCGTCGCCGAACTCGCCTTCGCCTACCGCGAGGAGTTCCACCGCGACGTCGTGATCGACCTGATCTGCTACCGCCGTCGTGGGCACAACGAGGGCGACGACCCCTCGATGACGCAGCCGCTGATGTACAACCTCATCGAGGCGAAGCGCTCCGTCCGCACGCTGTACACCGAGGCCCTCGTCGGCCGTGGTGACATCACGCAAGAGGAGTACGACGAGGCGCACCGCGACTTCCAGGACCGCCTGGAACGCGCCTTCGCCGAGACGCACGAGGCACAGACCGGCACCATCCCGGTCATCGAGGTCGACGACGACGGTGCGGTGCAGGGGCTCGAACGCCCGGCCGCGCAGCGCGACGACTCCGAGGTCGAGGTGCACGAGACCGCCGTCTCCGAAGAACTCGTCCGGGCGATCGGCGACGCGCACAGCAACCCGCCCGCCGGGTTCTCGATCCACCCGAAGCTGCAGCAGCTGCTGACCAAGCGCACCGAGATGACGCGCAACGGCGGCATCGACTGGGCGATGGCCGAGCTCATGGCGATCGGCTCGATCCTGGTCGAGGGCAAGCCCGTCCGCCTCGCCGGACAGGACGCCCGCCGCGGCACGTTCGTCCAGCGCCAGTCGGTGTTCCACGACCGGGTGAACGGCCAGGAATGGCTGCCGCTGTCGAACCTCACCGAGGACCAGGCCCGGTTCTACGTGTACGACTCGCTGCTGAGCGAGTACGCGGCGATGGCCTTCGAGTACGGCTACTCGGTGGAGCGCCCCGAGTCCCTCGTGCTCTGGGAGGCCCAGTTCGGCGACTTCGCGAACGGCGCCCAGATCGTCATCGACGAGTTCATCTCGTCCGCCGAGCAGAAGTGGGGACAGCGCTCCGGCCTCGTCCTGCTGCTGCCGCACGGGTACGAGGGCCAGGGGCCGGACCACTCGTCGGCACGCATCGAGCGC
The DNA here is from genome assembly GCF_003224215.1 of Curtobacterium sp. MCLR17_043. Taxonomy (NCBI): domain Bacteria; kingdom Bacillati; phylum Actinomycetota; class Actinomycetes; order Micrococcales; family Microbacteriaceae; genus Curtobacterium; species Curtobacterium sp. MCLR17_043. Next base: position 115,971 of record NZ_QKLH01000005.1, on the reverse strand, counting down.
TACCTGCAGCTGTGCGCCGAGGACAACATGATCGTCGCGCGCCCGTCGACCCCGGCGTCGTACTTCCACCTGCTCCGCCGACAGGCCTGGGCCCGTCCGCAGAAGCCGCTCGTCGTGTTCTCCCCGAAGGCGATGCTCCGGCTCCGCCAGGCGACGAGCGCGGTCGAGGACTTCACGACCGGAACGTTCGAGCCCGTGCTGGACGATGCGCGGATCACCGACAAGAGCGCCGTGCGCCGCGTCGTGCTGCACTCCGGCAAGGTGCACCACGACCTGCGTGCCGAGGTCGACAAGCGCGGCATCACCGACGTCGCACTCGTCCGCCTCGAGCAGCTCGCCCCGCTCCCCCTCGACCGCATCCTCGAGGTCCTGGCGGGCTACCCGGACGCCGACGTCGTGTGGGCGCAGGAGGAGCCGGAGAACCAGGGCGCCTGGCCGTTCGTCTGCATGAACCTGTCGCCGCACCTGGGCGGTCGCCCGTTGTCCGTCGCGGCCCGCTCGGCGAGTGCCGCACCGGCCACGGGGTCCTCGAAGCGCTCCGCGCAGGAGGCCGCCGACGTCATCGACACGGCGTTGAGCGCGTCGGCCTAGGCACGTCGAAGCGCCCCGTGCGGGAGTCCGAGGGACTCCTGCACGGGGCGCTTCGACGTTCGCCAGGAAGGTGGCGCTACGCGATCTTCGTGTACCGCACCCCGGCGTCGTGGTACCCGCGCTTCTGGTAGAACCGGTGCGCGCTGTCCGTCGCGGCCGCACTGACGGCGCTGAGGCGACGTGCGCCCTGCTCGACCGCCCATGCTTCGAACGTGCCGATGAGCGCCGAACCGGTGCCGAGCCTCCTGGCCGTGTCGTCGACGACCAGCAGCAGCAGCTGCGCCGTCGGCTCGTCGCTCGCGTACGCCCAGGTGACCTGGGCACCCGCGACGGCGACCACGCGACCGTCGTCACCCCGCACCACCCAGGTCCGGTGGCCGGCTTCGGGTGTGAGTCGAGCGAGGCGCGCACGCATCGACGCATCGTCGACGTCGTGACCGAGCAGACGGACGAGGGCGGCGACGTCGGCGACGTCCGTGTCGGACCAGGTGGAGGTCGACTCGACGGAGAGGGTCATGTCGGCCAACCTACCCGTGCGTTCGGTCGTGTTGCGACGGGGTTCCGTTGCAATTGATATTCATATACCCTGTTTGCATATCACCCGCCGGGTGATCCCGACCGACAGGACAGCCCGGCACATCACCTCCCGCCACGGTCGCACCGCAGCCTGGATCGCGTTCCCGCTCGCCGTCGTCGCCAGCGGCGCACTCATCGCCACCGCCTCGTACGCCGCCTTCTCGAGCAGCACCGACAACGCCGCGAACAGCTGGCGCACCGGTGCCGTCTCGCTCACCGACGACGACCAGGGCCTCGCGATGTTCGACGTCGACGACCTGGTGCCCGGGTCCGCCGGCTCCAACTGCATCACCGTCACGGCGAACACCACCAACGCCTCGACCGTGAAGCTCTTCACCGCCGACCAGGCCGACGACGACGCACTCGCCGAACACGTCGGGCTGACCGTCGAACGTGGCAGCCTCGCCACCGCCGGAGACTGCAGCACCTTCACCACGGGGACGACCGTGCACGACGGCACCCTCGCCGGCCTGATGGAACGCGAGTCGTTCGGCACCGGGGTCGATGCGTGGCAGCCCACCACGGGGACGACGAGCACGACCTACCGCTTCAGCTACGACCTCGACGCGGACGCGCCGAACACCGTGCAGTCCTCCGAGTCGGGCACCACCTTCGTGTGGGAAGCGCAGACCGACTGACCTCGTCCACCCGACCGACCCGACCGAACCGAGGAGCAGCCGATGTCCACCGCCACCCACCGACACGTCCGGTGCACCGGCGACGTGCCACGGCTGCTCCTCGCGGTCGCGTCCCGCACGGTCCTGTGGTCCGTGCTGCTGCTCGCCGTCTGGGCCGCACTGCCGGCGAGCCTCGGCTGGCACGTCACGACGGTGGTCTCGGATTCGATGGCCCCGGGCATCCGGACCGGTGACGTCGTCGCCGCCATGCCCGCCGGTCCCGATGCCGTCGATCCCGGCCGCGTGCTGCTCGTCGACGACCCCGATCACGCCGAGCGGCTCCGGCTCCACCGGCTGGAGCGCATCGAGCAGGACGGCCGCCTGCGGCTCCGGGGTGACGCGAACCCGACCGCGGACCGGACGGCGGTCATGCCCGAGGCCGTCCTCGGCGTCGGCGTGCTGCGCTTCCCCGGCATCGGGCTCCCGACCGTGTGGTCACGGCAGCAGTCCTGGGGGCCGATCGGCGTCGCCGTCGTGGCGGCGCTCGCGCTCGTGCGGGCGGCACGGGCCGATCGCGACATCACCGCTGGCCGACCCTGTCGACGGTGTGGGACGCCGCGTTGGGACCTCGGCACGGCAGCCCTGACGCCCGGCACCGGAGCACCCGTGTCCGGAGCAGGGGGTACCGGCGCTCCGGACGTCGCGGCGGGCCTGTCGCTGTCCGTCGTCGCCGCGGTCACCGTCCTGACCATCGCACTCGCCGCCGGCTCTGCAGGGGCGGGGTTCAGCGGCACCACGGCGACCGCCACGACCCTCGGCACCGGTACGTTCCCGTGCTTCCACGAACCCGCTCCCGCCGGCAGCCAGCTGGCGTGGGACTTCGCCGAGAAACAGGGCGACATCGTGCGGGACAGCAGCGGACACGGCGCGGACGGACGCTTCGTCGGCGACGCGTCACGTGTCGACGGAAGCTGCGCGGCGAACCCGTGGAGCACCTACCCGGGCGCGGGCACCGACGACTACGCCGTCACCGACCGGCCCACCACCGGACCGCAGGTCTTCTCACTCGAGGTGTGGTTCCGGTCCGCCGATCCCGCGGGCGGCCGCGTGTTCGGCTTCACGTCCGACACCGCCCCCGCGTCGACCTACCGCGACCGGCACCTGTACATCGACGCCGGCGGCGGCCTGCGCTTCGGCGTGCAGGGCGCCGGCAACCTCTTCAACTTCACGGTCGGCGGCGGTGACGTCGCGGACGGCGAGTGGCACCACGCCGTGGCGACGTTCGAGTCACGATCGATGACCCTCTACGTCGACGGCCAGCGCAAGGAGCGACGAACCGATGCCGTCGCCGCTCGGCAGTACGACGGACACTGGCGCACCGGCCGCGGAACCCTGGTCGGCTGGCCCGACTCGGGGAACTTCGGGTTCACGGGCGACATCGACTCGGCAACCGTCTACGACCGTGTCCTCGACGCCGAGACCGTCGCAGCCCGGTTCACCGCCGGCCGCTGACACCGGTCAGTGCGTGGCCTGCTCCACCCGGATGCGCGCCAGGATCTCGCTGCGCAGCTGATCGGGAGCGGTCTCCTTGCAGGCGCGGCGCACGGTCTCCATGAGCACCACGCCGACGCGGTGCTCGGTCTGGCAGTCCTCGCAGCCGTCCATGTGCTCGCGGATGTCCGCGGCGTCCTCGTGGCGGAGCTCGTCGTGCAGGAACTCCTCGAGCTCGGCCTTCGCCTTCGAGCAGTCGCAGCCGCTCATCGCGCGTCCTTCCGTCCGGTGCGACCCGTGGCCGCAGTTGCCTTCGTCGTCTGTGCCGCGCCTCGTCCCCGTCCACGCATCGTCGCCGTCGACGCTGCGTCCGGGACGATGCCGGTCTCACGGGCGTGGTCCGCCAGGAGCCCACGGAGGAGCCGCCGGCCACGGTGGAGGCGGCTCATGACCGTCCCCACGGGGGTCTTCATGATGTCCGCGATCTCCTGGTACGAGAATCCTTCGACATCGGCGAAGTACACGGCCATCCGGAAGTCCTCCGGGATGGCCTGCAGTGCGTCCTTCACGGCGGAGGACGGCAGGTGGTCGATCGCGTCGGCCTCGGCGGACCGGGCGGAGATCGACTGGGTGACGCTCTCCGCGCCGCCGAGCTGCCAGTCCTCGAGCTCGTCGATGGTGCCCTGGTACGGGTTCCGCTGGTTCTTGCGGTACGTGTTGATGAACGTGTTCGTGAGGATCCGGTACAGCCAGGCCTTCAGGTTCGTGCCCTGCTTGAACTGGCGGAACGCGGCGAAGGCCTTGACGAACGTCTCCTGCACCAGGTCCGACGCGTCGGCCGGGTTGCGGGTCATCCGCATCGCCGCACCGTAGAGCTGGTCCATGAAGGGCAGCGCCTGGTCCTCGAACAGGGACCGCAGCTCACCCTCGGAGACGGTCTTCGCGTCCACCGGCTCGTCTGCGGCGTCGTCGAGGGCTTCGTGCTCCTCCTCGACGGCGTCGAGCTGCACCTCGGTCTCGTCGACCAGGTGGTGCGGAGCTGCCTGCGGTTCGTCGGTCGTCATCGCCGCCAAGTCTAGGCCGAGCGTGCCGAGCGTCGTCGGCACCGCGGTCAGCACGGTTGCCGTGCCGGTCCGCTCTCGTGCGAGTGTTGCTGTCGCCACTGATCCTCCCGGTGCGTTCAGTACCCTGGTGAACCGATGGCAGACACGACGCATTCCCACAGCGGGGCCCAGCCCGCCGACCCCTGGATCGCCCCGGTCGCAGGGGGTCCGCTTCGCGGTGACGTCGCGCTGCCCGGGTCGAAGTCGCTGACGAACCGGGAGCTCGTGCTCGCGTCCCTCGCGGACGGCCCCTCGACGATCCGGCTCCCGCTGCACTCCCGCGACTCGGCGCTGATGATCGCGGGGCTCCGTGCGCTCGGCGTCGGCATCGAGGAGCTCGAGCCGGCGGCCGGCACCGCCCCGAACCCTTACGGTCCGGACCTCCGGATCACGCCAGCCCCGATGCACGGCGACGTCCGCCTGGACTGCGGGCTGGCCGGCACCGTGATGCGCTTCCTGCCGCCGCTCGCCGCCCTGGCCGTCGGGCCCGTCACGGTCGACGGCGACCCCTACGCCCGCAAGCGGCCGATGCACGCCATCGTGCAGGGACTCGTGGACCTCGGTGTCGACGTCACGGACGACGGCGGCGGGTCGATGCCGTTCTCGTTCACCGGCACCGGCTCGGTCCGCGGTGGGGCCCTGACGATCGACGCGTCGGCGTCCTCGCAGTTCGTCTCCGGGCTGCTGCTGTCGGCGCCCCGCTTCGACGAGGGCCTGCACCTCACCCACGTGGGCGAACGCCTGCCGAGCATGCCGCACATCGAGATGACCGTCGCGGCGCTCCGAGCCCGCGGCGTCCGCGTCGACGAGCCGTCGGTCGGCGAGTGGGTCGTGCACCCGGGCCCGATCGGCGCGCGTGACGTCACGATCGAGCCCGACCTGTCGAACGCGGCGCCGTTCGCCGTCGCCGCGCTCGTCGCCGGCGGCATGGTCCGCATCCGCACCTGGCCCACCGAGACGACGCAGGTCGGTGCCGACCTCGAGACGCTCCTGCCCCTGTGGGGGGCGAGCGTGGTCCGTGACGGTGACGACCTGGTCGTCGACGGCGGCGTCGGGATCCGGGGTGGGGCCTCCTTGCCGGGTCTCGAACTCGACCTGAGCCGCGGCGGCGAACTCGCCCCGGCGCTCGTCGCGCTGGCCGCGCTGGCGGACGGCCCGAGCGAGATCACCGGCATCGGTCACCTGCGGGGGCACGAGACGGACCGCCTGGCCGCGCTGGCGGCGGACCTCAACCGGTCTGGAGGCGCGGTGCACGAACTCGACGACGGCCTGCGGATCGAGCCGGCGCCGCTCCACGGCAGCGCCTGGGGCGCGTACGACGACCACCGGATGGCGACCGCGGGGGCGATCGTGGGCCTCGTCGTCGAGGGCGTCGCCGTCGACGACATCGGGTCGACCGCGAAGACGCTGCCGCAGTTCCCGGAGCTGTGGGCCGCGCTCGTGGCGTCCTCGGTGACCGCTGCACCGGTGAGTGGGGACTGACGCATGAGCTGGTGGGACGACGCCGACGGTGACGACTCCGACGCGGACGAGCCGTACGGGCAGTACGACGAGTCGAGCGTCCGGGTGCGCCCGAACCCGAAGGGCAACCGACCGCGCACGAAGACCCGTCCGACGTACGACGACGCCCCCGTCGGGTGGGTGACGAACGTCGACCGCGGGCGGTTCGGCGTGCTGATCGACGACCACGTCATCACCGCGACGAAGGCCCGCGAGCTCGGCAAGAAGTCCGTCGTCACGGGCGACCACGTGTCACTCGTCGGGGACGTCTCGGGCGACCCCGGCTCGCTCGCGCGCATCGTGAAGGTCGCCGAGCGCACCACACTGCTGCGACGGAGTGCCGACGACTCCGACGAGGTCGAGCGCGTCATCGTGGCGAACGCCGACCAGATGCTCATCGTGGTGGCCGCCGCCGACCCCGAGCCACGCACCCGCCTGATCGACCGGTACCTGGTGGCCGCGTTCGACGCCGGCCTCGACCCGATCCTCTGCATCACGAAGACCGACCTCGCCGACCCGGCTGCGTTCCTGGCGCACTTCGCGTGCCTCGACCTACGCATCGTGACGAGCCGATCGGACGACGTCCCGTTCGAGGCGCTGCACGAACTGCTCGACGACAAGGTGACCGTGACCGTCGGGCACTCTGGTGTGGGCAAGTCGACCCTGGTGAACGCCCTGACCGGATCGACGCGCGCGATCGGCGTCGTGAACTCCGTGACCGGTCGCGGGCGGCACACGTCGTCGTCGTCGATCGCACTGCGGGTCCGCGACGGCGGGTGGATCATCGACACGCCGGGTGTGCGGTCGTTCGGCCTGGGGCACGTCGACCCCGCGAACGTGTTCCGGGCGTTCGCGTCGCACGCCGTGCCGGTGCTGCCCGCGCGGGACGGCATCCCGCTGGCGCAGGCGCACGACTGGGAGATCGTCGACCGGGTGCAGGACGGGGAGCTCGGGCCGACCGGCGTCGAGCGGCTCGACTCGTTCCGGGCGCTGCTGACCGGGATGGGTGCGTCCGACCCCGGTTCCGAGTAACGCGGCGGGGTGGTGCCGGTCGGCTGGTCGGCGGCTGGTCACGACACCCCGCGGTGTGTGCGTCGAGCGGTCACGAACTGTCGACTGGCGACGCGGCACCCGACAGTTCGTGACCACTCGAGCGCCGGCGCGCGGTGAGTCGTGACCACTCCGGTTCCCGCGCCCCCTCCGCACCGTGCAGACCTCGCACCGTGCGAGGGGCGCACGAACGGTGCGAGGTTGCGCACTCCGTGCGGGCTCGCGCGCCTCGCACGGAGTGGGCAACCTCGCACCGGACGACGCCTCGACACCGGGCCGGCATCGACAAGCGCGCATCGGGGTTGTACAGTTGCGGACGTGTCTGAAGTTGCAAAGTACAACTTTGCGCCGACCCCCGCTGTCGACGCCCCGTCCCCGAGCACGACGACGACGTCGCACGCGCACCACTCCCCCACCCACAATTCCCCACGAGCCCCGAAGCCGCAGCGGTCCGACAGCGTCCTGCGCCCCGCCGACCTCGGTCGCGTGCTGCGGACGTTCGCCTCGCACATCCTCGTGCCGCTGTTCCTGGCCGCCGGCATGGGCCTGGCCTACCTCGGCGCCTTCCACGCCCCGGCCCCGCAGGAACTGCCCGTCGGCATCGTCGGCCAGGGCGCGGCCACCCAGGTGTTCGCCCAGACCGTGACCGACCAGTCCGACGGCGCCCTCGTGGCCCACGTCGTCGCATCGACGAAGGCGGCCGAGCAGCAGGTGCGCGACCGCGACCTCGCCGCCGTGTACGCGCCGACGGCGACGGGTGCCACGCTCTACGTCTCGACCGCCGCGTCGGAGACCACCGCGAGCGCCGCGCAGAAGGTGTTCCTGCCGATCGCCTACGACCAGCACGTGCCGTTCCGGGTCGTCGACGTCGTGCCCACGGGCGACCAGGACACCACCGGCCAGGGGCTGTTCTTCCTGCTCGTGGCCCTGAGCGTCGGCGGGTACGCGTCCGCGATCGCCGTGGCGTCGGTCGCGACGAAGCTCCGTGCCGTGTGGACCGCGGTCATCGGGCTCGCCACCGCGGGGGTCGTCGCCGGCATCGGCGTGATCGTCGCCGGACCGATCTACGGCGTCATCACCACCCACCACTGGCAGGTGTTCCTGTTCGCCTGGCTCTACGACGCGATCATCGTCGCACTCGGCGTCGGGCTGCACCCCGTCCTCGGACGGTGGACCACCCCGATCCTCACGATGCTGTTCGTGATGCTGAACTTCACGTCGTCCGGCGGGATCTTCCAGCCGGCGTTCCAGCCCGGGTTCTTCGCCGCCCTGCACACCTTCTGGAGCGGTGCCGCATGGCTGCAGGCCGCTCAGGACCTGCAGTACTTCCCGGACGCCTCGCTCGGCCGGTCGTCGCTCGTGCTCGCCCTCTGGCTGGCCGCCGCGCTCCTGCTCTGCGTCGTGGTGCACGGGCTCGTCGCCCGCCGGACCCGCATCGCCCGCGAGCGCGAGGTCACCCGGCTCGAGGAGGAAGAGGTCGTCGCCGCGTAGCGACGGTAGGTTGGGCGACGTGGACCTCAGCGCCGACCTGGACTTCGCCCGCTCCCTCGCCGACACCGCCGACGCGATCAGCCTCGAGCGCTTCCGTGCCGCTGACCTGCACGTGACGAAGAAGGCCGACAGCACGCACGTCACCGACGCGGACCAGGCCGTCGAACGGGCCCTGCGCGAGCGACTCGCCGCCGAGCGACCGGACGACGCGTTCCTCGGCGAGGAGACGACGGCGGACACCGGGGCCGAGGCCGTCAGCGAAGGACACCGCCAGTGGGTGGTCGACCCGATCGACGGCACCGCCAACTACCTGCGCGGCGTGCCGGTGTGGGCGACCCTCATCGCGCTCGCGGTCGACGGCCGCCCGGTGCTCGGCGTCGTGAGCGCTCCCGCCCTCGGCAAGCGCTGGTGGGCGGCCGAGGGCTCCGGCGCGTTCTCGCTGGACGGACCGCTCCGGGTCTCCGGGGTGTCCGAGCTCGCCGATGTGAGCCTGAGCTACAACAGCATCCAGCAGTGGGACGACGACGACCGCCTCGAGCCGCTCGTCGACCTGTCGCGCCGGGTCTGGCGCACCCGAGCCTACGGCGACATGTGGTCGTACATGATGGTGGCCGAGGGCGTCCTCGACGTCGCCGGCGAACCGGACCTGAAGCCGTGGGACATCGCAGCCCTCGTCCCCATCGTCGAAGAGGCCGGCGGCCGCTTCACCTCGCTCGACGGCGATCCCGGGCCGTGGCACGGCAGCGCCCTCGCCTCGAACGGCCTGGTGCACGACGCCGTCGTCGAGGTCATCCGCCGCGACTCCTAGGCACGGTCGGCGGGCAGGTCAGCCCCGCTCGGTGGACCCCGGTGCCTCGGTCCGCTCGGCGGATCCGTTCGCCCCGGTGCGCTCGGACCCCGCGGCCGCGCCAGCGTGCTCGGAGTCCCCGTCCGACCGCCGCGCCGCCCGCCGACGCGTCACCAGGTCCGCACCGGCCAGCACGAGCGCCAGCGCCATCAGCGACACCGTGAACGTCGTGCCGCTGCGGAACGCGTCGTGGTACGCATCAAGACGGCTTCCGGACCCGCCAGATCCCGACCCCGCCGCCTCGCTCCGCACGATCCCGTAGAAGATGCTCGTCGCGACCGCGGTGCCGATCGCGGTACCGACACGCTGCCCGAGCTGCTGCATCGACCCCGCCACCCCGGACTGCTCGACGGGGATCTCGGCCAGGGTCAGGGTCTGGTTCGGCGACACCACGAACCCGCCACCGAGTCCGCCGACCAGGAACGCGCCCGCCATCGCCCACGGGGTGACCTCCGGCGGGGTGGCGACGGCGGCGACCATGAGCAGCAGGAAGCCGACGACGACCATCCCGAGCCCGGCGACGACCAGCGCCCGCCCGACCCGGTCGACGATCCGTCCGCCGATGTACGAGCCGACGGCACTCGTCGCGGCGAAGGGGATGCTCACCATGCCCGCGAACAGGGGCGAGAGCCCGAGGCCCTCCTGCAGGTACAGCGTCACCATGAGGAACGACGCCGGCAGCGCCGCGAAGTAGACCGCCACGATCGACAGACCGTTGCGGTACGACGACAGCCGGAAGAGCTCGAAGTGCACCACGGGCGACTTGCCCTGCCGCTTGAACCGCTGCTCCCAGAGCACGAACAGCACGAGGAACACCGCGAAGCCGACGAGCCAGAACCAGCGGGTGGCGGAACCACCGCCGCCGCTGGTCAGCACGAACGGCAGCATCAGGGTGATGATCGCCGCACCGAGCAGCAGGATGCCGACGACGTCCAGTTCACGGTCCTGCGCTTTCCCCTGGGCACCCTTCGGCAGCAGGCGGACGGCGAAGAGCAGTGCGGCGATCCCGAGGGGCACGTTCATCCAGAACAGCAGCCGCCAGCCGGACTCCTCGCCGCCGATCGCGATGAGGCCACCGCCGATGGTCGGCCCGAGGGCGGTGGAGATGCCGATCATCGCCCCGAACAGCCCGAACGCGCGACCCCGCTCCGGTCCGCGGAACAGCTGCTGCACCAGTCCGATGACCTGGGGCATCTGGATCCCGGCGGCGAAGCCCTGCAGGATCCGCGTGACGATCAGGACCTCGATGTTCGGTGCGACGGCGCACAGCAGGCTCGATCCGGTGAACGCACTGAGCCCCACGATGAACATGACGCGCCGGCTCTTCAGGTCCCCGAGCCGACCCGCGGGCACCAGGGCGAGGCCGAACGCCAGCGCGTACCCCGCCACGATGAGCTGGAGCGACGAGCTGGTGGCTCCGAGGGACTGCTCGATCGAGGGCAGCCCGACGTTCACCTTGGACAGGTCGAGGATCGTCAGGGCCGCCACCGCGACGCACACGGCGAAGGCGCGCCACCGGGTGCGGTCATCGAGGCGGGCGTCGGTCGGTTCAGCGTTGGACATCCCGTCCTGGCTACACCTGCGACGACGAACGAGGTCCGGACAGAGCTGTACCCCGGTTCCGTCAGACGGACCCTGATCGGGGTGCAGAGGGCGGGTGCCACACCCCCCTCGTGGCCCCCCGTACTGGGGGCACCGTTCTGGACATCTGCGAGCCGGAGTCCGCTCGGCGGGCCGGTACCTGAGTTATCGTGCTCCAGACGGCAGGTCACGTGACGCTCTCGGATTCCCTAGATCCGGACGGCGGAACAGACCGGTCGTGTTCGTCCGAAGACCCTAACCCGAGGGGTGATACAGACGATGACATCATCGTTCCCGAGCGGAACCGAGTGCACCCACACTCGTCGACCGCATCCAATCCACGACAGTTCCGGCGCGCGCTCAGTCGCCGCCGCTCGTCCGCACTCCGCCACGGTCACCCGCCGTGCAGCAGTCCGGTCCGCCTCCGTGCGCCCCGTCGCAGCGACCCCCGTGTTCGCCGACGCCCTCCTCGCAGCATCCGCCTCCGGACCCGGAGGCCGGTGAGTCATGGCACTCACCGGTCGACGTCTCGAGGTCGACCGGATCGCGACCCTCGCAGTGCTCCCACGGGAGTCCGCGATGGTCGTGGTCGGCGACCCTGGTTCCGGACGCAGCAGCGTCCTCGACGCGGTCTCGAACCGCGTTTCCCTCCCCGTCGTCCGGGTCGGTGTCAACGGGAGTGAATCCCGCTGGCCTCTGGCCGGGGTGACCTCCCTGTTCACCGCGCTCGACGACCCTCGAGCGACCGCACACATCGCCCACCTGCTGCAGGCAGGCGGGACCGCGGCCGCCGTGACGGCCGGGCTGGCGGCGGCGCACGACTTCCTCGACGCCGTGCACGCCCTGACCCTCCCGCCGACGCTCGTCCTGATCGACGACCTCGACCGGATGGACTCGGAGAGCCAGGAACTCATCGCGTTCCTCGCCGGACGACTCGCGGGCACCGCCCTGCGTGTCGTGGCGACGGTCCGCTCGGTGCCGTCGGACGGGCCGCTCGCGGCCCTGCCGACCCTGCGCATCGAACCACTGCCCTCGGACGAGGCCCTGGTCCTCGCCCGGGCCATGGCACCCGCCGAGGCGAACGACGGCGTCCTCGCCGTCCTCGCCGAGGAGACCGGTGGCAACCCCGGCGCGCTCCGCGAACAGCTCGCGGTGCTCACCCGGGAGCAGCTCACCGGCGCGGAGCCGATCGTGCTCCCGCTCCGACCCACTCCGACGACCGAGGCCATCGCGGCACTCGCACTCGGGCCCGCCGCGGGACGCGATCTGGACGTCCTCGCGAAGCTCGCCCTGGTGCCCGTCGCGAAGACCACGGCGTGGGACCGGGACGAGCTGGACGACCTGGTCGGGGCCGGTCTCGCGACCGTCCGCGGGCAGAGCGTCACCGTCCGGCACCCGCTCGTGCGTTCCGCGCTCTACTGGCGGATGCCCGCCCGTGACCGTCGCGCGGCACACGCCGAGCTGGCCACGGCGAGCGCGGAGAACGACCCGCGGTCGGCCGCGTGGCACCGGAGCTTCGTCGACGACGTCCCCGACGTGGTCGCGCTGCTCCGGGCCGCACGGTCGTACGTCGTGGACGGCAACGTGCACGCCGCGATCGCACTGACCGAACGTGCCCTGCACATCGGTGGCGGGACCGAGGACGAGCACGTCGCGCTCCTCGGGGTCGCGGAGGCCATGCTCGGCAAGCGCCTGCTCGGCTTCGCCGCGCGGTACCTCGCGGCGCTCCGTCCGTTCCGGACGACGCCGAACGAGGTCCGCCGGCTCCGGCTGCAGTACTCGGCCGAGTACCTCAGCGGTGACGCCGTGCACGCGGACGAGCTGCTCGTCCCCGTCGACGCGACCGACCCGGCCGAGGTGGACGCCGTCGCCGGGCTGATGGCCATGGTGGCCTGCTTCCGTGCCGAGGCGTGGGAGCTCGACCAGGCCAAGGACCTGCTGCACCGGATCGAACCGCTCGAGGGGTCGGCGTCCGCGCACACCCTCGAGATCGCGACGACCGCGCGGGAGCTCATCGCCGCCGTGGACGGCGTGCTGCCGCCCGACACCGAGCTGCACGACGGGCTCGCGACGTCGGAGCTCGTGGCGATGTCCGACCCGGCCCTGCTGCTCCTCGCCCACGCGCTGAGCATCGGCGAGCGCTACCGGAGCGCGCGACGGGTGTTCGCACTCGTGCTCGCCCGGGGGCAGGAGACCGCGGCGGTGTGGACCGAGGCGGCCCGCTACCTGACGTCCGAGAACGAGGTGCGCTCCGGCAACTTCCGGCAGGCGCTCCGCGCGATCGACGTGTGGGAGTCCGGTTCGTCCGTCGCCGAGCGGTTGCGTGAGCCCTCCCGGGCGATCGCCGTCGCGTGGCGGCACTTCGCCGAGGGCCGTTCCGCCGAGGCGCTCGACGTCGTGGACCGGTGCCTCGAGCACCGTTCGACGAGTCGGCTCTGGGGTGCGACGGCGAAGCTGCACGCGCTCCGCGGCAAGGTCCTGCTGCTCGACGGTCGACTCGACGAGGCAGCCACCGCGCTCGAGGCCGCCGACGCCATCGGTCGGTCGCTCCGGAACCCCGCGGTGCTCCGGCACCTCGGCGACCTGGTCGAGGCGTACGTGCGCCTCGGACGGATCGACGACGCGCGGACGATCACGGCCCGCCTGGCGGCGGACCACCACGCCCGTCCGGGGCGCTGGGGTGCCCTGGTGCTGGCGCGGAGCCTCGCGCTCGTCGCCGACGACACCACCCGCGAGCCGGCCCGGCGCCGTGCGCTGGAACTGTTCCAGCCGCACGACTCGCAGTACGAGCGGGCTCGCACGTTCGCGGCGCTGGCCGCCGTCGGCAACCCGGCGGAACGGCCGCGTCTCGGAGCGGCGGCCGCAGCGGCGTACGAGGCGGCCGGCCTGCGTCGACCGCTCGTGACCCCGGCGCCGGCTGCGGCGATGCCGCAGTTCGGCACGGGCTCGTCGTCGATCCGGTCCGCACCGGTGCTCTCGCCGGCGTTCCCCGGGACGCCGCGCAGCGCCCCCGACGCATCGGCGGTGCTCACGTCGCTGACCGCCGAGGAGCGCGCGGTGGTGCAGAAGGTCACCGAGGGCTACCGCAACCGCGAGATCGCGTCATCGCTGTTCATGTCGCAGCGCACGGTGGAGCTGCGGCTCACGCAGATCTACCGCAAGGTCGGCGCGCGGTCGCGGTCACACCTGGTCGCGCTCCTCACGTAGGAGACGCACCACAGGACGGACGGGAGGCCCGGTACCAGCTGGTGCCGGGCCTCCCGTCCGTCGTCCCTCGCTTGGTGCGACGGCGATTGCGGGAGTCCGCACGCGACCGCAGCACGGTGTGCCCCCGCACGCGGGGAACCGCAAGAGCGTCCGACGGGTGTTGCCGTGTGGTCGGCGGCGGGTGAGGCTTCTCCTGCACCGACCGCCGTGCCCCTCCCCCGGGGGCCAGCCCGCGGTACCTGAGTCCGGTACCCGAACCCCTCGGCCCAACGACACCGACGTCCGTCCTCGCCTGATCCGAGGACGGGCGTCGGTTCCCGGGCCGGGAGGCCCCGGACGCGCGGCAGACCCGACGGCGGTCGGTGCCGCACCAGTCCCACCTCCCCGTTCCACCCACTCTCGTTCCCCCGAAGGGACAGCCGATGTGCGGCATCATCGCGGCCCGCGTGTCTGACGACGCGACCCCCTACCTGCTCGACGGACTCGAACGACTCGAGTACCGCGGGTACGACTCCGCTGGCATCGCCGTCCGGACGGCCGTCGGCCGCACCGAGACGATCCGCTCGGTCTCCCGCGTCGGCGACCTGCGCACCCTCGTCGCTGCACGCTCCGGTGACGCGTTCACCGGCGTCGGCATCGGCCACACCCGCTGGGCCACGCACGGTGCCGTGCGCGAGGCGAACGCGCACCCGCACGCCGACTGCACCGGCCGGATCTCGATCGTGCACAACGGCATCATCGAGAACGTGGACCGGCTGCGGCAGACGCTCGAGGCGCAGGGCCACCGCTTCCGGTCGGACGTCGACTCCGAGGTCATCGCGCACCTGGTCGAGCGGGCCCTGGCGGTCGACCCGGACCTGATGCTCGCGGTGCAGATCGCGACGGCGCAGCTCGAGGGCTCGTGGGCGATCGTGGTCCTGGACGCCCGGGACGGCCGGATGGTCGTGGCGGCCGACCGTTCGCCGCTCGTCGTCGCCCGCTCCGGCCGCGGTGACTTCGTGGCGAGCGACATCGGCGCGATCGCCGAGTGGTGCGAGACGTTCGTGGCGCTGCGCGACGGCGACGTCGTCGAGCTCGGTGAGGCATGGACCTGGTCGTCCGACGGCATCACGGTGCCCGTGCCGTTCCCCACGCCGTCCCCGTTCGCCGCCGCAGCACTCGACCTCGGCGACCACACCGACCACATGGCGAAGGAGATCGACGAGCAGGCCGACGTCGTCGCGACGATCCTGGACCGGGTGACCCGCCGCACCGCCGACGGCAGCATGTGGGTGGGCCTCGGCCTGGCCGGCTTCCACCGGCTGGCGATCGTCGCCTGCGGCACGTCGCTGAACGCGGGCCAGGTGATCGCGACCGCACTGCGCGGGATCGGTGGTGTGCCGACCGACATCGTCGTCGCGAGCGAGGCCGACCAGGCCGTGCTCGGTCCGGGCACCCTGGTCGTCGCGATCAGCCAGTCCGGTGAGACCGCGGACGTGCTCCGCGCCCTGGACCGGTTCGAGGACCGCCACCCGGTGCTCGCGCTGACGAACAACATGCACTCCTCGCTCGCTCGACGGGCCGACGCCGTGCTCGACTGCCACGCCGGCCCGGAGATCGGGGTCGCCGCCACCAAGACGTTCACGGCGCAGGTCGTCGTCGGGGTCGCGGCGATGATCTCCGCGATGGTGGCCTCCGGCCGCATCGAACCGTCCCGCGCGCAGGTGCTCGTCGACGAACTGCTCGACCTGCCGGCACGGATCGAGCACGCCGCGCGGGTGTCCGCCGAGCGGATGCCGCTGCTGGTGTCGAGCGTCAAGGAGGCGACCGGCTTCCTGTTCCTCGGCCGCGGTGCCGGACTGCCGTACGCCGCCGAGGGCGCCCTGAAGCTCAAGGAGCTCAGCTACCGCTGGGCCGAGGCCTACCCCGCCGGCGAACTCAAGCACGGGCCGCTCGCGCTGGTGGACGACGGCACCCCGGTGGTTGTCATCGACCACGGTGAGCCGAAGATCCAGTCGGCGATCGCCGAGGTCCGGGCACGCGGTGGCTTCGTCATCACGATCGGCGGCGAGTCAGCGGACATCCCCGCGCTCGGCCGCCGTGGCACCGGGGACCTGGCCTGGGGTGCGATGACCGCGCCGTGGGGTCCGCTCGAGGCCGTCGTGCCGCTGCAGATGCTCGCGCGGGAACTGGCCCTGCAGCTCGGGTGCGACGTCGACAAACCCCGGAACCTGGCGAAGTCGGTGACGGTCGAATAGCCGGGCGCCGACGCGTGAACCGCCTGACGGTGTTCCTCGCCGTCCTCACCGCCCTGGCGATCGCCGGCACCGTGGTCCTGGTCACGGTGGTGCTGACGACGCCCGGGCTCTCCTGACGCCGATCCCGCAGGGTCTTCCTGGGCGGGGCTGCGATGCTGGTCACTTGACCACCGCAGCCCCGCCCCTCGTCTTCGTCGCGCTCCTCGTCGGCGCCGTCCTGCCGTTCGTGCCGTTCGTCGGCCGCGTGGCCCGCATCGCCGCGACCATCGCGCACGAGGTCGGGCACGCGATCGTCGTCGTGCCGTTCGGCGGGCGGATCCAGCGGATCGAGCTGCACCCGGACGGGTCCGGCGAGGCCTGGGTCCAGCTCGGCCGGGTGCCCGGCGGCATCCGGTGGCTCGTCCGGATCCTGAACCTGTACGCCGGGTACAGCGCACCCCTCTGGGCGGGGGTGCTCCTGGTGACCGGGGTGCTGCACGGCTCCCGCTGGCTGCCCGTGGTGGTGCTCGCGGTCATCGGGCTCGTGGCGCTGGCGTTCGTCCGGAACTGGTTCGGCCTGCTCGTCGTGCTCGGCTTCGACGCGCTCGCCCTGTGGGTGGCCGTCCGCCCGTCCGAGGCGACCGTCCTCGTCGTCGCCGCCGTCGGGGCGTTCTTCGTCGTCGACGGCCTACGCTCGGTGGTGCAGGTCGGTCGCTGGCTGGTCACCGGCGCGCGGGTGCAGACCGACTTCCACATCGCCGCGGCCGAGATCCGGGTGCCGGCGTCCCTGTGGTTCGTGCTGTTCGTCGCCGTGAACGCCGTCGCCGTGTGGCTGGCGCGCGAGCCGCTGCTCCAGGTCTGGGACACCGTCGTCGCCGGGGTCCGCGCGCTCGTCTGAGGCTGCGCTCGCGTAACCGGGGGCCGCAATCGCCTGTCCGCGCCGAGCGGCTGCGAGGCTACCGCCAGACGACCCCCGGAGGTGTCCCATGGCGACCGACGACCACGGCTTCGCGACCGAGCAGGTACACGGCGGCTTCGTGCCCGACGCCGGGCACGGCGCCCGGGTCCCCGCGATCCACATGTCCTCCGGGTTCCTGTTCGACGACTTCGACCAGGCCCGCGACCGCTTCGCCGACACCGACGACGGCTACACCTACACGCGCCTCGGCAACCCCACGAACGCCGACGTCGAGCGTCGCGTGGCGCTGCTCGAACGCGGTGTCCAGGCGATCCTGGTCGGCAGCGGTCAGGCGGCGGCGACCGTGGCGTTCCTCGGCCTGCTGCAGGCCGGCGACCACGTCGTCAGCGCCCGGAGCATCTACGAGGGCACGCGCGGGCTGCTGCTGCAGAACCTCGGCCGGCTCGGCATCGAGGTCGACTTCGTCACCGATGCCCGCGACCTCGACGCCTGGGCCGCCGCGGTCCGACCGAACACGAAGGCGTTCTTCGCCGAGACGATCCCGAACCCGAAGAACGACGTCCTCGACATCACCGGCGTCGCCGAGACCGCACACCGCGCCGGCGTCCCGCTGATCGTCGACAACACCCTCGCCACGCCGTACCTGGTGCGCCCGGTCGAGCACGGTGCGGACATCATCGTGCACTCGGCGTCGAAGTTCCTGTCCGGGCACGGTGCCGGACTCGGCGGCGTGGTCGTCGACGGCGGCCGGTTCGACTGGTCCGCGGCCCCCGAGCGCTGGACCCACCTGACCAGCCCCGAGCGGTCCCTCGGCGGCGAGAGCTACGTCGACCGGTACGGCAACCGGGCCTTCGCCGTGTTCGCCCGCGACGTCGTCGCCGCACGCATCGGCCCGGCGCCGTCGCCGTTCAACGCGTTCCTGCTCCGCCAGGGCATCGAGACGCTGTCACTGCGGGTGGAACGCCACTGCGCGAACGCGCTGGCCGTCGCGTCCTGGCTGGACCAGCAGCCGGAGGTGACGAGCGTCGACCACGCGGGCCTGGCCTCCAGTCCGTTCCACGACCTCGCCCAGCGCTACCTGCCCCGCGGGGCCGGGTCCGTCTTCGCCTTCACGCTCGCCGGTGGCGAAGCAACCGCGCGGGCGTTCATCGACGCCGTGCAGCTGTTCAGCCGGATGACCCACCTGGGCGACGTCCGCTCGCTGATCCTGCACCCGGCGACCACCACGCACGCCGGCCGCACGCCGGAGGAGCGAGCCGAGCAGGGCATCGACGACGGCCTGATCCGGCTGTCGGTCGGCATCGAGGACGTCGCGGACCTGCTCCGCGACCTGGAACGCGGGCTCGTCGCGGTGCGGTCCGCAGACGCCGCCGCCGGCCTGGAGGCACGTGGAGCGTCCGACGCGCAACGCACGGCAGTCGGTCGGCCGGCCCTCGACCGGCAGGAGCGCTGAATGGCCGAGCTGCAGCACTTCGGGTACTTCTTCTCGCGCGGCTTCGGCCCGCAGGCGTGGGGACGGTCCGACTGGGACTGGGGCCACGACTGGACGAAGCCGGAGCTGTACCAGCAGTCCGTCCGGACGCTCGAGCAGGCCGGCATGGACCTGGTCATCGCCGAGGACGCCGTCTCGCTCGGCTCCCCCGCCACCCTCGACCTGCGCATCCGGCAGGCGTACGGCGGCCCGAAGCACGACCCGCTGCTGCTCGCCCCGTACCTGTTCGCCGCGACCTCGCACATCGGCATCGCGCCGACCGTCAACGCGGGCATCACCCCGCCGTACCTGGCGGCACGGCAGTTCGCGACCCTGGCGCACCTGTCCTCGGACCGTCTCGGCATCAACGTCGTCACCGACGTCGGCAGCGCACGCCACGCCGGCCTGCCGCCGCTGCCGCACGACCAGGCGTACGACCGCGCCGAGGAGTGGATCACGCTGCTCCGCCGGCTCTGGCACTCGTGGGGCGACGCGTACGTCGGCGCACCGGACTCGTGGCACTTCGCGGACGGCGACGCGCTCGACGCGTTCCACCACGAGGGCGCCCACTTCACCGCCGACGGTCCGCTCAACGCGCTGCCGCTGGCGTCGGACCCCGTGGTCGTCTCACCCGGTGGCTCGGGCCGAGGGCTCGCGTTCGCCGGCACCCACTCGGACGTGCAGCTCGCACTCGCGCCGCTGTCCGCCGTCGCGGTGACGGAGTACCGAGCCCGGGTGATCGCGGCAGCCGAGGCCGCAGGGCGGTCCACCGCGGACCTGCGGATCCTGTTCGTGCTGAAGCCCGTGATCGTGTCCTCACCGGAAGAGGCCGACCGCATCGTCGCGGCGTCCGAGCACCCCTCCGACGACGCGCTGCGTGCGGCGGCGATCGCGTGGTCGAGCGACTCCGAGACCGACCTGCTCGCGCTCGACCTGGGTGCCCCGGTGCCCGACGGGACCTTCGGTGAGCACGTCTCGGCCGGCACGATCCGCGGGCTGCTCGGGGACACCCCGGACGCACCGTTGCGGGAGCTGCTCACCCGCAAGGCGCGGCAGGGGCGGATCGCGTCACGCTCGGGGTTCGTGGGGACCGCCGACGAGTTCGCGGACTTCATCGAGGAGCTCGGCAGCGACGCCGACAACGACGGGATCATCTTCTCGGGCGACCTGCACCCGGCGCAGATCCACCGGATGTTCGGCGACCTGGTGCCGGTGCTCCGGCGCCGAGGGCTCCTGCGACGGGAGTACGGCGCCGGAGGGATCCGGGCGAACCTGTTCGACTTCTAGCGGGGGCGGCTGCGAGCTACTTCTTCTTCTTGGACTTCTTCTTCGCGTCGTCGTCCTTCTTCGACTTCTTCTTGCCGTCGTCGTCCTTCTTCGACTTCTTCTTGCCGTCGTCGTCCTTCTTCGACTTCTTCTTCGCGTCGTCGTCCTTCTTCGACTTCTTCTTGCCGTCGTCGTCCTTCTTGGACTTCTTCTTGCCGTCGTCCTTCTTCGACTTCGCCTTGCTCGCACCCGTCGGCAGCGGCAGGACGGCCGACACGGCCCCCGGCTCCGCCTGCGAGGCGTCGGCGTCGTCGGACGCAGCCTCGGTCTCCGGCGACTCCACCCCGTCGATCGGCTCGACGACCACGGCCGAGCCGGTGTCCAGCTCGACGTCGACCGCGTGCTCCTCGAGCACCGGTGCCAGGGCGTCGGCGACCCGCTCCACCGTCAGGACCGCGTCCGCCTCGGCGAGTCGGAGCAGCGCCTGCGCGGTCCGGACCCGGGTGGTCGTCTTGCGCTCGAGGACGTCGGACCGTGCCCCCTCGAGGAACGTGCGCAGGGCGCGTTCCACGGCGGAGCGTCCGCGCGGGGCAGCGCGGTCGAGCCGATCGAGTTCCCCGGCGACCCCGGAGACGTCGTCGGCGACGTGCTCGTGGCGGACCGACTCGATGAGCGCGGCGATGGCTGCGGCGGCACGTTCGACCCCGGCGGAGCGCTGGTCGAGCACGACGAGCATCTCGACCACCGAGCCGTAGGTGACGGTCTCGAGGCGAACCGGCTCCGCGCCGCGGCCGCGAACGACCAGACGGGTGTCGGGGTTCGGCAGCCATGCGGCGAGAGCGGCGACCGTGGCGACGGAGCCCACGATCCGCTCGTACTCGCTGAGCACCACTCGTTCTTGCTCCCGCAGACGGACACGGATCGCGATCTCCTGCACCACGTGCTGACCTCTCGTTCGGGTTCGACGCGAGCGTGTTCTGCGCGCCTGCTCCGGAGCGTAGTCCTCGGACGTGGCGGAACAGCGAACGCCCCGGCACTGTCCAGGGGACGGTGTCGGGGCGTTCAGGTGGCGCAGCGTGACAGCGGTCGTCGTTCGGCGAATGGTGGAGATGGGGGGAATCGAACCCCCGTCCATCGCTGCAATTCGACGTCTTCTACGGGCGTATCCGGATAGTTCGTTCTGCTCGGCCCCGTCCTTTGCTACCGGCTTCTAGGACGACGGGCCCAGTCTCAGTGCAAGTCCCGCACGGCCCTGAGGCGCAACCGTGCAGCAAGTCCTCTGGATGACGTCGGGATCAGGTTAGAAGACGGTCACCTGGCCGACGGACTTCATGTGCTGGGCTGCTTACGCAGCGAGAGCGAAGTCAGTGCGCTTGGAATTGGCACTTGTTGTTTTCCACGGATCGTTTACGAGATAACCGTGGGTCCTCGGCCCGCTTCCCGTCGGCACACAGGCAATGTCGAAACCGATCATCCCCATGCGGGCCGGACGTGCGAGCCGCTGTCACGCTGTTGAGTTGCCAATGCTCCTGTCGGAGCAGTCCCTCAGTCTAGCCGAGGAGGTGCGTCGGCGCTACTCGCCGACGCGGTTCCGGGTGCGCATGGCCCGCTCGGCCTCACGCTTGTCGGTCTTCTCGCGCAGGGCCTGGCGCTTGTCGAACTCGCGCTTGCCCTTCGCGACGGCGATCTCGATCTTGGCCCGACCGTCGTGGAAGTAGATCTGCAGCGGCACGAGGGTGTAGCCGCCCTGCGCCGTCTTGTGCGAGATCTTCACGATCTGCTGCTTGTGCAGGAGCAGCTTGCGCTTCCGCCGCGGCGAGTGGTTGTTCCAGGTGCCCTCGGTGTACTCCGGGATGTGCACGGCGTCGATCCACGCTTCGCCACCGTCGATGTAGGCGTACCCGTCGACCAGGGACGCGCGCCCCATCCGCAGGGACTTCACCTCGGTGCCGGACAGGACCATGCCCGCTTCGTACGTGTCCTCGATGAGGTAGTCGTGCCGTGCGCGACGGTTCGTCGCGACGATCTTCTCCCCGCGTTCCTTCGCCATGACGACTCCTCTCGATGGTGACCGGTGCAGTGCGCTGCGTGGGTGGTTCCGCGCAGCCCTACAGACTACTCAACACGAAGCGGGCGGCGCACCTTCCCGGCGCGCCGCCCGCTCGCGGATGCTGTGCTGCGTCAGACCTTGAGGTACCGGCGGATGGCGATCGACGCCGACGCCGCGGCGAGGAGCACCCCGATCACGATCACCGCGGGGACCACGATGGCCGCGTCCCCCATGCCGATGAACGCCGTGCCGGTGAAGCGCTCCGCCAGGAAGTTCCGGACGAAGAACCAGACCACGGCGGTGATGGCGCCACCGGCCAGGACGGCTCCGATGGCGGCGGCGATCACCCCCTCGAGCACGAACGGTGTCTGGATGAACCGGTTCGACGCACCGACGAGCCGCATGATGCCGAGCTCTCGCCGTCGACTGAACGCCGACAGGCGGATCGTCGTCGCGATGAGCAGCACCGCGGCCACGAGCATGAGCGCCGCGATGCCGATCGCCGTGTACGACGAGGCGTTGAGCAGGTTGAAGATCGGCTGCAGGTACCCGCGTTGATCGACGACGCTCTGCACGCCGGCGACCTTCGACAGGCTCTCGACCAGGACGTCTGCCTGCGACGGGTTCTTCAGGTTCACCCAGAAGGTCTCGTTCAGGTACTCCGGCTTGACGAACTCCGTCGCGGCCGAGTCCTTGAACTGCTCCTTGAACCGGGTGAAGGCCTGGTCCTGGTTCTCGTAGTAGGTCTTCTCGATGTACGGCTTGAGCGTCGACGAGTCGAGCTGCGCCTGGACCTGCTCGCGCTGGTCGGCGGTGGCCTTCGCGCCGGTGCAGTTGCCCGTGGTGTCGGTGTCGGTGCACAGGTAGACGGCGACCTGCGCCCGGTCGTACCAGTACCCCTTCATCTGGTTGATCTGCATCTGGAGCAGGATCGCCGTGCCGACGAAGGTCAGGGAGATGAAGGTCACGAGGACGACGGAGACGACCATCGACGCATTGCGCCGCAGGCCCGAGCCGACCTCGGACATGACGAGCCCGAGCCTCATCGGATGAGCCCCGGGATCGTCTGGATGCCGGTGGTGTTGGACACGGTGCCTCGCTGGATCGGGACGGCCTGGGTCTGGTAGCCGCCGGACTGTTCGTCGCGCAGGACGGTGCCGTTCGAGAGCTCGATGACCCGACGCTGCATCTGGTTCACGATGCTGGCGTCGTGCGTCGCCATCAGCACGGTGGTGCCTCCCTGGTTGATGCGTTCGAGGAGCGCCATGATGCCGGCGGACGTCGTGGGGTCCAGGTTTCCGGTGGGCTCGTCGGCCAGCAGGATCGCCGGCTTGTTCACGACGGCGCGGGCGATGGCCACACGCTGCTGCTCACCACCGGAGAGTTCGTGCGGCATGCGAGTGGCCTTGCCGGCGAGCCCGACGAGCTTCAGCACGTCGGTCACGGCCTCGCTGATGAAGCCCTTGCTCTTGCCGATGACCTGCAGCGAGAACGCGACGTTGTCGAACACGTTCTTGTTCGGGAGCAGACGGAAGTCCTGGAAGACCACGCCGAGGTTGCGGCGGAAGTACGGGACCTTCCGCGATGCCAGGGACCCGAGGCGCTGCCCGAGCACGTGGATCTGCCCGCTCGTGGGCTTCTCCTCCTTGAGCACGAGGCGCAGGAAGCTGGACTTGCCGGAACCGGACGCGCCCACGAGGAACACGAACTCGCCCTTGAGGATCTCGAGGGTGAGGTTGTCGAGCGCCGGACTCGGGTTGCCCGAGTAGACCTTGGTGACCTGGTCGAATTTGATCATGACCGGATCAGGGTAGGTCGCCCCGCTTGGAAAGCAAGCGAGGCGCGCGGCTCAGGAACCCCTACTCGGCAGCGGATTGCTTGCGCCAGCGGATGCCCGCGTTGATGAAGCCGTCCAGATCGCCGTCGAACACGGCTGAGGGGTTGTTCACCTCGTGCTCCGTCCGGAGGTCCTTGACCATCTGGTACGGCGCCAGGACGTAGGAGCGGATCTGGTCGCCCCAGCTCGCCGTGATGTTGCCGGCGAGTTCCTTCTTCTTCGCGTTCTCCTCTTCCTTCTTCAGGAGGAGCAGGCGCGACTGCAGCACGCGCATGGCGGCCGCACGGTTCTGGATCTGCGACTTCTCGTTCTGCATCGAGACGACGGTGCCGGTCGGGATGTGCGTCAGGCGCACCGCGGAGTCGGTCGTGTTGACGGACTGGCCGCCGGGGCCCGACGAGCGGAACACGTCGACGCGGATGTCGTTCTCGGGGATGTCGATGACGGCGGTCTCCGGCATGAGCGGGATGACCTCGACCGCGGCGAAGGAGGTCTGGCGCTTGCCGGCGGCACCGAACGGCGACATCCGCACCAGGCGGTGGGTGCCGGCCTCGACCGACAGTGTGCCGAACGCGTGCGGGGCGTCGATCTCGAACGTCGCGGACTTGATGCCCGCTTCTTCGGCGTACGAGGTGTCCATCACGGTGGTCTTGTAGTTGTGCTGCTCGGCGTACCGGAGGTACATGCGGAGGAGCATCTCGGCGAAGTCCGCCGCGTCGACGCCACCCGCACCGGCGCGGATCGTGATGACCGCCGGACGGTCGTCGTACTCGCCGTCGAGGAGCGTCTGCACCTCGAAGTCGCCGATCATCTTCTGGATCGCCTTGAGCTCGGCGAGGGCTTCGTCGGCGGACTCCTGGTCGTCGCCCTCGTTCGCCATCTCGACCAGCACCTCGAGGTCGTCGATGCGCTGCTCGGTGTCGGTGATCTTCTTCAGCTCCGACTGGCGGTGCGAGAGCGCGCTCGTCACCTGCTGCGCGTGGTCGACGTCGTCCCAGAGGTCCTGGGCCCCGGCCTGCTCGCTGAGGTCGGCGATCTCACGCTGCAGGCGGTCGACGTCGACCACCGAGCGGATGTTGCCGAAGGTCTCGCGAAGGGCGGAGAGCTGCTCGGTGAAGTCCAGTTCGACCATGGTCATCGATCCTACCGGCGCGAGTCCGACTCGGCCGACCGGGAGGCCCGGTGCGGGTCCGCCTCGCTGGTCGCGGTCTTCCTCCGAACGCCTCGCACCCCCGCCCCGGCCCCGTCATCCGGGCCTCCGGTGCGATCTGGCGATCGCGTACCGTCGCAGCCGCACGCCACCGCGGCGCTCGGTCGACAGCAGGACGGCGTCGTAGTGCTCCAGCACCCCGATGGAGCCGTCGTTGTCGTCATGGCAGACGGCGATCACCGGGTCGATCCCGACGCGCGACGCGTGCGCGAGCACCTGGCCCAGCGCCCAGGTCGCCACGCCTCGGCCCCTCGCCGACGGGCGGATCCCGTACCCGACGTGGCCGAACCGCTGCACGCCGGCCGCGTCTCCCGGCGCCCGGAGTGCGATCCCGCCCAGGACGCGGCCGTCCTCGACGATCCACCAGAGGGCCCCGGGTCTGGCGTGCAGTCGGCCGACCCAGGTGCGGAACCCGTCCTCGTCGCCGACGTCGTCGTGCGCGGTGATCCCGAATCCGTCCTCGTGCACACCCGGCCCCCACTCGGCATGCGCTTCGGCCCACGCCTCGTACAACGCCGTCTGCGGTCTCACCAACTCGAGCATGTCCAAGTATCACAACGAAGCGGGTCGGTGGCGATCCCCTCCTGCGGATCCGACGCCAGTCGCTTCCGGGGTCGCGCGCGCGACCCGCACCGACCGTGACCCGTAGAGTCGAGAGACTCTCGACGTCAGGACCCGAACGATGACCAGCCCCGCAACCGACCCAGCCGGAGCCGAGCGTTGGGCAGCCGCCGCCCGGCTCGCCGACGGCCAGAGCGACGACGGGCTCCACCGTCGCAGGACGCGCGTGTTCGTGTGGGTGGGGGCACTCGTCCTGGTCTCGTGGGCGGTCGGGGTGGTCCTGGCGCTGGTACTGGTGCCGGCCACCGGGAGCAACCACGCGAGTGGCGGCGGTGGCGTGCAGCTGCTCCTCCAGCTCCTGCTGTTGCTGCTCGGGCTGGTCGTCGGCATCGTCGGTTTCGTGTGGGCATACCGCTCCGGTCACTACGTCACTCGCTGGCGATCGGTGAGCAGCCCGCTCTCGCGCGCTGAGCAGCGGTCGGTGCGGCGTCAGATCGCCGGCAAGGAGCCGATCGACGACGAGCACGCGGACATCGTCACCGCGGTCGCCGTGCAGAACCGTCGAGCCACGCTCGGGATCCTGCCGATCGTCGGCGCTCTGATGCTGTTCGCCGCGTCGACAGCGGTGAGCACGGACAGTCTGCCCATCAAGCTGCTCGAGCTCGTCGCGTCGCTCGCGTTCGTGGTCGGGCTCGTGCAACTCGCCTTCCAGTACCGACGAGCCGGGCGGTTCCTCTCGGAGCGCCCCGTCAGCTGACGTCGTCCGGCTGGCCGTCCGCACCGCTCGACCGTTGGCGACGTCGGTTCCTCATGACCAGCAGGAGACCGACCAACGACGCGGCGCTCCCGAGGAACACCCCCGCTCCGACCCACGTCGTGACGGACGTGCTGTGTCCGAAGAGCGCGTTGATGGGCATGCCGAGTCCGACGGCAACGCCGGTGAGCAACACCGCGCAGGTCGGTTCGAGCCACGGAGGCGACAGGATCGACCGTCGGTCGACCGGGAGGCCGCGGTCCAGTCGAGCACGCGCAGCTCGCTCGCGGTCCTGGATCGTGATCCCGATCATCGGCCCCCAGAACGCCACCGTGGCCTGGCTGCCGCCGGGATCGACCACGATCAGGATCGCCATCGTCGCAACCGCACCGCCGAGGTACCACCAGGGGAAGACCCGACGGATCGGGACGGCCCAGCGGCTTTCCCGCCGGGTGCCGTTCCGCGGGTGGCGCTCGCCGCCACTCGTGACCACGGTCAGCGCTCCCGGCGCAGATCGGCGCTGACCTGCGGTTTCGGAGAGGTCACGAGCTCAGGCTACTGGCGGACGTCCGTCCACCTCGCCGCTCCCGGTGAGCACGTCCGAAGTACCGTCACCTGCTCGAGACCGCGCAACCGCCAGTGCCTGCTCAGCCGACGCGAGGAGCACCGGATCACTGGCCCGTCTGAGCGCGACGGCGAGTGTGAAGTCCTCGACGGCACGGTCGACGCTCCCGGCTGCGAGGAGCGCCTTGCCCCGGTGTTGCCGCATCACGGCCTCGCGAGTCGTCCCGATGCACTCGGCGACGAGGAGGTCGTACTCGCGCACAGCGGTGCGGGTGTCGCCGAGGTCAAGGTGGCAGTCGGCCCGCAGTGCTCGGACACGCTGCGTCGAGGCGACCCGTTCGAGACGACGAAGCGCATCGCCCGCCTTGCCGGTCCACAGCAACTCGATCTCCTCACGGAGTGGGTCGTCTGCCGATCCTGCGCGGAACGCAGCGAGGTCGGTGATGACCGGACGGAGATCGGCGGACCGGATCCGCCATCCGGGGCCGCCCTCGACGTCATGCGTGGCGCCCGTCCCCCGGGTGTGCGGCGTTCGAGGTTCCGGGATGCACGCCGTCACGGTCGTCCCTTGCGGAACGGAAACCGGAACGACCGTCGCCGAACCGCCACGGGCCGAAGCCCTTCTGCCAATCGCGTCAGCTCCACACGCAGATCCGCATCAACGGTCGGCACCCCGACACCCGGGTGCCGAGGGAACGGGTTGCCCTCGATCCCGAGCACGGTCAGTGCGGCGTGGGCGTGCCCGGATGCCGATTCCGGGTCTCCGAGCCGGCTCGCGACGCGGGCGCGCGCAGTCAGGTACCGGACGACGCGGTCGCGGAAGAACGCCGTCCTCCGGATCGAGTCCTCGGCGCCGGCGAGCAGTGCGTCCGCCTCGGCGAGCGACGAGGGATCGCCGAGCTGCAGGAGCACCTCGGCCAGGAGGACCTCCGACATGCCGGTGGTGAACGAGTCGGAGCCGCACTCGGCGATGCGCCGGAGGACGCTCCAGTACTCGTCAGCGGCGTCACGCAGACGTCCCGACAACGCCAGTGACATCGCGAGCACCTCCCCGCCGCCGTTCACGCGCGCCTGCGACCCGCCGACGGCCTCGATCTCCGCCATGAACCGGACGAGCAGCCCCCGACCGACCTCGCGGACGCCCTCGTCTGCGGCGCCCTGCAGGGCGAGGGTCACCCCCTGGATGCGGATGTACTCGAGCCTGGACGATCTCGCACGTGCGAGCTTCGCTTCGAACGCCGCAGCGATCTCGTCGTCCCACTCGGTCGAGCGGTACCAGTTGTCGTCCCGCGGCGGTCGGACTCGCGCTGGACGGCGGACGTCCCCTGCGTCGTGTACGTCGTCCGGCCTCGGCACCACGAGCAGCAGTATGCCCTGGAAGGGGACCGGCGTCAGCGTCGCAGCCGAGATCGCCGGTGTCCCACCCAGGCGCAAGCCGAATTGACTGCGCCGGAGTCAACCACTACCGCCCGAGCATCGGCTCCCGCGACGCCATCCCAGCTGCACCGGCCCGAGCGACCGCATCGGGCAGCGCCGTCAGGAACGCGTCGACGTCGGCATCGGTCGTCGTGTGGCCGAGCGTGATCCGGAGCGCACCACGGGCGTCCTGCTCCGACAGCCCCATCGCGAGCAGCACGTGCGACGCCTCGGGCACGCCGGCCTGGCACGCCGACCCGGTCGACACCGCGACCCCGGCGGCGTCGAGCAGGAACAGGAGCGAATCGCCCTCGCAGCCGGGGAACGTGAAGTGCGCGTTGCCCGGCAGCCGGTCGACCGGGTCCCCCATCAGCACCGCAGACGGCACGGCCGCACGGACCCCGGCGACCAGGCGGTCCCGCAGGGCGACGAGCGACGGGTGCGGCATCGGCTCGGCGACGACCGCGCTGGCCGCGACACCGAAGGCCGCAGCCGCCGGGGCGTCCTGCGTGCCGCTCCGCACCTGCCGCTGCTGCCCCCCGCCGTGGATGAGGGGTTCGACGGTGGCCTTCCGCCCGAGCACGAGTGCACCGATGCCGACGGGCCCGCCGATCTTGTGCGCGGAGACGCTGAGGGCGTCGAGGCCGGACCCGGCGAACGACACCGGCACCTGCCCGTAGGCGGCGACCGCGTCGCTGTGCACCGGGACGCCGGCGGCGTGCGCGAGCTCGACGATCCGTGACACGGGCTGGATGGTGCCCACCTCGTTGTTCGCCCACAGGAACGTGACCAGGGCGACGTCCGAGGCGTCGGCGAGTCGCGCCTCCAGTCCGGCGAGGTCGACGCGACCCTGCGCGTCCAACGGGACCACGTCGATGACGGCGCCCTCGTGCGTCTCCAGCCAGGTCAGGGTGTCGACGGTGGCGTGGTGCTCGCCGCCCGGGACGACGATGCGGGGCCGCTGGCGGTCGCGCTGGCGAGCCCAGAACAGGCCCTTCACGGCGAGGTTGATGCTCTCGGTGCCGCCGGAGGTGAACACGACCTCCACCGGGTCGGCGTCGAGCGAGCGGGCGACGGCGGCGCGGCCGTCCTCGAGCAGCATCTTGGCACGCTGACCGGCGCTGTGGATGGACGACGGGTTGCCGACGGTGCCCAGGGCATCGGTGAAGGCGGCGAGCGCCTCCGGCAGGATCGGCGTCGTCGCGGCGTGGTCGAGGTAGACCGACAAATGCACCCCCTGGATCGAGCAGTGTCCAGGATACGCGCCGGTCCTCGTACCCTTGTCGCGTGCACGAGACAGCGATCGACCTGACGCCGGGGTTCTCCCTGGGCGGGACCGTCCCCCGGTTCACCCTGCGGTCCGCGACGGCGACGGACGTCGTCCTGGTCGTGGCGAGCGCGGGGAGCGCCGACGGAGCCGACCCCTCCGACGTGCGGCCGACGCGGTACGCGCTCGAGCGGGTGCCGGACACGGACGTGTGGACCGGCGAGGTCCCCGGGGTCGTGCCCGGCGACCGCTACCACCTGCTCGTCGACGGGCCGGTCGGGCCGCGGCACGAGTTCGACCCGACGCGTCCGCTGCTCGACCCGTACGCGCGGGGCATCCTGCCGACCGGCGACGACGAGGCGGCCGGCCCCCGCTGGACCAGCGTGGTCGTCGACGACGCGTTCGACTGGGGCGGCGTCGTGAAGCCGCAGGTCCCGCTCGACCGTGCCGTCGTCTACGAGGCGAACGTCCGCACCCTGACGGCCGCGAACCCGCACCTGCCGGACCACCTGCGCGGCACGTACGCCGGGGTCGCCCACGAGAGCACGATCGCGCACCTGCACCGCATCGGCGTCACGACGCTCGAGCTGCTGCCCGTGCAGGCGTTCGACACCGAGCGGTGGCTCCGCGATGCCGGCCGGCAGAACGCCTGGGGCTACAACACGCTCGGGTTCTTCGCCCCGCACGCCGCGCACGCCTCGGCACCGGCGCAGCAGGAGGGCGCCGACGCCGTCCTGCGCGAGTTCAAGGGCATGGTCCGGCTGCTGCACGAGGCCGGCATCCAGGTCGTCCTGGACGTCGTCTACAACCACACCGCGGAAGAGGGCCTGGGCGGTCCGACGACGAGCCTGCGCGGCATCGACGGCGCGAACCGCTACCGCTGGGCGCAGACCGACCCGCCCCGCCGGGACACCTACTACGACACCACCGGGTGCGGGAACACGCTCGACACCTCGGTCGAGGCGACGGCGGACCTCATCCTCGACAGCCTGGTGTACTGGGCGCGCGAGGTGCAGGTCGACGGGTTCCGCTTCGACCTGATGGCTGCCCTGGCCCGCGACGGCGAGCACCGGTTCGACCCGTCGCACCCGCTGCTCGAGCGCATCCGGAACCACCCGGACCTGCAGGACACCCTGGTGATCGCCGAGCCGTGGGACGTCGGCCCGGACGGCTGGAAGACCGGGGAGTTCGGCGCAGCCGGGCACCGCACGAGCGAGTGGAACGACGGGTTCCGCAACACGGTCCGCCAGTTCTGGCTCACCGACATCGCCGAGGAGCGCCGCACCGGCCTGCCGCAGACCGGGATCGGTGCGCTCGCCGGAGCCCTGACCGGGTCGCGTCACGTCTTCGGCGCCGATCGCGGCCCGCTGGCGAGCGTCAACTTCGTCACCGCGCACGACGGCTTCACCCTGCTCGACCTGGTGTCGTACGACGGCAAGCACAACGAGGCCAACGGCGAGGACAACCGCGACGGCTCGAACGACAACCGCTCGTTCAACCACGGCATCGAGGGTGACACCGCCGAGCGCGGGGTCCGCGCCGCGCGCGGCCGGTCGATGCGCAACCTGGTGGCGACCCTGATGCTCTCCGCCGGGGTGCCGATGCTCACCGCCGGCGACGAGCGGAGCCGCACGCAGCACGGCAACAACAACGCCTACGTGGTGTCCGACGACCTGACCCCGGTGGACTGGTCCGACGACGAGGACGCCGAGACGATGACCGAGGCCGTCGCCGCGCTGGCCCGGTTCCGGCAGGCGCACCCGTCGCTCCGCCCCACCCGCTTCGGCGTCGAGGGGCAGGAGACCCCCGGAGCTTCGCGGATGTCCTGGTACGGGCCGGACGGGCACCCGATGACGATCGAGGGCTGGGACCAGCCCGTGCACCGCGCCCTGCAGTACTTCGTCGAGTCGACGCCGGAGCACGAGCCCTTCGACCGCGTCCTGGTGGTCGTGCACGGCAGCGGCCGCACCCGCGACCTGACCCTGCCGGTGCGCGAGGACGTCCTCGGGTACCGCCTGGCCTGGTCGAGCGAGAAGCACCGCGACCACGAGCGCCTCCGTCCCGCCGGGCAGGTCTTCACCGCCTACGGCCCCGGCATCCACCTGTTCGAGGTCGCGTAGCGCCGAGCAGGCGGTTGCGGCCCGGCGTCGTGACCGGGTGGCGGACGGGAGGCCCGTGGCGGCCCCGCCACGGGCCTCCCGTCCGGTCCTCAACAGGCTCCACGGCGCGCCCGGCCCTCCACAGCGGGCCGATTCCGGGGAACGCGGAGCCGCTCGCCGGGTAGCGTCGCTTCCGTGGCCACCGCAGACCGACCCCGCCGCCCGAAGATCGGGCGCATCCCGATCACCGAGCTCGCCCCGAGGACGCCGAACGGCTTCCCCGGCAAGGCATTCGACGGCGAGGTGATCACGTTCGGTGCAACCGTCTTCCGAGAAGGACACGGCATCATCGGCGCCGACCTCGTCCTCGAACGCCCAGACGGTGGAACCCGCACCGTCCCCATGACCCTCGGTGCCCCCGGCACCGACCGCTACGAAGCCACGGTGCAGGTCGACCACGTCGGCGTCTGGACGTGGCACGTCGAGTCGTACTCCGACGACTGGGCGAGCTGGCTGCACGGCGCACGCCTGAAGATCGCGGCCGGCGTCGACACCGAGGCGACCCTGCTCGACGGTGCCGTGCTGCTCGACCGGCTGGCCGAGGAGACCGACTCCCCCGCCGCCACCCGTGCCGCCGCACGCGTCCGCGACACCGACCTCGACCCGGCCGAACGCCTGGCCGCCGTCGACGACCCGCGGATCGTCGCCGAGGTCGAGGAAGCCCCGCTCACCGCGCTCCGGACCCACTCCGCCACCCAGCTGCTCGACGTCGAACGCACCCGCGCCGGCGTCGGTGCCTGGTACGAGTTCTTCCCCCGCTCGGAAGGCGCGAAGAAGAACCCCGACGGCTCCTGGAAGAGCGGCGACTTCCGCACCGCGGCCCGCCGGCTGCCCGCCGTCGCCCGGATGGGCTTCGACGTCATCTACCTGCCGCCGATCCACCCCATCGGAACCACCGCCCGCAAGGGGCCGAACAACACGCTCACGCCCGGGCCGAACGACCCCGGCAGCCCCTGGGCGATCGGCTCCCCCGAGGGCGGGCACGACGCGATCCACCCCGACCTCGGCACCGAGGACGACTTCCGCGACTTCGTCGAGACGGCGAAGAACACCGGCATGGAGGTCGCGCTCGACTTCGCGCTGCAGTGCTCCCCCGACCACCCCTGGGTCACCCAGCACCCGGAGTGGTTCACGCAGCGTGCCGATGGCTCCATCGCGACCGCCGAGAACCCGCCGAAGCGCTACCAGGACATCTACCCGATCCAGTTCGACACCGACCCCGAGGGCCTGGTCACCGAGGTCGAGCGCGTCCTGCGCCACTGGATCGACTTCGGCATCCGCATCTTCCGCGTCGACAACCCGCACACCAAGCCGCTCTGGTTCTGGGAACGCGTCATCCGTGAGATCCGCGACGAGCACCCCGACACCGTGTTCCTCGCCGAGGCGTTCACCCGCCCGGCGATGATGCGCGCGCTCGCCGAGGCCGGGTTCCAGCAGTCGTACTCGTACTTCACCTGGCGCAACACGAAGGACGAGATCGAGGACTACTTCACGGAGCTCTCGCACGAGACGAGCGACTACCTGCGCCCGAACCTCTTCGTGAACACGCCCGACATCCTCACCGAGTAC
Source organism: Curtobacterium sp. MCLR17_043 (assembly GCF_003224215.1). Taxonomy (NCBI): domain Bacteria; kingdom Bacillati; phylum Actinomycetota; class Actinomycetes; order Micrococcales; family Microbacteriaceae; genus Curtobacterium; species Curtobacterium sp. MCLR17_043. The sequence continues at coordinate 82,658 of NZ_QKLH01000005.1, read as the reverse complement.
CTGCAGTTCGGCGGCCGTGCCGGCTACAAGGTGCGCGCGGCACTCGCCGCCACCGGTGCGCCGACGTGGGGCATGTACGCCGGGTACGAGCTGTTCGAGGACGTCGCCCGACCGGGCTCGGAAGAGAACATCGACAACGAGAAGTACGAGTACAAGCCGCGCGACTTCGCCCTGGCTGAGGCCGAGGGCGCGTCCCTGGCGCCGTACGTGACGATGCTCAACCGCCTCCGTGCGGCGCACCCCGCGCTGCGACAGCTGCGGAACCTGCACGTGCACGCCGCCGACGACCCGGCGATCGTCGTCTACTCGAAGCACCTGTCGGGCGAGTACATCCGGTCAGGGCGCCCCGACACCGTGATCGTGGTCGCCAACGTCGACCCGCACTCCGCCCGTGAGACCACCGTGCACCTGGACCGCGCCGCACTCGGTCTGCCGACCGAGGGCCTGTTCGACGTCCGTGACGTCGTGACCGGTCAGCGCTGGACCTGGGGCGCGTCGAACTACGTCCGCCTGGACGCGTTCCAGGAGCCCGTGCACCTGCTCGTCGTGGAAGGACCCCACCGATGACCCCCGAACCGACCGACCCCACGAAGCGCGGACCGGCCGTCCCGCCGGTGCCGCCTCCGCCGCCGGCCGTGCCGCGGTACGAGCCGAAGGTGTCCGCGCCCGACGAGGACCTGCCCGGCGCTCCGCCGGCGCAGCGCGAGGCGCCCGACCGCGGCGTGGCGGAGTCCGCCACGCTCGCCGGGCACCCCGCCGACCCGACGCACCCGCGGCAGCCGACCGTGGCAGCCGCGGCATCGTCGGACGCCCCGACGGCCCCGACCGGCGGCGCTGCGCCCGTGGTCCGCCCGGCCTCCGTCGACGCGCCCGTCGCCCCCAGCGCCGCTGCTCCGGCGCCGACTGCTGCCTCGGCTCCGGCCGCCACCGGTGCGGCCACGGATCCGCGTCCGGCTCCGATCGAGGACTGGCTGCGTCTGCAGGTGGCCGAGGGCCGCTGGTCCCAGCCGCACGACGTGCTCGGCCCGCACCCGGTCGACGGCGGCACCAGCGTCCGCGTCGTCCGGCACCTGGCCCGCGCGGTGCGCCTCGTGCGCCCCGACGGCGACGACATCGAACTCGCGCACGAGGGCGACGGGCTCTGGGCCGGTGCCACTGCCGAGAACCTCGGTCGCTACCGCGTCGAGTCGGAGTACGACTACGACGAGTCCACGGACGAGGACGACGCCACCTGGACCACCGACGACGCGTACCGGTTCCCCCCGACGCTCGGCGAGCTCGACCTGCACCTGTTCGGCGAGGGCCGTGACGAGCAGCTCTGGCACCACCTCGGCGCACACGCCCGCACGGTCGACGGTGTCGACGGTGTCGCGTTCGCCGTCTGGGCACCCCGGGCCACCGCCGTCCGGGTGATCGGTGACTTCGAGGGCTGGGAAGGCCGCACCACCGCGATGCGCCGTCTGAGCGACCTCGGCGTCTGGGAGCTGTTCTGGCCCGGCGCCGTCGTCGGCCAGCGCTACAAGTTCCAGATCCTCACCGACTCCGGGTGGGTGGAGCGGGCCGACCCGTTCGCCCGCGAGGCCGAGATCGCGCCCGCCACGGCCTCCGTCGTCACCGAGTCCACGTACACGTGGTCCGAGGGCGACGCCGCATGGATGGAGCGCCGCGCACAGACCACCACGCACGACGCCCCGATGAGCGTCTACGAGGTGCACCTCGGCTCGTGGCGCCCCGGCCTGTCGTACCGCGAGGTCGCCGACCAGCTCATCGGGCACATGGAGTACACCGGCTTCACCCACGTGGAGTTCCTGCCGCTCGCCGAGCACCCGTTCGGCGGCTCGTGGGGCTACCAGGTCACCGGGTACTACGCACCGACCGCGCGCTTCGGTTCGCCGGACGACCTGCGCTACCTGATCGACCGCCTGCACTCTGCGGGCATCGGCGTGATCATGGACTGGGTCCCCGGGCACTTCCCGAAGGACGAATGGGCCCTCGGGCGCTTCGACGGCTACGCGCTGTTCGAGCATCCGGACCCCCGCCGCGGCGAGCAGCTCGACTGGGGCACCTACGTGTTCGACTTCGGACAGCCGCAGGTGCGCAACTTCCTGGTCGCGAACGCGCTGTACTGGTTCGAGGAGTTCCACATCGACGGCCTGCGGGTCGACGCGGTGGCCTCGATGCTGTACCTCGACTACTCCCGCACCGACTGGCTGCCGAACATCCACGGCGGCCGCGAGAACCTCGACGCGATCTCGTTCCTGCAGGAGACGAACGCGACGGCGTACAAGCGCTACCCCGGCATCGTGATGATCGCGGAGGAGAGCACCTCGTGGCCGGGCGTGACCCAGCCGACGAGCGCTGGCGGACTCGGCTTCGGGCAGAAGTGGAACATGGGGTGGATGCACGACTCGCTCGAGTACGTGCAGCGCGACCCCGCGTACCGCAGCTACCACCACGACGAGATCACGTTCTCGTTCGTCTACGCGTTCAGCGAGCAGTTCACCCTGCCGATCAGCCACGACGAGGTCGTGCACGGCAAGGGCTCCCTGTACGGCAAGATGCCCGGCGACGAGTGGCAGAAGCTCGCCAACGTGCGTGCGTACCTGGCGTTCATGTGGGCGCACCCCGGCAAGCAGCTGCTCTTCATGGGCCAGGAGTTCGCGCAGCCCGCCGAGTGGTCCGAGGCGAAGGGCCTCGACTGGTGGCTCCTCGACCAGCCCGGCCACCGCGGTGTGCAGGACCTCGTCGCGGAGCTCAACCGCGTGTACAAGGACTCCCCTGCGCTCTGGACGCACGACTCGACGGCCGACGGCTTCGAGTGGCTCGAGGGTGGCGACGCACCGCACTCGACCCTCGGGTTCCTGCGGAAGGACGGCGACGACCGGGTCGCGGTGTTCGTGAACTTCTCCGGCGTGCCGGTGGAGCGTCGCTTCGGGCTGCCGACCGCCGGCGAGTGGCACGAGGTGCTCAACACCGATGCTGCCGAGTACGGCGGCTCCGGAGTCGGCAACCTCGGCGTCGTCACCGCAGAGGACACCCCGTGGGCGGGCCGCCCCGCCTCAGCGCACCTCGTGGTGCCGCCGCTCGGTGCCGTCTGGCTGAAGCTGGCCCAGTAGCCCGGCCAGCGTCCGCGACGCGACCGACAGACAGACGGGAGGCCCGGTGCCAGCTGGCACCGGGCCTCCCGTCTGTCTCGTGCCGGGCGAGCGGTTGTGCTCGGGACGCCGTCGTGTCCTCGAGACGCCCCCGAGACGCCGAGACGCCGCCGGATTCGGCGGCGTCTCGGTGTGACGACGGCGTCTTCTTCGCCGTCCGGACCCCGCGGGTCTAGTACAGGGCGTTCGCCAGGCGGCGACGCGCTGCGACGACGCGCGGGTCCTCGCTGCCGATGAGCTCGAAGTACTCGACGAGCCGGACGCGCAGGGCCTCACGGTCCTCGCCGAACACCGTCGGCACCAGGTCGAGCAGTCGCCCGAAGGCGTCGTCGACGTGCCCGCCGGAGATGTCGAGGTCGGCGACCGCGAGCTGCGCCTGGACGTCCTGCGGGCCGGCGGCAGCGGCCGCACGGATCTCGTCGGCCGTCCGGCCGTTCAGCCGGTCGAGCAGCGACACCTGTGCGAGCCCGGCCACGGCCATCTGGTCGTGCGGGTCCTGCAGGATCGCGGTCTTGTACTCCTCGATCGCGGTGGCGTAGTCGCCCTGCTCGATCGCGTCGTACGCGGCCTGGTGGTGCGGCGGGAGCGGCTCCGGCTCCGGTTCGCCCTGCTCAGCGTCGACCTCGGTCGCAGCGCCGGCGACGGTCACGCGACCGGCCACGCCGTTCTGCTCGGCGGCCTGGAGCACCTGCTCGTAGACGTCGCGGACCTGCGCCTCGGGCAGTGCCCCGACGAAGAGCCCGAGCGGGCGTCCGCCGATCACGGCTGCGACGGTCGGGATCGACTGCGCCTGGAACGCCTGCACGAGCTGGGGGTTCGTGTCGGCGTCCACCTTGGCGAGCACCACGCGGCCGTCGTACTCCGCGGTGAGCTGCTCGAGGATCGGCGAGAGCTGCTTGCACGGCCCGCACCACTCGGCCCAGATGTCCACGATGACCGGGACGACGTTCGACAGCTCCAGGACGTCCTGGAAGGTCGCGTCGGTGACGTCGATCACGAGCGACGGGACGGTCAGGTCGGCACCGTTCACGGCGCCGGCCTCGGTGCCGGGAACGGCTCCGCCGGCGGAACCCGCCGGGGCCGGAGCACCGGACGGCTGGGGCGGCCGCTGTGCACGGTCGACGAGGGACGACAGGTCCACGGCTCCGCGGAGCCCGGACGGGGTCGGGGGGATGTTGCTCATTGCACCTCACTCGCTGCGGTCAGGCCCTGTGTGAACCCGAGCAGGACCACTTTGCCATCCGAGGCGACCGGCGGCACGTAGAAGAGCAGCTGGACGCTGTAGGTCGCGCTGATGCCCTTCTTGCTCGTGTCCACGCCGGACAGTGCCTTGACGGCACCCTCGGTGTTCACCTCGGCACCCGAGGCGGTCGGGGTCACCTTCTCGATCTCGTCCAGGTCCGCGGAGACCAGGGCGCCGGCGTCGTCGGTCGCGATCGCGACGGCGGAGTCGGCGGGCACCTCGGACGAGTACTCGATCTTCGCCGTGTCCGGCAGGGCCTTGGCCTTCTTGTCCTTGTACACCTTGCCGATGGTGGTGCGGAGCGCATCGCCCTCGGTCGCGAACAGGTCGGCGTACTCGCTGGCGGTGTCCTTCGACAGGATGTCGCCGTAGGCGGTCGCGACCTGGTCGGGCTGGATCGTCAGGAGCTTCGACTCCGGCGCGAGCAGAGCGGCACCGATCGTCGTCGGGGCGAGGCTCGGGATCTTCGCGTCGGCCTCGAGCGAGACGTCGTACGCCACCTTGTAGGGATCGCGGGCGGTGTCCTGCACCAGGGTCAGGGCCTGCGGCGCGGACTTGGCGTCACAGTCCTCGGCGACGATCGTGAAGACCGTTCGGGGCCAGGTGTCGGTCTGCTGCGGCAGCGCGACGCACACCTGCGCGGCCGAGATCGCCGGCGGTGCCTTGACGTCCGAGTCCTTGCCGCGGATCGAGTAGTTCGCCAGACGGAGGTCGAGCGCCGCTCCGGAGAACCGGGTCCGGACCAGGTCGCGGTCGCGCGCCCCGTCGGCCTGCTCGGCGACGGCGGCGGTGCGCTGCACGATGCGGGTGATCTGCTGCTTGGTCGCAGCCGTCGGCTCGGTGGTCTCAGCAGCCCCCGTGGCGGTGGCCGTCGGGGTCGGCGTGGCGAGCGACGGGTCGCCGCCCTGCGGCCAGTAGTCCGAGGAACAGCCGGCCAGGGTCAGGGCGCCGACGAGCAGCACCGGGACGCCGATGAGCGCGCGCGTGCCGCGACGACCGCGGCGCGGCACCTGCGCTCCGGCGGCGGCGGCTCGACGGGACGCACGCACCCGCGGCGGGCGGCTGCCACCACTGCGACGGCGGGGACCGCGGCCACGGCGCTGGTGCAGGAAGGCGAGGACGAGCAGCACGAGGCCTCCGAGGACGAACACGCCGCCGGCCACGAGCAGCGGACCGACCGCCGGCGTCGCGGTGTCCTGCGGCCAGGTGACGGACACGTCGCTCGGCGCTGCGGCCTTGCCGTCGCTCACGACGAGGACCGAGACGTCCTGCGGCAGGCGGACGGTGAACTGTCCGGCTCCGTCGTACTCCTGGTACCAGAGGTCACTGCCCTTCGGCGAGGGGACGCTGGTCTCGCTGCCCGAGGTCGACCCGACCAGCGACCCCTTCTCGGCGTCGAAGCGGAGCGTAGTGTGCTCGGCGTCACCGATCCAGGCGTCGACGTCGGCGGTCTTGCCGTAGGCCGCGAAGACCTTGCCGGAGCCGGACACGTTGATGCGCTGGTAGCCGGGGTTGGCGTTGAGCGTCGTCCCCGGGATCACGGTCACCGGGGCGGAACTGGTCGTCGAGCTCTCGGCCACGAGCGAGGACGGCGGCGCGAACACGGTCCGCTGTCCCACCGCCAGCGCCACGAGCAGCAGACCGATGACGAAACTGACGATCGCCAGGACGAATCGCACGAACTCTCTCCCTACCGCGCCGGGGTGGGGATGTCGGCGCGCGAATCAGCGACTCAGGATAGCGAGCAACGCTGGACAGCGCATCAATCCGCGCTGTCGCCGGACTCAGACGACCCGCTCCGGCCGCCACTACAATCGACCGCGGGCCGATCCGGGCCCTCCGCCGAGCACCCAGGAGCGACACGTGGCGAACGACGAGGCCGAGTTCGGGACCGAGCTGCGGGGGTACCGCCGCGACGAGGTGGAGCGTTCGCTGAACGACCTGCGCCGCGAGCTCATCAAGTCGAACAACGACCGCGCCGACGCCGCGAAGGAGATCCGTCTCCTGCAGGCCCGGGTCTCCGAACTGCAGGGCGAGCTCGACGAAGCCGGCACCCCCACGTACAGCGGACTGGGCACCCGCCTCGAGTCCACCCTGCGTGTGGCCGAGGAGCAGTCGACCCGCCTCATCAGCCAGGCGGACATCGACGCCCAGCGCCTCCGTGCCTCGAGCCGTTCCGAAGCCGAGCGCACCGTCCGCGAGGCCCAGGAGGAAGCGCGCGACACCCTCGAGGACGCCCGCACCCGCGCCACCAACGAACTGACCCGCGCCCGCGCCGAGGCAGCCGACACCGTCGAACGTGCCCGGGCCGAGGCCGGTCTGCTCACGCAGGACGCCCGCAACGAAGCCGCCGCGATCCGCGGGGCAGCCGTGACCGAGGCCGCCGAGGTCCGTTCCGTCGCCATCCGCGAGACGAACGCACTGCGCGCTCAGGTCGAGCACGAGGTCGCCGAGCTGCGCGAGATCGCCCAGCGCGAGTCCGCCGACGCCCGCACCGCTGCCGCCGAGCTCGACCGCGAGACCGAGCACCGCCGTTCGGTCTTCGAGGCCGACCACGCCCGCCGCACCGAGGACCTCGACCGCGAGGAGACGATCCGGCGCGAGGCCCTCGAGCGCGAGGTCACCGAGGGCCGCGCCGCCTGGCACCGCGAGCGTGACGAGGAGCAGCAGGCACACGCGCTGGCACTCGAGACCGGTCGCGCCGAACTCGAGTCCGAGGTCACCCGCCGCCGCGCCGAGCTCGACACCGAGGTCGCCGACCGCCGCCGCGAACTCGACGAGGAACTCGCCGCCGCCCGCGCCCAGTGGGACCGCGAACTGGCAGCAGCCCGCACCGCACTCGAGCAGGAGATCGAGGCGGCCCAGGCGCAGCTCCGCGTCGACGAGGAGCAGACCCGCGTCGAGAACGCGCGCCTGGTGCAGGAGACCGCCGACCGGATCGCCCGTGAGCTCGAGGAGCACGACGCCCGGATCGCGCAGGAGCGCGCCGAGGCCGATGCGGCAGCCGAGCGCGCCGTCCGGGAGCACGAGAACGCCATCGCCGCCCGACGCGAGCGCGAGCACGCCGAGGTCGACACCGAGATCGCCGACCGCCGCACCGCCGAGCTCGGGATGCTCGAGGCCGAGCGCACCGCCCTGCGGCAGGAGATCGACACCGCACGCGCCGCCCTGGTCAAGGAGCGCGACGAGGTCCGTGCCGAGATCGCCCGGGAGCGCGACGAGGCCCGCACGACGCTCGAGTCGGAACTCGCCTCCCGCCGCGACGACGCCGAGCAGGACTACCTGCGGAAGCACCACGAGACGGTCACCGAGACGCAGAAGTACCTGGACGAGGCCAACCTGCAGCTCGCCGAGGCCACGCGCCGCGCGACCGAGGCCCGCGAACGCGCGGAACGCCTGCAGCAGGAGGCCGACGACCTCGAGCGCACCAGCACGGCCGAGGCCCAGGAGCACGCCCGCACCATCGTCGCCGACGCGCAGGACCGGGTGCACCGGATGGTCGCCGACGCCGAGGAGCGCACCGCCGGCGTCATCGCCGAGGCCGAGGACCGCCTGGCGGCGATCCGCACCGAACGCGAAGCCGTCGCGGGCTACCTCGAGAACCTCCGCGGGGTCCTCACGAACGCCACGGGCCTGCTCGGCACGGCACCCGCCGCAGCGTCCGCTGCGGACGCTGCCGACGACGTGGACGCGACCGACCGCTGACGGTCCACGGCCTGGAGGCGCGACCCGCGCCTCCAGGCCGTCCCACCTGGTGCAGGTGGCGGGCCGCAGGGCGTCGTACGGACGTGCTCAGACGGGCCAGTGGGTCGGCAGCGGGGCGCTGCCCGGCACGACGAGGTCGGCGATCGCGTCGAGGACGATCCGCACGTACCGCTCCCCCACCCACAGGTGCTTCGCACCGTCGACGGGCACGACCCGGACGTTCGGGGCGAGCGCGAACCGTGCCGCCGCGGCCTCGGGCTGCAGGAAGTCGTCGTGCTCGGGGACGAGCGCCACGACCGGCACCTCGACGGCAGCCCAACGGGCGAGTTCCTCGTCCGAGGTGCGGTGCAGCGGCGGTGACAGCAGGACGACACCGGCGACCGTGCCGGCCTCGACGTGTTCGAGCGCGTGCTTGAGGATCACCTCGGTGCCGAAGGACCACCCCACCAGCCACGGGGTCGGCAGGCCGCGGTCGACGACCTCGGCGACGGCGGCGCGCAGGTCGAAGCCCTCGGACACGCCCTCGCCGAAGACACCCTCGGACGTGCCGCGCGGCGACGTGACGGACCGGAAGTTGAACCGCAGCACCGCGATGTCGGCGAGGGCGGGCAGCCGTGCCGCGGCCTTCTTGAGGACGTGCGAGTCCATGAACCCGTGCGCGGTCGGCAGGGGGTGGAGCGTGACGATGGTCCCGCGAGCCGGGGTGTCGGCCGGCTCGGCGAGTTCACCGACGAGCGTCAGGTGGTCGTCCGTGACGAGCTCGACATCGGTGCGACGGGCCGGCAGCACGGTGGCGGACCGGATCTCGGTGTCGTGCGGCACGTCGTGCTCGGTCATGCGATGCTCCAGCAGTGGTTGTGCCAGTGCCGGCGCGACGCCAGGTCGGCAGCATCGCCGAGCACGCCGTCCGCACGCCAGACCACCACGTGGGCCGTGCCGGGCAGGACGCTTCCGCCGCACCCCGGGCAGATGTACTCCTTCTGCGCCGACGCGGCCGAGATCGGCTGCACCTGGTACTCGCGACCGTGACGGACCTCGGTGCGCTTCCACGAGCTCATCAGCCGGTCGAGGGTGGTCTCCTCGTCAGGCTCGACGTCGCGACCACGGGGACGCCGCGGTCGGTTGCTGCGCGGCACCCGAGCAGCCGATCAGTACCAGTTGTTGGCCTGGCTGTGTCCCCAGGCACCGCAGGGGGTGCCGTAGACGCCGGCGATGTAGTTGAGACCCCAGGTGATCTGCGTCGCCGGGTTGGTCTGCCAGTCGGCGCCGGCCGTGGCCATCTTGCTGCCGGGGAGAGCCTGCGGGATGCCGTACGCACCGCTGGGGTTGTAGGCGTTCACCCGCCAGCCGGACTCCTTGTTCCACAGCGAGACCAGGCAGTTGTACTGGTCGGTGCCCCAGCCACGAGCCGTGACCTGCTGCAGGGCGATCGCCTGCGCGCTGCCCGGGTCGGGCGTCGCGGCGGTGGCGGCGAGCGTGTTGGCGGCCGAGACCGGCTGGGTCTCGGTGGCCGCGGCGTCAGCGCTGTCGTCGGTGGTCCCGGCGTCGGCGTCGGCTTCGTCCTCTTCGACGACGGGCTTGACGACCTTCGGGGCCGGGACGGTGACGTCGTAGCCGTCACGGTCGGCAGCGGCCACGGCGTAGGTGCCGTGCGCGGTGTACTGCTGCGGCGCCGGCGGCGTCTTCACGAGCACGGGGGTGTCGACGGCGGCCTGTGCCACGTCGGCCTGCAGCGGGTTGAACAGCGAGCCGCCGACGAACAGGAACACGCCGACGAAGGACATCATCGGGGCGACCGCGCGCTTACGTGCGACGGCGTTCACCGACGACGCGGTGGGCTTGACGAGCTTCGGCGTCGCACGGCGCTGCACCGTCGCGGTGCGCTGCTTCGCGGGACGCTGGTCGGCGTCGACCAGAGCATCGTGGGCGAAGGACGCCACACGCTCGTCGGAGACGCGGTTCGCCGCCACCGACTTCGGCGTGGCGACCGGACCCGTCGCCGCGGGCGCTGCCTGCGGGGTCACCCCGAACGCCGACGTCTCCGTCGTGCGGGTTCGCTGCATTGCCGCGCGGCGCTCACCGGAAGCCTGGAGGCTGAGGTGCTCGCGGGTATCGCGGTCGGAGCTTGAGTCTGCCGTGTGCCTGCCCATGAGTAGGACCAGGGTAACGGAACGATCACGGAAAGCGAAGCACCTGGGGACAGCGCGTCGTCACCGGACAGCGAGCATCACTTCGACGACGGCGTCGAGCAGGGCGTCGACCTGCGCCTCGCGGTACCCGCCGTGCTTCGGGCGGAAGACGATCGAGCGGACCTCGGTGAGGCTGAGCGGCTTGCCCTCGCGGAAGTACCCGGCCAGTCGGGCGGCGAACGCGTCGACGTCCTTCGGGTGGTAGCCGGTGCCGAGCACGCTGACCCGGCTGAACCGCTGCCCGTCGGGCCGCTCGAGCCGCGCCACGACGTCGGAGGCCTTCGTCCGTGCCTCGGCGTACCAGGCCTTCTTGCCGACCTCGCTCATCTCCCGCTCACGCTCGCGGGCCGCGAAGGCGTCCTCGAGTCGCTCGAGTGCGGCGTCGACGTGCGACGTGGAGTAACCGCCCTTGCGCATCGAGAACGCCGTGGCGCGGATCTTCGCGGCCTCGATGCCGGGGGCGCTGTCGTCGGCGGAGTACGCGCGCCGGGCGTCCTCGAGGAAACGCTCGACTTCGTCGACGTCGTAACCGAGGGCGGAACGGGCTGCGGTCGGGAAGGTGGTGGCCACGGCGTCATTCTGCCAGTCCCCGACCGTGGCACAACCTGGACGCGCTGAGTGCGGCGTTCAGCCCCGCCCGACAGCGGTCAGTGGTTGACGATCAGGTACAGCACGTAGGCGACGGCGGCGGACGGCAGGATGCTGTCGATGCGGTCGAGCAGGCCGCCGTGTCCGGGCAGGAACGACGAGATGTCCTTGATGCCGAGGTCGCGCTTGATCATCGACTCGGTCAGGTCGCCGAGCGTGGCCGAACCGGAGATGAGCACACCGAGCAGGACACCGGTCCACCAGGGCAGCCCGAGCATGAACACGGCCACCAGGATGCCGACGACGATGCTCGCTGCCACGGATCCGGCGAAGCCCTCCCACGTCTTCTTGGGGCTGATGCGGGGAGCCATCGGGTGCTTGCCGAGGTTCAGCCCGGTGGCGTACGCACCGGTGTCGACCGCCACGACGACGAGGATGAACCCGATCACCCAGAGGTTGCCGTCCGGCTGGGCGGAGAGCAACACGACGCACGCGCCGAGCAGCGAGATGTAGGCCTGCACGAACAACCCGTTCGTGAGGTCTCGGGCGACGTTGCCGGCCGGGGGCTTCTGCCGCACGACGGCGACCTCGAGCAGTCGCCAGACGCTGATCAGGACGATGCCGCCGAGCAGGGTGAACAGCGCCGCCACCTGGCCGAGCAGGAACGCCGCCGGCACGATCGCGATCGCGACGGCAACGCTCGGGATCCGCGGGACGTCGCGGCCGGCGAACCGCATCGCGCTCGTGAGTTCGTAGACGCCGACGCCCAGCAGGAACGCCGCGACGACCATGAAGGACGGCGGCCAGAGGAGCAGCGTGCCGAGCATCACGACCGCGAACGCGAGCGCGATGCCGATCGCCGCCGGCAGGTTGCGCCCGGTCCGCGCGGTCAGCGCTTCGTTGCGCGCGCCGAAGTCGGCCTTGCGCTGGCGGAGCTGCGCCTCGAAGTCGGTGCGCGCCGCTCGTGCGCGCGCATCGAAGTCTTGACGGAGCCCCTTCTTCACGGGCCCGCTCGACGCGGGCCCGTGCTCTGCTGTGGGGCGGTCATCGCCCTGGTCGGAGCGACGCATCAGACCTCGAGGAGTTCGGCTTCCTTCTTCTTCAGCGACTCGTCGATCTGGTCGACGTGCTTCTTCGTCAGGGCCTCGAGGTCCTTGTCGCCGCGCGAGATCTCGTCGTCGGAGATCTCACCCTTGAGTGCGTCGAGGTCGTCCTTGGCCTTGCGGCGGATGTTCCGGACGACGACCTTGTGGTCTTCGCCCTTCGTCCGCACGAGCTTGACGAATTCCTTGCGGCGGTCCTTGGTGAGCTCCGGGATCGTCACGCGGACGATGTCGCCGTCGTTCGTCGGGCTGGCGCCGAGGTTCGGGAAGGTCGCGATCGCGCGCTCGATCTCCTTGAGCGCCGTCTTGTCGTACGGCGTCACGATGAGCGTGCGGGCCTCGGGGGTCTGCAGCGACGCGAGCTGCGCGAGCGGCGTCGGCGTGCCGTAGTACTCGACCGGGATCTTCTGGAAGAGCGCCGCGTTGATGCGGCCGGTGCGGACGGTCGAGAAGTCGTCCTTGGCGACCTCGACCGCCTTCGCCATCTTCTCGGTGGCTTCGGTCAGGACATCACTGATCACGGTGTTACTCCTTCGGTACTGGCGTCGAGTCTAGTCAGCGCCGGGGGTCAGTTGCTGACGACGGTGCCGATGCGCTCGCCACGGATCGCGGCCTGGACGTTGCCGTCGCCCTCCATACCGAAGACGTGCATCGGCATGCCGTTGTCCATGCAGAGCGAGAACGCGGTGGCGTCGACGACCTTGAGGCCCTTGAGCAGCGCGTCCTGGTAGGTCACGTGGTGCAGCTTCTCGGCGGTGGCGTCCTTCTTCGGGTCGGCGGTGTACACGCCGTCGACGCCGTTCTTGGCGACGAGGACCTCGTCCGCCTTGATCTCGAGCGCACGCTGCGCCGCCACCGTGTCGGTGGAGAAGTACGGCAGTCCGGCACCGGCGCCGAAGATGACGACCCGGCCCTTCTCGAGGTGCCGCTCGGCGCGCCGCGGGATGTACGGCTCTGCGACCTGGGTCATCGCGATCGCGGACTGCACGCGGGTCGCAGCGCCCGCCTGCTCGAGGAAGTCCTGCAGCGCGAGTGCGTTCATCACCGTGCCGAGCATGCCCATGTAGTCGGCGCGCCCGCGGTCCATGCCGCGCTGCGAGAGCTCGGCTCCGCGGAAGAAGTTGCCCCCGCCGACGACGATCGCGATCTCGACCTCGCGCGCGGCGACGGCGATCTCCTTGGCGATGGTGCCGATCACGTCGGGGTTCACCCCGAGGGAGCCAGCGCCGAACGCCTCTCCCGACAGCTTCAGCAGAACGCGGCGTCGTCCGGTCTTCTCGTCGGTCATCTGGTCCGCACCCTTCGTCGTGGTCTCGTGGAAATGTACTCGCGGATGTGTCGCGCGCGTGTCGTGCCGGCGCGCGCGAAAAACGGGGCCAGGAACCTGGTTGGTTCCTGACCCCGTCACGGGTTCGTTACGCGCCGACCTTGACGCGGGCGAAGCCCTGGATCGTGATGCCGGCGTTCTCGGCGGCCTTCGCGACGGAGATCTTGTTGTCCTTCGCGTAGTCCTGGTCGAGGAGCGACACCTGCTTGATGTAGGCGTTCACCCGGCCCTCGACGATCTTCGGGAGCGCAGCCTCGGGCTTGCCCTCTTCGCGCGTGATCGCCTCGACGGTCGCACGCTCCTTCTCGATGGCCTCGGCCGGGACCTCGTCGCGGGTCAGGTACGTCGGGTTCGCGAACGCGACGTGCTGGGCGATCGAACGTGCCTCGGCGGCGTTGTCACCCTCGTACGCGATGACGACGGCGATCTGCGGCGGCAGGTCCTGGCTGGTCTTGTGCAGGTAGATCTCGAAGGCCGAGCCCTCGACACGGCGGACCGTGCGGACCTCGAGCTTCTCGCCCAGCGCGGCAGCCGACTCGTTGACGACCTCGAGGACGGTCTTGCCGTCCAGCGGTGCGGCGTTGGCGGCAGCGACGTCGGCGGCACCGGCAGCGGCGACCGCGCCCAGCACCTTGTCGGCGAGGGTCGTGAACTTCTCGTTCTTCGCGACGAAGTCGGTCTCGCTCGCGAGCTCGACGACCGTGGCGGCGCCGTTCTCGGAGGTCGCGACGACGACACCCTCGGAGGTGGCACGGTCGTCGCGCTTGGCGACGGCCTTGGCACCCTTGATGCGGAGCAGCTCGACGGCCTTGTCGTAGTCGCCGTCGGCCTCGACGAGCGCGTTCTTCGCGTCCATCATGCCGGCGCCGAGGTCCTCGCGGAGCTTCTTCACGTCAGCAGCGGTGAAGTTTGCCATTGACTGGAGTCCTTTCTGGACTGTACGTGTGTGGAGAGTGGAGTGCAGTCGGGGCGCCGGACCCGGTGGGGTCCGGCGCCCCGGCGACTCACTCGGCGGGGGTGGTCTCCGCGGCTGCCTCGGCCTCGGCCGTCGGCTCCGCGTTCTTCGCCTCGTCGGCGATCGGCTCGCCGATCTCCTTCGCGGCGACCTGCGCGTCAGCGTCGTTCTCCTCGACGGGGGCGGCGGGCGCCTCGGTCGTGGCGGCGGTCTCGCCACCGAGGAGCTCCTGCTCCCACTCGGCGAGGGGCTCGCTGGCCTCGTCCTCGTCGCCACCGTTGTGGCGGGTCTTCAGGCCCTCGGCCGCGGCGTCGGCGACGATGCGGGTCAGGAGGCCGACAGAGCGGATCGCGTCGTCGTTGCCCGGGATCGGGTACGTGATCTCGTCGGGGTCGCAGTTGGTGTCGAGGATGCCGATGATCGGGATACCGAGCTTCTGCGCCTCGTCGACGGCGAGGTGCTCCTTCTTGGTGTCGACGATCCAGAGCGCGCTCGGGGTCCGCGTGAGGTTGCGGATACCACCGAGGGTCTTGTGGAGCTTGTCCAGCTCGCGCTTCTTGATGAGGAGCTCCTTCTTGGTGAAGCCCTTCGTCGTGTCGTCGAAGTCGATCTCCTCGAGCTCCTTCATGCGCGCGAGGCGCTTGGAGACCGTCTGGAAGTTCGTGAGCAGACCGCCGAGCCAACGCTGGTTGACGTACGGCTGGCCGACGCGGGTCGCCTGCTCGGCGATGGAGCCCTGGGCCTGCTTCTTGGTGCCCACGAAGAGGATCGTGCCACCGTGCGCGACCGTCTCCTTGACGAAGTCGTACGCGCGGTCGATGAAGGCCAGCGACTGCTGCAGGTCGATGATGTGGATGCCCGAGCGCTCGGCGAGGATGAAGCGCTTCACCTTCGGGTTCCACCGACGGGTCTGGTGTCCGAAGTGGACGCCGCTGTCGAGCAGCTGGCGGATGGTGACGACGGCCATGTGCCGTCCTCCTTCTGTGTTCTCGGCGCGCAGCCGTGCTCTCGCACGTCGCTGCGGACCTGTTGCGGTTGTGTCGATCACGACCGTCGGTCGTGGTCCCTGGTGTCCTGGCACGCGACCGCCCGCTCGTGAGAGCGGGACCGGTGGTCGGGTACCGAGCCCGTGAGGGCTTGGTGGACACGCGAAGTCAGCGCGCATCAGCACGCTGCTGGATAGATGCTAACAGAAGGGAGGCCCGGATCACGCGCGCCTCGCGGCTGACGTGATCCGGGCCTCCTGGCCGGCGATCCGTGCGGAACGGACGCGGTGCGCGACCGACCGATCAGGCCTTGGCGTCCACCGTGTCGCCGTCGGCGGAGATGCCCATCTCCTCGAGCGAGCGGCCCCTGGTCTCCGGGATCTTGGCGATGACGAAGAACAGCGACAGCAGCGCGAACAGCGCGTAGATGCCGTAGGTGACCGTCAGGTTGAAGCCGGACAGCACCGGGAACGAGATCGTCACGATGAAGTTCGCGATCCAGTTGGCGGCCGAGCCGATCCCCAGCGCCGTGGCGCGGATGCGGTTCGGGAACATCTCGCCGAGCAGGACCCACATGAGCGGACCCCACGTGGCGCCGAAGGACACCACGAAGAGGTTCGCGAAGATCAGCGCGATGACGCCCCACGAGCCGGGGAGGCTCGGGCTGCCGTCGACGATCGTCGCCTGCGAGAACGCGATGGCGACCATGGTGAGCGAGACGAACATGCCCGCGGAACCGGCGACGAGCAGCGGCTTGCGGCCGACCTTGTCGACCAGGAAGATCGCCACGAAGGTGACGGCGACGTTGACCACCGAGGTGATCGTGGAGATGAGGAACGAGTCTTCCTCCTTGAAGCCGACGGCCTGCCAGAGCGTCGTCGAGTAGTAGAAGATCACGTTGATGCCGACGAACTGCTGCAGCACGGCCAGGATGATGCCCACCCAGACGATCGGCTGGAGCCCGAAGCGGTTGCCCCGGATGGAGCCCTTCTTCTCGTTGGCTTCCTTCTTGATGCCGTCCTGGATCTCCTCCAGGCTCGTGTTCACGGTGTCGCGCGGGACGATCTTGCCCATCACGACGCGCGCATCGTCAGCACGGCCCTTGGTGAGCAGGTAGCGCGGGGACTCCGGCAGCGTGATCGCCAGGACGCCGTAGACGACCGAGGGGATCACCCCGACCAGGAACATCCAGCGCCAGGCGGCCAGGCCCCAGACCTCGGCCGAGGCGCTGCCCGCGGTGACGGCGAACAGCTGGTCGGACAGGAGCGCGGCGAAGATACCGAGCGTGATCGCCAGCTGCTGGAACGAGGCCAGCCGCCCGCGGATCGCCTTCGGGGAGACCTCGGAGATGTACGCCGGTGCGATGACCGAGGCGGTACCGATGCCGAGACCGCCGACGAGACGCCAGATCACGAGGTCCCACGTCGCGAACGCGAACGCCGAACCGATCGACGAGACGAAGAACAGCACGGCGGCCCAGAACATGATCCGGGTGCGGCCGTAACGGTCGGCGAGGCGGCCGGCGAAGTAGGCGCCGAACGCGCAACCGATCAGGGCCGATGCGACCGCGAAGCCGCTGGCCGCGTCGGAGAGGTTGAACTCGCCCTTGATCGCGTCGACGGCGCCGTTGATGACGGACGAGTCGAAGCCGAACAGGAAGCCACCGACCGCCGCCGCGATGGCGAACAGGGTGACCTTCCCCTTGAACGCACGGTCTTCGCCGTGCCCGGTGGTCGTGGTGGACACGATGCTCCTGGGTTCTGCCGCCGTGCAGTTGTGCAGCACGGTGCCCCGGCGGTCGGCTGGTTCGCCGTCCGAGCGGCGTTGCGTGTTCCGGAGCGGCCCCGACTGTACTCCTCGCTCGGGATCTGGTCATAACCGGGGCGTGATCGGGACGGCGCGGGGCTTGCGCGCCGACGCGGAACGACACTGTCGCCGTCGTACGACGTCGGTTCTGTCGTTTCCGTCCTCGGCACGTTCCTCCCCAAGCCTGGAGGCGCGACTCCCCCTCCACGGATCGCCCACGCCCGCCCCGGGGCCGGGTTCCACCGCCCAGGCTGGGGACATGCGATCGAACGCACGTCCCGTCCTGCTGTCCGTGGTGTGCGCGGCGGTGCTGAGCGTGACCGTGCTGAGCGGGACGGTGCTGGGCGGGACGGCGGTGTTCGGAGCCGGGGCGTCGGTGGGCTCCGAGGCGTCGGTGGGCTCCGGGGTGTCGGTGGGCTCCGGGGCGTCGGTGGGCACTGCCACCGATTCGGGCCGGGTCGAGGCTCGCTGGGTCTGGCCCACCGGATCGCGGGTGGTCGAGCGCGCCTGGGAAGCGCCGTCCTCGGACTACGCCGCCGGCCACCGGGGCCTCGACGTCTCGGCAGCCCTCGGCAGCACTGCCTCGGCGGTGGACGACGGCACCGTGGCGTTCGCCGGCCCTGTCGGCGGCCGCACCGTCGTGACGATCGACCACGGCGACGGGCTGGTCAGCACGCTCGACTCGGTGACACCCCTGGTCGCCGCCGGGGACGAGGTCGTGCAGGGCGCGCCGGTCGGCCGTGTCTCGGTCGGGCACTGTCCGGCGTCGGCGCCGTGCCTGCACCTCGGTGCTCGCGTCGACGGTCGTTACGTCGACCCGATGGCGTACCTGCCACCGGCCGAGTGGCCGGTGCTCCTGCCCGAGTCGGCATGGCCCGGTTGAGCGGAGCCGCCCGGGACCGACCGGGAACCGACTGGAACCGGACGGGACGCACGTCGGCGCAGCGTCAGGCGCGCGGGTGCGCCGTCCGGTAGACCTCGCGCAGCCGGGCCGACGACACGTGCGTGTAGATCTGCGTCGTGCCGAGGCTGGCGTGACCGAGGAGCTCCTGCACCGCGCGCAGGTCCGCTCCCCCGTCGAGCAGGTGCGTCGCCGCGGTGTGCCGGAAGGTGTGCGGCCCGCTCGGGCCCTCGCCCGGCAGGTCACCGAGCAACCGCGCCACCACGCGGTAGGCACTGCGGACGCCGAGTCGGGCGCCACGGTCGCCGAGGAACAGCGCCGTGCCTGCCGGTCCCTCCGCCCGTGCTGCGAGGGCGGGCCGTCCGCGCTCGAGCCACGCCTCGAGTGCGTCCCGTGCCGGCACCCCGAACGGCACCACGCGTTCCTTGCCGCCCTTGCCGAGCACCCGCACGGTCAGGCGTCCGCGATCGACGTCGGTCACGTCGATCCCGACGAGTTCGCTGACCCGGATGGCCGCGGCGTACAGGAGCTCGACCAGGGCCAGGTCCCGCAGCGCCGCCGGGTCGTCCGTCGCCGCTCGGGCACCGAGCCCGTCGAGCAGGGCGCGCACCTGGTCGGCCGACACGACGCGGGGAAGGTGCGCCCCGCCCTTCGGTGCACGGAGCCGGACCCCGGCGTCGGTCGTCGTCACCCCGGTCTCGCTCGCCCAACGCGTGAACGCCCGCACGGACGAGGACCGCCGAGCGATCGTCGACCGGGCGAGCCCCCGGTGGTCGGCGTCCCACAGCCAGTCACGGAGGAGCTCGAGCTCGACGTCGGCGACGCGGTCGACCCCTCGGGTGTCCGCGAAGGCCACGAGCTGCTCGAGGTCGTTGGCGTACGCGCGCAGGGTCTGCTCGCTGAGGCCCCGCGCGTGCCGGGCATGCCCGAGGAAGGCGTCCACCGCCATCACCAGTCGACCGTCCGTCCGCGCAACCACGACGTCAGCGTACGGCTGTCGACCGTCATGCCCGCCCCCACCCGCCGCCGCTCGCGACGACGAGTCCCTGCAGCTGCGCCAGGGCGAGCGCGTCGGCGACGTCGGCCGTCGACATGCCTGCCCGACGGGCGATCTCGGCTTCGGGCAGAGCGCGACGACCGAGCGCGTCGAGCACCCGGAGCACCTCGGGGTCCTGCCGACCGGACAGGAGCGGTTCGTCCGGCACCGCTCCCCCGCTCGTCCCGGTCGCCGGTCTCGCCGCCGCGACCGGATCGCCGGGGTGCACGACGATCTGCGCCCGCCCCTGCGCGATGAGCCGGTGGCACCCGACCGATGCCGAGGACGCGAACGCTCCCGGGACCGCGAACACCGGCCGGCCGAGCTGCGCTGCGTGGTGGGCCGTGTTGAGCGCCCCGGACCGGGCGCCCGCTTCGACCACGACCGTGACGTCGGCCAGCGCGGCGATCAGCCGGTTCCGGGCGAGGAAACGCCACCGCGTCGGTCGCGTCCCCGGTGCCGACTCAGCGAGCAGCGCCCCCTGCCGCGCCACGTTGTGGAGCAGCTGCGCGTTGCCCACCGGGTAGAGCTGGTCGATGCCACCCGCCAGGACGGCGACCGTGGGCGTCCCGGCGGCGACGGCGACACGGTGCGCCACCGCGTCGATGCCGTAGGCACCCCCGCTCACGATGAGGAATCCCGCGTCCGCAGACGTCGAGGTGATCTCCGCCGCGGCCTCGGCACCGGCCACCGTGTTCGCCCGGGACCCCACGACGCCCAGCGCCGGCGTCCCGTCGCCGAGGCGCGCACCCGTGCTGCGCGTCCAGAGGACCACCGGGGCGTGCGGCCCGAGGTCGTCCATCGCGGGCGGCCACCCGTCGCTCTCGGGGACCAGCAGTCCGGCTCCGACCGCACCGGCCGCCGCGAGCACGTCGCCCACCTCGACAGCGGCCAATCGGGGCCGCCAGCGTTCCACCGCGGTCTGCAGCACGCCGAGCAGCACCGCTGGGTCCTCCGCACCCGGCACCTCGGCGTCGACGCAACATCCCAGCAGCGAATCGAAGTCTCCGTCCGCGGCGAGCAGCACCGCACCGAGCGCACGTTCCGGTCCGAGGCCGGTGAGGAGCTCTCCGGCGACGGAGTCCCCCGGTTCGACGATGGCCGACCAGGCGACCCGTGCCGCGGCCTGCACCGGATCCACCGCGGCACCGCTCCGTCCCAGCAGGCGCGCCACCGTGTCGAGGAGCTCCCTGCCCGCCAGCATCACAGCGCGCTCCGCAGGGCCAAGGCGCCGCGGACGTGCGCGCCCGTGGGCCGCTCCACCGCGTCGAGGTCGGCGAGCGTCCACGCCAGGCGCATGACACGGTCCCACCCGCGCATCGTCAGGGTCCCGAGGTCGAGTGCGCGGTCGAGGTCCGCCGTCGACCCGGGTTCGATACGTCCCTCGGCTCGGAGCCACGTCCCGGTGACCTCGGCATTGCGCTTCCATCCTGTGCCGTGCAGTCGCTCCGCCATGCGGGCTCGTGCTGCCGCGACCGCCGCACGCGCGACCGCCGTCGTCGGGGTGCTGCCGTCCGCGTCCCGCATCCGACCCGTCGTCACCCGGGGCACCAGCACCCGGATGTCCATCCGGTCGAGCAGCGGCCCGGACATGCGGCCGAGGTACCGGCGGACGGTGCTCGGCGAGCACTCGCACGGCTGCCCGTGCGCACCACCGGCGTTGCCGCACGGGCAGGGGTTCGCCGCCAGGACGACCTGGCAGCGTGCGGGGAACTCGGCCGCTCCAGCCGCACGGTGGATCGTGATCCGCCCGGACTCGAGCGGTTGCCGGAGCGCGTCGAGCACGGCCCGCGGGAACTCCGGCGCCTCGTCGAGGAACAGGATGCCCCCGGTGGCGCGCGACACCGCTCCGGGGCGCAGGACCCCGGACCCACCGCCGATGAGCGACACCGCCGACGCGGAGTGGTGCGGGGCTTCCCACGGTGGCTTCGTGCTCCACGACGCGGGGCCCAGCCCAGCGACGGACCGGACTGCGGCGACCTCGAGCGCGGTCTCGTCGTCGAGGTCGGGCAGCAACCCGGGCAGCCGTTCGGCGAGCATGGTCTTGCCGGCGCCCGGCGGCCCGAGCAGCAGGGCATGGTGTCCACCGGCCGCCGCGGCGATGAGTGCTCGGACGCCGACCGGGTTCCCCACGACGTCCGACAGCTCGGCTACGGGACGCGGCACAGCCGTGACCGGGACCGGCAGCACCGGGTCGACCTCGACCGTCGGTAGGAGCGCCCCGGCGTCGATCGCCGCCGCCCGCAACGAGTCCACGCCCCGGATCCGGACCCCGCCGACCACACGGGCCTCGGTCAGGTTGCCGACGGGCAGCACGACGCGGTCCACACCGGCGTCGCGCGCGGCGATCAACATCGGGATCACGCCGGGGACCGGACGCACCCGCCCGTCGAGGCCGAGCTCGCCGATGTAGACGATGCGCTCCGAGACGTCCGGCGCGAGACCGGCACCGGCGAGCACGGCCATCGCGATGGCGAGGTCGAACCCCGAACCGCGTTTCGGGATCGCCGCCGGGGTCAGGTTCACGGTGATCCGGCGGGCGGGCAGCGGGCACCCCGCGTTCGCCGCCGCGGATCGCACACGTTCCCGTGCCTCACCCAACGAGGTGTCGGGCAGACCGATGATGCTGAACGCCGGGAGCTGACTGGTCAGGTGCGCTTCGACCTCGATCCGCCGACCGGTGACCCCGAGCAGCGCGACCGCGGCAGCGCGCCCGATGCCCGTCACAGGACACCAGCCAGGTGCTCGACGACCGTGCGGGGCCCGTCGACGTGGACCGCGACGACGTCCACCCGGACCGCGCGCGGCGAGACCCCGGGATGCGCGTCGAACCACTCGGGCACGAGTCGCCGCATCCGGGTGAGCTTCGCCGCCGTGATCGCCTCGAACGGGTGACCGGTGGCGGCACCGGAACGGGTCTTCACCTCGACGAAGGCGAGCGTGCAGGAATCCCACGCGACGATGTCGATCTCACCGCGCGCACATCGCCAGTTCCGCTCGAGCACGCGGAATCCCCGGGCTTCGAGCCAGGCCACCGCTCGCTCTTCACCGAATCGTCCGAGTCGGCCGTTCCGGAGCGACCGCCCCGGTGCTCGTTGCACGTCTTGTTCCATGTCGTTGCCTCCACGACAACGATCTCCGGAACGCACACACCGATCGGCGAACTCGGAGAGTCTGTGGAATCAGTGCGGACGAATTGCCCCTGTGGAGGAAAGAAGAAGGACCCGGGCGATCGAGATCACCCGGGTCCCGCTGCGACGAGCGTCAGTGCGCTGCTGCGTAGGCTTCCTGCACCTGCGTCGAGATGCGCCCGCGGGAGGAGACCTCGTACCCGTTCTCCTTGGCCCACTCGCGGATCTTGCCGAGTTCTTCGGAGTTGCCGCGCTTCGGGGCGGACTTCGGCGCGGACCCGCCGCCGGTGCGACGACCGGAGACCTTGCGCGCTGCGGCGATGTAGTCGGAGATCGCCTCGCGGAACTTGTCGACGTTGTCGTTCGACAGGTCGATCTCGTACGACGAGCCGTCGAACGCGAATTCGACCGTCCGGCCTTCACCGGTGGTGATGGGGGAATCGTCGAGGTCGTCGACGAGCTGGACGGTGACCTTCTGTGCCATGGGGTGCTCCTGTTCGTGGGGCGGTTATTTCCCCATCAGAATAGCGCGCACATTTCCCTGGCGGTCCGGATCAGCGGCGATTCACCGAGAAAGAAGCAGGAGAAAGGAAATTGACGATCACTCGTCGAGTGCGAGTTCCTTCGGCAGTTCGAGTTCCCGCGTCGTGAGTTCCTCGACATTCACGTCCTTGAACGTGAGTACCCGGACACCCTTGACGAACCGGTCGGAACGGTAGACGTCCCAGACCCAGACGTCGTTCATCGTCAGTTCGAAGTAGAAGTCGTGCTCCGTGTCACGGCGCACGAGTTCGACCTCGTTCGCCAGGTAGAAACGGCGCTCCGTCTCGACCACGTAACGGAACTGCGACACCACGTCGCGGTACTCGCGGTACAGGGCCAGCTCGACCTCGCGGTCGTAGTCGTCGAATTCGTCCTCATCCATTGCGCCCACAGTCTACGGCGACGGAGGCCCGTGCGGACGACGGGCTCAACCGGCGAGGGCGTCGAGTTCGTCGAACCCGTCCAGCGCGACGCTCGAGGCCTGGTGCAGCCACGACTTCCGGTGCAGCGCGTGCGCCCCGATCGCCCGGATCGCGTCGTAGTGCGCCGTCGACCCGTAGCCCTTGTTCGACACCCACCCGTAGTGCGGAGCCTCGTCGTGCGCGGAGATCATGAGCGCGTCACGAGCGACCTTGGCCACCACGGACGCCGCGGCCACCGAGGCGCAGTCGCGGTCGGCCTTGACCCGGACGACGACCTCGAGCGGGTCGGCGGCCGGACGGAGCGACGCGGGCAGCGCACGGCTCAACCAGTCGAACGAGCCGTCGAGCACCACCACCGCGCCGTCGAGGGACACCCCGTCGGCGACCAGGGAGCCGAGCGCCTGCGCACCGGCTGCACCGAGAGCGGGCACGATGCCCTGCTGGTCGACGAAGTCCGCCGAGGCCATGCCGACCGCCGTGCGCGCCCAGCGCTGCACGACGGGCACGAGGTCGGTGCGGCGCGCTTCGGACAACAGCTTCGAGTCCGCGAGCCCCTGGGGCACACGACCGATGTCGAGCGTCACCGCGGCCACACCGACGCCGACCGGACCGGCGATGGCGCCACGGCCGACCTCGTCCATGCCGATGACCGTCACGCGGCCCTCGGCGAGCAGACGTTTCTCGAGCCGGAGCGACGGACGGACGGCGGTCACTCGTCGCGCTCCTCCACGCCGGCGAACACCTCGGGGTGGTCGTCGAGCCACGTCCAGCGGCTCGCCGGCCACGAGATGACGAACGCGCGACCCGTGACGTCGGACATCGGGACGAAGCCCTTCGACGGGGTGTCGCCGTTGTACCGGGAGTCCTTCGAGTCGTTCCGGTTGTCGCCCATCACCCAGATGGTGCCCTTCGGCACGGTGACCGAGAAGTCGGTCGCCGAGGCCGGGGCGCCGGCGGGGAGCTTCAGGTACGGCTCCTTGATCGGCACACCGTTCACCGACATCTGCCCGAGGTCGTTGCAGCAGGACACCTTGTCACCGGGCAGACCGATGACGCGCTTGATCAGGTGGTCGTCGCTGTCACCGGTGCCGAGACCGACCTGGGTCAGTGCCCAGTCGATGGCCTTCGCGGGCTGGGTGTCCGGCGTGACGCTCGGCACCTCGGAGCCGGTGAGCCAACCGCCTGGGTCCTTGAAGACGACGACGTCTCCCCGCTTCAGTGCCACGGCGCCGGGGACGAGCTCGTTCACGATGACGCGGTCGTTGATCTGGAGCGTGTTCTCCATCGACGCCGACGGGATGTAGAACGACCGGATCAGGAACGTCTTCACCAGGAACGACACGAGCAGTGCCGCGATGAAGATGATGACGAGGTCGCGGAGGAATGTGAGGACACCGTTCCGTTGCTTCTCGGCACGTGGCCTGCGCCCGGAATCCTCTGTCGTGTCCGTCATTTCCGCTCTCGTTCGAACCACTGACTCCCCGCAAATGGGAAGAGCCCCCCGTCGATGCACAACCGTACATGGACGAGGGGCTCGCAGCGGCGTCCGGCTCGCGGACGTTCACTGTGAAGGCGATCAGGCGTCGCGCTTCTCCTTGATCTTGCGGCGGGCCGCCTTGCCGCGGAGCTCGCGCAGGTAGTAGAGCTTCGCACGACGGACGTCACCCTTGGTGACGATCTCGATGTGGTCGATGATCGGCGAGTGCACCGGGAACCAGCGCTCGACGCCGACCTGGAAGCTCACCTTGCGGACCTTGAAGGTCTCGCCGATGCCGTGGCCCTGACGGCCGATGACGACTCCCTGGAAGACCTGGATACGCGAGCGCGTGCCTTCGATGATGTTGACGTGCACCTTGATGGTGTCGCCGGGACGGAAGTCCGGGACGTCGGTACGCAGCGATGCTGCGTCGACGTTGTCGAGGAGCTGGCTCATGGTGGGTTTCACTCTCTGCGGACGCGCACGGGTCGCCGCGGATCGAAGGTTCGGAAAGTGGTGGTGCGTGCCCGGTGTCGGCGACTCCCCCGTGGCAGAGTCCAGCCAGGGCACAGCGTTCAATACTGCCACAGAGAGCGCTGGAGACAAAACGACGAGGATGGACCCATGATCGAACTCCGCACCCCCGCCGAGCTGGACGGACTGCGCGTCGCCGGCCGGTTCGTGGCCGACGTCCTGGACGAGCTGCTCGAGACCGTCGACGTCGGCGTCAACCTGCTCGACCTCGACCGCGTCGCGGCCCGGATGATCGCCGAACGCGGGGCGGAGAGCTGCTACGTCGACTACCACCCGTCGTTCGGCATGTCGCCGTTCGGCAAGAACCTCTGCACCTCGGTCAACGACGCCGCCCTGCACGGCCTGCCGCACGACCGTACCCTGCAGGACGGCGACCTGGTGAGCCTGGACTTCGCCGCGAGCGTGGACGGCTGGGTCGCGGACTCCGCCGTCAGCGTCCAGGTCGGCACCCCGCGCGACGAGGACCAGGCACTGATCGCCACGGTCGAACGGGCACTGGCCGCCGGCATCGCCCAGGCGGCTCCCGGCAACAAGCTCGGCGACGTCTCGCACGCCATCGGTCACGTGGCGCACCAGGCCGGTCACGACGTGAACCTGCAGTTCGGCGGGCACGGCGTCGGTCGCACGATGCACGGGGACCCGCACGTGCCGAACGACGGCCGTCCGGGTCGCGGCCTGAAGCTCCGGCCGGGTCTGGTCGTCGCGATCGAGCCGTGGCTCATGCAGACCACCGACGAGCTCTACCAGGACGACGACGGCTGGACGCTGCGCAGTGTCGACGGATCGCGTGCCGCGCACGTCGAGCACACGGTCGCGGTCACCGAGGCCGGCCCCGAGGTCCTGACCCTGCGTCGCGCCCAGCGCGACCAGTAGCGAGCCTGGAGGCTTGACCCTGCGTCGCGCCCAGCGCGACCAGTAGCGAGCCTGGAGGCGCGGCACCAGCTGGCACCGCACCTCCAGTCCGTCACGCGTCGTCCCCACCCCACGGAAGCGACAGATCTCGCGGCCCGCGGACCGTCACAACAGCGAAAGCGACAGATCTCCGCGGATGTTCCGCGGAGATCTGTCGCTTTCGCGAGACGGGTGACGCTACGCGTCGGGCAGCAGGTCCGGACGGACGCGCCGCGTCCGCTCCAGCTGCTGCTCGTGCCGCCAGGCACCGACGCGGGCGTGGTGCCCGCTGAGCAGGACGTCGGGGACGTCGAGGCCGCGCCACGACGCGGGCTTGGTGTACGAGGGGTACTCGAGCAGGCCGTCCTCGTGGGACTCCTCGACCAGCGACTCGGGGTTGCCGACGACACCGGGCACGAGCCGACCGACGGCCTCGATCATCGCCATCGCGGCGACCTCGCCGCCGTTCAGCACGTAGTCGCCGAGCGAGAGCTCGACGACGGTGGCGCGCGACGACGCCCACTCGAAGACGCGGGCGTCGATGCCCTCGTACCGCCCGCAGGCGAACACGAGGTGCTCCGACGTCGACGCGAGGGACCGCGCGATCGACTGTGTGAAGGGCGTGCCGGCCGGCGTCGGGACCACCAGGGTCGACGAGCCGTCGGGGCGGAAGAGCGCCTCGAGCGCCTGCGCCCACGGCTCCGGCTTCATCACCATGCCGGCGCCACCGCCGTACGGGGTGTCGTCGACGGTGCGGTGCCGGTCGGTGGTCCACGATCGCAGGTCGTGCACGTGCAGGTCGAGCAGACCGCCGGAGCGGGCCTTGCCGAGCAGGGACACGTCCAGCACGGAGAAGAACTCCGGGAAGATCGTGACGATGTCGATCCGCACGGGGACTAGTCCGTGACCGTCTCGGGGCGCGAGGTGTCCTCGGGATCCTCGAACAGGCCCTGCGGCGGCGTGACCGTGACGGTGCCGGCCGCGATGTCGACCGCGGGCACGATGGCCGAGACGAACGGCACGAGGACCTCGCCGCGGGACGGCGTGTCGATCGCGAGCAGGTCCTGGGCGGGCATGTGGTCCACACGGGCGACGGTGCCGACCTCGACGCCGTCACGCAGGACCTTCAGCCCGACGAGCTGGTGGTCGTACCAGGCGTCGTCCTCGCCGGTCTCGGCGTCGGCGTCCTGCTCGACCCAGAGGATGATGCGGGCCAGGGACTCGGCCGCGGTGCGGTCGTCGATCCCGGCGAAGAACGCGACGGGGTGACCGTTGTACCAGCGGAGTTCGTCGAGCTCGAGGGTCTTGCCCGACCACGGTGAGTCGTCGGGGACCTGGAGCGTGAAGGTGGCGCCCGGGGTGAACCGACGATCCGGGTCGTCGGTGTAGAGCTCGAGCTTGATGCCGCCCTTGAGCCCGTGCGCCTTCGTGATTCGACCCACCCGGAGCTGGGTCGTCTCCCTAGGAATCGGTGTCCACCACGTCGACCCGCACGCGCTTGCCGTCGGCCAGGGCCGTGACGAGCGTGCGGAGCGCCTTGGCGGTGCGCCCGGCGCGACCGATCACGCGGCCGAGGTCCTCGGGGTGCACGCGCACCTCGAGGACCTCGCCGCGTGGGGAGGTGGAGCTGGCGACGCGCACGTCGTCAGGGTGATCGACGATCCCCTTGACGAGGTGCGTCAGCGCGGATTCGAGCAAGGACTACGCCTCGGTCGTCTCGTCGGCGGTCTCGGCGTCGTCGGCCTTGGCGGCGGGAGCCGTCTTCTCCGACTTCGGCTTGAGCACGGCCTTCTTCGAGGAGTCGACCTGGAAGGCCGGCTTCGGCTCGGCGACCTTGACCTTGGACTCGGTGTCCTTCTCGCCCTTGAACTTGGCCCAGTCGCCGGTCAGCTTGAGGAGGGCCGCGACCTGCTCGGTCGGCTGCGCGCCGACGCCGAGCCAGTAGAGCGCACGCTCGGACTCGATCTTGATGACCGAGGGCTCCTCGGTCGGGTGGTACTGACCGATCTCCTCGAGGACACGACCATCGCGCTTGGTGCGCGAGTCGGCGACGACGATGCGGTAGTAGGGCGCACGGATCTTACCGAGACGCTTCAGACGGATCTTGACAGCCACAATTGCTCCTGTTTGCTTTCGTTGTGGTTGAACTGGAACCGCGGGCGTGGGGGCACACACGGCGAAAGCTCGAGAGAGATCGCTCACAGCTGGATAGAGGGTCGAGCTGCGGCGATTCGACCGTTCATTCTTGCAGATTCCCGGCCGTGATGCGAGCCGACTCGCTACGGCGCGAGCCGCCGCACCGCTTCGAGGGCCTCGGACGTCGCCCGGACCGCGTCCACGCTCCGCGCGTCACGCGCGCCGCCGACGACGGCGTACGGCACGCCGGCGGCCTGGAGGCCCGTCGCGAGTCCGTCAGGCGCGTCGCCCTCGGCGTCGGTCGCGCGCTCCTGCCCGGCGCAGACCACGACGGTGTCCGCCGGGACGCCGACCTCGTCCCCGTGCTCGTCGCGGATCCAGAGCACCCCGGGTTCGATGCGCAGGTACTCCTGCACGCCGCCGACCATCCGCACCCCGGCGTCCCGCAGCCGACCGATCGCGACCCAGCGCGAGGTGATGCCGATCCCCTGGCCGAACTTGCCCGAACGCCGGAGCACCGTCACCTGGGACCCCGGTCGGGTGGTGCGCCGTGCCGCGGGGAGGCGCTGCGGCACGTCGCCGACGAGCTCCTCGGACACGTCGAGGTCCCACCGGGCCGCGAACTCGGCGGCCCGGACGACCTCGTCGGGCGACTCGGTCAGGAACGCCGCGGTGTCCACGCCGATGCCGCCGCCGCCGATGATCGCGACGGTGCCCTCGGGTACGCCGTTCCGCAGGGCCTGCTCGTAGGACAGCACGTGCGGCAGGTCGCTGCCGGGGACGTCGATGCTCCGCGGGACGACCCCGGCCGCGAGCACGACGGCGTCGCTGTCGACGAGGTCCCGAGCCGTCGCCGGGCGTCCGAGGTGGATCGTGGCGCCCCGCTCCGCGAGCTCGGCGCGGGCGGACCGCACCGTGGCGGCGTAGTCCTCCTTCCCCGGGACGAGCGCGGCGAGGCCGAACTGGCCGCCGAGGCGGTCGGAGGCCTCCCAGACGGTGACGTCGTGGCCCCGACGTGCGGCGTCCACCGCGGCGGCGAGCCCGGCCGGTCCGCCACCGACGACGTCGACGCGCTTCGGGTCGGTGGTCGGGCGGGCGGGGAAGGCCACCTCGCGGGCGGCACGGGGGTTTACCAGGCAGGACACCGGTGCGCCGATGATCGAACGGTCGAGGCACGCCTGGTTGCAGCCGATGCAGGTGTTCACCAGGGCGAACCCGCCCGCGAGCGAGCGCGACACGATGGCGGGGTCGGCGAGGAACGGCCGGGCGAGGGCGACGGCGTCGATCAGGCCGTCGCTGAGCACGGCCTCGCCGTCGCGCAGGTCCGTCATCCGGTTCGAGGCGATCACGCGGACGTCCGGGTACGGGGACGCGCGCACCACCGCGGCGATCCGTGTCGCGTACGCCAGCCAGGCCCCGTGCGGCACCGAGGCCTGCACGGTCGGGGTGCGGGACTCGTGCCAGCCGATGCCCACCGAGATGCCGTCGAGTCCGAGCGGCAGCAGATCGTGCACGAGCGCGTCGACCTCGTCCTCGGTCGACGAGCCGGGCATCAGGTCCGCGCCGGACAGCCGGATCGTCACGGCGAGCTCGGGCACCGCGGCGCGCACGGCCCGGACGACCTCGATCGCGAAGCGCCGACGCCGTTCCGCGTCACCGCCCCACTCGTCGTCGCGCAGGTTCGTCAGCGGTGACTGGAACTGGTTGATCAGGTACCCCTCGGACGCCATGATCTCGACGCCGTCGAACCCGATCGTGCGGGCGGTGCGGGCCGCGGCGGCGAAGTCCTCGATGGTCCGCTCGACCTCGGCCGACGTCAGCTCGGTCGGCACCACACCGCGGGCGGCCGCCCACGGCAGGGCCGAGGGCGCCACGACGCGCTGCGGGTCGCCGTGCCGGTCGACCATGCCCGACGCGAGCGCGTACCGCCCGGCGTGGAACAGCTGCGCCAGGATGGTCCCGCCCTCGTCGTGCACGGCGTCGACCGCCACCCGGAACCGCTCGTCGGCTCCCCCGACGCCGAACACCGCGAAGTCCGGACCTCCGCGGGCCTCGTCGTTCACCGCGATGCCGCCGGTGATGATGCACGCCGCTCCGCCGGCCGCCCGTTCACGGTAGAAGGCGGCCATGCCGGCTCCACCGTCGTCGTGTACCTCGAGCCCGGTGTGCATCGACCCCATCACCACCCGGTTCGCCAGGTGCAGGGGGCCGAGGGTCCAGGGTGACGCGACCCTCCGGAGGGACTCCGGCACGACGGGGGCGGAAGCGACGCTGCTCATGCGCCTATTCTGCGGCGTCCGCGCCCGGAGCGTCGGCCGGCAGCACCGCGTCGCGGAGGGGCGACGTCGTGTCCGACCAGTACGGCGGGGCGATGACCGTCAGCCCGCCGTCGACCGAGAGCACCTGCCCGGTGATGTACCCGGCCTTGTCCGACAGCAGGAAGTCGACGGCGTCGGCCATGTCATCGGCCGTCCCAGGGCGCTGCAGCGGGAGCTTCTCGAGGACGGTGTCCATCGGCGCCTGCCCGGGGACCTTCGTGTAGAAGTACTCGAGCGAGTCGGTGTCGATGAGGCCGCCGTTCACCGCGTTGACCGTGATCTGACGCGGACCGAACTCCACCGCCATGTACTTCATGTACGCCTCGCTCATGGCCTTGGCGGCACCGAGCGCGGCGTAGGTCGGGAATGCCCGGAGTGATCCGTACGAGGTCACGACGACGATGCGGCCACCCCGGTCCATGAGTTCCGCGGCGCGCTGGGCGCCGAGCACGAACGAGCGGGCGTTCGTGGCGTAGCTGCGGTCGAGGTGGTGCAGCTTGAGGTCGGCGACGGGCTTGAACGCGCTGGCGGCGGCGTTCGCGACGAACATGTCGAGGCGTCCGTAGGTGTCGCGCACCAGGTCGAACAGGGCGTCGATCGACTCCGGCTGCTCGATGTCGACCTGCGCCGTGATGCCGTCGCCGCCTGCCGCCTTGACGTCGGCCAGGGACTCCTCGGCCAGGTCGGCGTTGCCCTTGTACGTCACCACGACGGTGACGCCGCGCTGGCCGAGCTTCTGCGCGAGCAGGCGGCCGATGCCGCGCGAAGCGCCGGTGATCAGTGCGATGGGCGGGCTGAGCGCGATGGGTGCGTTGGTGCTGTCGGTCACTGCGGTCCTTTGCGTGCGTGGGGACGGACGGGAGGCGCGGGGCGGGCCCGCCACGGGCCTCCAGTCCGGTGGTTGGTTGCGGTCTAGAACCCGGCCTTGCCGGTCACGACTGCGCGGCCGACGACCAGCTTCTGGATCTCGTTGGTGCCCTCTTCGAAGCGCTGCGCGCGTGCGTCGCGGTAGACGCGCTCGATGGCGTTGCGCTTCCAGTAGCCCTGCCCGCCGTGCACCTGCAGGGCCTTGTCGGTGACGCGCGCGAGCATGTCGACGGCGACCATCTTCGAGGCACTGGACAGGGTGCCGGCGTCGGGACGGTCTTCCTCGTAGGCGCGAGCGGCCTCGAGCACCAGGGCGCGTGCTGCGGCGATGTCGGCGTAGTTCTCGGCCAGGTAGAACTGGATCGCCTGGCGGCTGGAGAGCTGCTTGCCGAACGTCTCACGCTTGTTCGCGTACTCGACGGCGAGCTCGTTCGCCCGCTCCGCGAGCCCGACGGCGCTCATCGCGACGGACACCCGGCTCGGCAGCAGGAAGCCGCCGAGCGCGACCTCGAGACCCTGGCCCTCGGCGCCGAGCAGTGCACTCGCCGGCACGGGCACGTCGGTGAAGCGCAGGATCGCGTGGTCGGTGCCGCGGATGCCCATGGTGTCGGAGTCGTCGATCACCTCGGCACCCGGCAGCCCGTTGTTCGGCATGAGGAACGCGACCGTGCCGTCCTGGCCGCTCGTCCCCTCGAGGCGGGCGGCGATGAGCCAGTAGTCGGCCTTGACGCCGAAGGTGATGAGGTGCTTCTCGCCGTTCATCACGTAGGTGTCGCCCTCGCGCCGGACGGTCGTGCGGATGTCCGCTCCGGTGCCCGCGGTGGCCTCGGTCAGGGTGAACGCGACGAGCGTGTCACCGGCGACGGACGGCTTGACGACCTGCTCGATCTGCTCCGGCGTCGCGTAGGGGGCCATCGCACGCCAGGTGCCGTTGATGACGTGCACGAGCATGCGGATGGAGGCGTGCGAGCGGGAGATGACCTCCATGATCTCGAGGTACCGAGAGAAGGGGATCGCCCGTCCGCCGAGCTCCGTCGGGGCGGCGAGGCTGAGCCACCCGTTCTCCTTGAGCTCCTGGAACAGCTCGGGGGCGACCCGGCCGGTGCGCTCGATCTCGTCCGCCCACTCCTCGCCGGGGCCCCGGACCCACTCGGTGACCCCGGCCTTGAGCTGCTGGAAGGCGGCTTCGTCGAAGCCCGTGCTCGTCTGCTCGACGATCGTCATCGTGTCTCGTTCTCCTTCGTCGCGACGAGCGCGGCCGCCTGCTCGCGCAGGATGTTCTTCTGGACCTTGCCGACCGCGTTGCGCGGCAGCTCGGTGGTGTACTCGAGTCGCTCCGGCCAGTAGTACTTGCTCACGCCGGCCGTGTCGAGGTACTGCTGCATCCCGGCGAAGTCGAGCGGCTCGTCCGCGCGGGCGTTCACGACCCAGGCGCAGGCACGCTCGCCGAGCCGCTCGTCCGGCATCGCCACGATCGCGACGTCCGTGACCAGCGGGTGCTGGTACAGCAGGTTCTCGATCTCGACGACGGGGATCTTCTCGCCGCCGCGGTTGATGACGTCCTTCACGCGCCCGGTGATCGACAGGAAGCCCTTCTCGTCGACCTTCGCCAGGTCGCCCGTGCGGTACCAGCCGTCCGCGGTGAACACGTCGTCGGTCAGGTCCGGGCGGTCGAGGTAGCCCGCGAACATCGTCGGCGAGTGCAGCTCGAAGTTGCCCTCGGTCCCGGCGGGCAGCTCGATCCCCGCGTCGTCGACGATGCGGATCGCGATGCCCGGCAGCGCCCGGCCGTCGTGGCCGTAGGCGTCGGCGGGGTCGTCGCTCGGGCTGGACAGGGCCCCGAGACACGTCTCGCTCGTCCCGAAGGCGCCGAGGATGGCACTGCCGAGCACCGTGCTCGCTCGCTGGGCCAGTGCGCGGGGCACCGCGGCGCCCGTCGGCACGAAGATCCGGAGCGACTCGGGCTGCGGAGCACCGGCCTCGACCAGGTCGACGAGGTCGGTCAGGAACGGTGTCGCGCACTGCACGAAGGACGCCCGTGCGACGCCGAACGCCTGCTCGAGTGCGACGCGGCCGTCCCACACCGGCTGGATGACCTGCGGGGCACCGAGCCGGAACGCCAGCAGCATGCCGTACAGGAACCCGGTCTGGTGCGCGAGCGGCGACGGGATGTAGATGCGGTCGGCGCTGGTCAGCCCGGACTGCGCCACGTGCATGGCGGTCGCGAGCCCGAGCGTGCGGTGCGGGTGCTGCACGCCCTTCGGCTCCCCCGTGGTGCCGGAAGTGAAGAGCAGCTGGCACACGTCATCCGGGCCGGGAGCGTGCGACGCGATCTCGTCGACGTCGACGTGCACAGCGGCGAGGGCGTTCTCGAAGTAGCGCCAGTGCCAGTCGCTCGCCACGACCCGTTCCAGGGCGTCGGCGGGCAGCGGCGGCTGGTTCGTCGGGGTGTCCCCCTGCCCGCGGGCCTCGGCGCGGAGCACGATGACGTGCTCGAGCGACAGGCGGCGGTCCTGCGCAGCGGCCTCGTCGATGACGTCGAGGAGTTCGAGCGCGGGACGGCGCTTCCGGAACACGTTCGGCAGGAAGACCACACGGGCCTTCGAACGCGCCAGCGTCATCGTGGTCTCGCGGGGACCGAACACCGGCATGATCGGGGTCGCGACGGCGCCGATCTGGACCGCACCGAGGGTGATCGACACGAACTCGCGCCAGTTCGGCAGCTGCATCGCGACGGATTCACCCGTGCGCACGCCGAGTTCGAGCAGCAGGGCGGAGACCCGGTCGGCTTCGTCCTGCAGCTCCTTCCACGTGGTGTTCGCGGGGGTCGCACCGCCGACCTCGATCACGGCGAGGCCGTCGGGGTCGGTCTGCGACAGGGCGCGGACCCGCTCGCTCAGGACGAGCGGGTCCGCGTCGACGCCGGCGAGCTCGGGCACGGCGACGGCGGGCTGCGAGGCGGCGGGCTGCGGGGCGGTGGCCTGCGGGGCGGTGGCCTGCGCGGCGGGCTGCGGGGCGGTGGGCTGCGCGGTGGGCTGCGCGAGCGGCTGCTCTGTTGGCTCGGGCGCCGCAGACGTCTCGAGGGGCGTGCCCAGGTGCGTGCGGACCCCGTCGGCCTCGGCGGCGTCGATCCGGTCGTCCCGCGCCACCTGGGCTGCGAGCCGGTCACCGACGGACATGTCGAGCCCGACGGAGTTCATCGCCTCGAGGAACGTCGGGTAGGAGATCCGGTAGGCACGCGGGTAGGTCAGGCCGGACACCCCGTCGGCACCCGACGCCGCGACCGCGAGCGACATCAGCACGCGGTGGTCGTTGAACGATGACATCGGCGATCCGTGCAGCCCGGCCGCGCCGACACCGGTGACCCGCAGCTCGTCCGCACCCTGCTCGGCACGGCCGCCCATCCGGTTCAGCTGGAGCATCGCCGCCACGCGGTCGGACTCCTTCAGCCGGATGTGCGCCACGTTCCACAGTCGGCTCGTGCCCTCGGCGAAGGTGGCCATCGTCGACAGCACGGGCAGCAGGTCCGGGATCGGACGGCAGTCGACGTCGAGCGGCCGGAGCGGGGACCCGTCGTGCTCGATCCGGACGAAGCCGGTCTCCTCGTCGATCCGCATCGGGACGCCCATCGCGGTCGCGAGGTCCAGGAACTCGCGCTCCGGGTGGTCGGTCTCGGCCGTCGTCGTGGCCGTCATGCCCCGCAGCAGCACGTTCGACTCGCGGGTGCCGGCCGCCGCGATGCCGAACGCTGCGGAGCCGATGTCGGGCGGGATGACGTAGTCGTGCGGGGTGGCCTGCTGGCCCGCCGGGATCCGGTACTCGAGCCAGTCGTCGGAGACCTCCACCGTCAGGCCGAACTGCCGCATCATCCGCACGGTGAGCTCGACGTAGGGCTGCTCGTTGAGCCGCCCGCCGGTGATGTGGATCCGGGTCTCGTGCTCGGCGAACGGTGCCACCAGCAGCAGCCCGGACACCCACTGCGACAGGGTGCCGGCGATCGTCACGTCGCCGCCGCGCGGACGCCTGGGCTGCACGGTGACGGGCGGGCAGTCGTTCGTCGCCTCGAGCTCCACCCCCATCTGCGTCAGCGAGGTGAGCAGCGCCTTGATCGGGCGGCGCTGGAAGTACTTCATGCCGGACAGGGTCATCGGACGGTCGGCCAGCGAGGCGAGCCCGGTCATGAAGTAGAGCGTGGTGCCCGAGGACCCCATGTTGAGCAGTCCGTCGGCACCGCGCGAGCCGTGGTCCACGACGTCCGTCGCCTGGTACCCGCCGCCCAGTCCGGTCACGTGGTACGCGTTCCCACGACGCTTGACGTCGACGCCGAGCGCGCGGAGCGTGCCCACGGTCCACTCCACCTGTCGCGTCGCGCTCAACCCGGAGACGACACTCGTCCCCTTCGCGAGCGACGCGAGCACCAGCGCGCGGTGCGCGTGGTACTTCGAGACCGGGATGTCGAGTTCTCCGACGAGCGGGGCGTTCGTCCCGCGTACCACCAACTGCATGCGTACCTCTTCCCTGTAGGAACATTTCAACGGTACGCCCACAGTGGAACTAGTTGCAGGACGATCCGCACGATCGGGACAACGCTTCGTTGTGCGTGTCCGACAAGGACCCGGGCAGGATGGACGGCATGGACATCCGCTTCACCGAGTCCCGCCCGTCGACCATCGGCGTCGAGTGGGAACTCCCCCTGGTCGACCGGTCGACCGGCGACCTCGCTCCCCGCGCCCCCGCCGTCATCGCCGCCGTGCACGAGCGGCTCGGCGACCACGACCGCGTCACCGAGGAGCTGCTGACCAACACGGTCGAGGTCGTCTCGAGCGTCCACGACCGCGTGGGGGCTGCGACGAGCGAGCTGTCCGGCATCATCGGCGAGGTCATCGACGCCGCCGAACCGCTCGACGCCCAGGTGATGTGCTCGGGCACGCACCCGTTCGCGGTGTGGGACCAGCAGGAGATCACCCCGGACAGCGAGCACTACACGACCCTGATCGACCGCACCCGCTGGTGGGGACGCCAGATGCTCATCTGGGGCGTGCACGTGCACGTCGGCATCGACGACCGCGACAAGGCCGTCCCGATCATGAACGCGATGCTCGCCTACGTCCCGCACCTGCAGGCGTTCACCGCGTCGAGCCCGTTCTGGGGCGGCACCGACACCGGGTACGCCTCGAACCGCGCCCTCATGTTCCAGCAGCTCCCGACCGGCGGGCTCCCGCCGCAGCTCGGCGCCTGGGCGAACTTCGAAGAGGTCGTCGGCGACCTCACGCACACCGGCGTCATCGACGGCGTGAAGGACCTGCGCTGGGACATCCGCCCCTCGCCGGGCTGGGGCACCCTCGAGAACCGGGTGTCCGACGGCATCTCGACCCTGCACGAGGTCGGCGCCGTCACCGCGCTCGTCCAGTGCCTGGTCACCGCCTGCTCGGACCGGCTCGACGCCGGTGAGACCCTGCCCACCATGCAGCCGTGGTTCATCCGCGAGAACAAGTGGCGTGCCGCCCGCTACGGCATGGAGGCCGAGATCATCACGAACGTCGCCGGCGACGAGCGGCTCGTGACCGACGAGGTGCACGACCTGGTGCAGCGGCTCGACCCGATCGCCGAACGGCTCGGCTGCCTCGACGAGCTGCACCACCTCGACACGATGATCGAGCGCGGCGCCTCGTACCAGCGGCAGCTGCAGGTCGCGCAGGAGAACGGCGGCGACCTGCGCGAGGTCGTCCGCCACCTCGTGACGGAGTTCCGCGAAGCGCTCTAGCCGCGACCGAACCGAATCGGGCGTACCTGGTCGAATCGGGCGTACCTGGTCGTTCCTCCCGACCAGGGACGCCCGATTCCACTTTCCATCGCGCGTGCGATGGGAAGGAACGTCGCGGCGCGACCAC
Organism: Curtobacterium sp. MCLR17_043; assembly: GCF_003224215.1. Taxonomy (NCBI): domain Bacteria; kingdom Bacillati; phylum Actinomycetota; class Actinomycetes; order Micrococcales; family Microbacteriaceae; genus Curtobacterium; species Curtobacterium sp. MCLR17_043. The sequence goes on along the minus strand of NZ_QKLH01000005.1, from coordinate 45,454 downwards.
GAACGGACGGGAGGCCCGGTGCCAGCTGGCACCGGGCCTCCCGTCCTGGGGGCATCGGCAGTCCACGGCGAACGCTACAGTTCCCCTGTGGCGGGGGAGGCAGCACAGCGCGGACCGGCGACGGTGATCCGTGCCGGCGCGCTCGTCGACGCCGGTCGACCGGAACAGGCACTGGCCGAGGTCAGGGCGGTCGAGCACGACGAAGGCGAATCGATCGCCGGACAGCGCGTGCGTGCCCTGGCGCTGCTCGCGCTCGACCAGCCGGACGCGGCGTGCGAAGCTGCTCGACGAGCGGTCGCTCTCGCGCCGGGTGACAGCACCTCCCTCCGCGTGCTGTCGACCGCCCTGCTCCGTTCTGGCGACCAGATCGGAGCCGTCGAGGCCGCCCGTCGTTCGGTCGCCGCGGACCCGGGATCGTGGCAGGCGCACGCTGCGCGAGTCGATGCCCTCTGGCTCGGCGAGCAGAACCGCTTGGAGGCGATGCGGGCGAGCTTCGAGGCCGTTCGCTTGGCTCCCACCGAACCGTTCGTGCACCGCCAGCACGGCGACCTCCTGCTCGCCGTCGGACGGCAACGGGAAGCGCAGGACGCGTACCGCCGGGGGCTCGCGCTCGCTCCGGAGGACCGAGGGGCACGGCACAACCTGGCGGTGGCACGGCTGCGGCACGGCCACGAGAGCGAGTCCGCGCTGGCCTTCGCGGGCATCCTGTCGACGAACCCGACGGACGCCACAGCACTGCGGAACCTCATGGTCGGCGTCGTCAACCCACTCGGCCGGATCCGGGTGACCCTCGGCGGCGGCGCAGTGTTCACCGGCTTGGAGTTCCTGGCGTCGATCGACAGCGGGGATCCGGGGATGGTGCGGTGGGCCACCACCTTCCCGCCGGTGTTCGCCCTCGCCGTGATCGCCTTCATCGCCCTCCGGTTCACCTCCGAGGCACGGCCTCGCCTCGCCTTCCTCGTCTCGGTCGCTCGACGAGCGGTACCGGGTTGGGGACTCGTGGCGCTGGTCCTCGGTGTCGCGACCGCGATCTCCGTGACCGGGCTGTTCCTCCCACCGGTCGTCGCCCTCGTCGCGCAGGGTCTCGTGTTCGTCGGGGTCGTCATCGCGTCCGTCCTGATGAAGCGCATCCTGCGCGCCTTCCCGAGGACCCGCCCAGCGGTGCACGAGGACGACGATGACGACGGGTGACGAGCTCGCCCTCGCGACCGAACTGCGCCTGGCCTGACGCCGCGTCACGCGACACCACCGAACCGACCGCTCCGAGAGGACTCCCGATGAACGACGACCCGGTCCACGACGACCCGGTGATCGGCGCGCTCCGACGCGCGGTCGACAGCGCGCCCCACGACGTCGCACTGCGTGTCCACCTCGGTCGTCTGCTCCTCGAAGCCGGACGTCCGGCTGAGGCGACCGCCGAAGCGGCAGCCGCACTCGCCATCGCGCCGACCGACGCCGCGGCGGGCGCGCTCATGCTGGCGGTGCTGCGCCCGGGTGCCGCCACGGCACTCCCCGCGGACGCACCGACCGACGCTCCCGCCGCAGGTGCGCCGTCCGACTTCGACTGGCACGCCGCGGAACAGCAGGTCGAGCACATCGTCGAACCGTCCTTCGTCGAGGACTCGGCTCCCGACCCGGACCTGCCGTCGGCGTTCTCGGTCGAGCCGACGGAGGTCCGGTTTGCGGACGTGGGCGGGATGGAGGCCGTCAAGCAGCGGCTCACCGTCGCGTTCCTCGCCCCGCTCGCGAACCCCGAGCTCCGGGCGTTGTACGGCAAGAGCCTCCGCGGCGGTCTGCTGCTGTACGGCCCTCCGGGGTGCGGGAAGACGTTCATCGCCCGGGCTGTCGCCGGCGAGCTCGGCGCACGCTTCATGAGCGTCTCCATCACCGATGTCCTCGACCCCTACCTCGGCGCGAGCGAGCAGAACATCAGGGCGGTCTTCGAAGCCGCACGCGCTGCGGCCCCGTGCGTGGTGTTCTTCGACGAGGTCGACGCGCTCGGCCAGCGACGGAGCCAGACCCGCAGCTCGCACGTGCGCGGGATGGTGAACCAGCTGCTCACCGAACTCGACGGCGTCGACGGCGGGAACGAGGGCGTGTTCGTGCTGGCTGCGACGAACCAGCCGTGGGACGTCGACCCCGCGCTCCGTCGTCCGGGCCGGCTGGACCGGACGGTGCTCGTCCTGCCGCCGGACGCCCCGGCACGCGACGCGATCTTCCGCGGGCACCTCCGCGACCGACCGGTCGAGGGCATCGACCCCGCAGCGCTCGCCAAGCGGACCGAGGGCTTCTCCGGTGCGGACATCGCCTACGTGTGCGAGGTCGCCGCCGAGCACGCACTCATGGACAGCATCACGACGGGCACTGCACGGCTCATCGGGATGCCGGATCTGCTCGCCGCCCTGGGTGAGGTCCGGCCCTCCACGAGCGCCTGGCTCGAGACGGCGCGGAGCGTCGTCCTGTTCGGCGAGGACGACGGGACGTACGCCGACCTGCGGGCGTACCTCAAGAAGTCCAAGCGCTGAGTGACGGACGGGAGGCCCGGTGCCAGCTGGCACCGGGCCTCCCGTCCTGGGGTCGCGACTAGCGACCCAGGAACTTCTGCAGCGACGCGAGCTCTTCCTCGGTCGGTGCCTTGCCGCCCTTGGCGCCCCCGAGGCCGAGGCCGGACCCCTGCGGGGCCTGCTGCGGCGCAGCCGAAGCGCCGGCAGCCAAAGCCGCGCGCTTGGCGGGGTTGCCCACCTTCGACTTCTTCTTGCCGCCCTGCTGCTGCTTCTTGCCGCCGTGCATGCCCGGGATCGGACCCATGCCCGGCATCTGCGGCACGCCACCGCGGGCGACGGTCTTCATCATCTTGGCGGCCTGCTCGAAGCGGTTGACCAGCGCGTTGACCTCGGTGACCGTCGAGCCGGCACCGCGCGCGATGCGCAGACGGCGCGAACCGTTCAGGAGCTTCGGGAGCTCGCGCTCCTGGGGCGTCATCGACTGGATGATCGCCTCGGTGCGGACGATCTCGCGCTCGTCGAAGTTGTCGAGCGCCTCGCGCATGCCCTTCGCTCCCGGGAGCATCCCGAGCATGCCCTTGATCGAGCCGGCCTTGCGGAGCTGCTGCATCTGCTGCAGGAAGTCGTTCAGCGTGAAGTTGTCGGTCGCGATCTTGTCCGCGACCTTGCGCGCCTCTTCCTCGTCGAAGGCGCCCTGCGCCTGCTCGATGAGGGACAGGATGTCGCCGAGGTCGAGGATGCGGCTCGCCATGCGGTCCGGGTGGAACGGCTCGAAGTCGTCGAGCGACTCACCCGTCGACGCGAACATGATCGGGCGGCCGGTCACGCTGGCCACCGACAGGGCAGCACCACCACGGGCGTCACCGTCGAGCTTGGAGAGCACGACACCGGTGAAGTCGACGCCTTCCTGGAAGGCACGGGCCGTGTTGACGGCGTCCTGACCGATCATCGCGTCGATGACGAACAGGACCTCGTCCGGGTCGACGGCCTTGCGGATGTTCGCGGCCTGCTTCATCAGCTCGGCATCGACACCGAGTCGACCGGCGGTGTCGACGATGACGGTGTCGTACTGCTGGTCGATCGCGGCCTTGATGGCGTTCTTGGCGACCTTGACCGGGTCGCCGACACCGTTGCCGGGCTCGGGCGCGAACACGTGCACGCCGGCCTGCTCGCCGACGACCTGCAGCTGCTGCACAGCGTTCGGACGCTGGAGGTCCGCCGCGACGAGCATCGGGGTGTGGCCGTCCTTCTTGAGCCACTTGCCGAGCTTGCCCGCGAGGGTGGTCTTACCGGCACCCTGCAGACCCGCGAGCATGATGACCGTCGGCGGCTTCTTCGCGAACTCGAGACGTCGCTGCTGCCCGCCCAGGATGCCGACGAGTTCCTCGTTGACGATCTGGACGACCTGCTGCGCCGGGTTGAGCGCGCGGTTGACCTCGTCGGAGAGGGCACGCTCGCGCACCGATGCGGTAAACGCCTTGACGACCTCGAGCGCGACGTCGGCGTCGAGGAGCGCCCGCCGGATCTCGCGGACGGTGCCGTCGACGTCGGACGGAGTCAGCCGACCCTTGCTCCGCAGATTGCGGAAGGTCTCGGTCAGCCGATCGGAGAGTGAACCGAATTGCGCCATGATCCGTCGATTCTACAAGGCTCCCGCCGACGACACCGGCCCATTCACCGCAGGAGGACACCCTCGGTCAGCTCGAGCGGCGCCCGGAGCCCCACGTCGATGACCACCGGCGCGCTCGACGGGCTCCGGTCACCGGTCGGGAACCAGCGTCGGTCGGGCGACACCAGGATCACGAGACCGTCCACGTCGCCCACCGCCGCGAACGACTCCCCCGGCGGGTTGGCGTACGGCTCGAGACCGGCGCGTCGCAGGGCCTCGACGGCGCCGAGGACGTCGGGGACGGGGATGCCGACCTCGCTGACCGAGACGAGCGGGACGTCGGTGCCGGTGCCGGTGCCGGAACCGTCGCCGGCGCGCCGGGCGCCCGACTCGAGGTCCCGCCGCTCGATGAGCTCGAGGAGCTGCTGGTCGGGCCCCTCGAAGTAGACCGACCGCGAGTTCCAGTTCGGCGGCCCCTCGAACTCGTCCTGGTCATCCGTACCGAGCACCGTCGTCAGCCCGGCGATCCAGGCCTTGGCCGCGTCGAAGGCCCCCGTGGGGATCGTGATCGCCAGGTGCAGGGCTCCGGTCATCTCCGGCAGTTCGCGGAACACGAGGAGCGTCGACCCCACCACGATGCGCACCGTGGCGTCGACGATCTCGACCGAGCACCCCAGTCGTTCGTAGAACCGGGCGGTGTCGGCGAGCGATCGGGTGGCGAGCTGTACCTGTCGGATGTCCATGTCCTCATCGGACCATCTCAACCATTGTTGAGGTCAAGCACCCGGTTGTTGGACGCCGTCCAGAAACTGTCGTACGCTCGCCGCATGCCGGAACTCGAGATCGTCCGCCACCACGGCTTGCTCGACTACGCGGACGGCCTCGCCCTGCAGCGGGACCTGCACGCCGACGTCGTCGCCGGCCGCTCCCCCGGGGCCCTCGTCCTCTGCGAGCACCCGTCCGTGTACACCGCCGGACGCCGCACCGAACCGTCCGACCTGCCGACGAACGGCGCCCCGGTCGTCGACACCGACCGTGGCGGACGCATCACCTGGCACGGGCCGGGGCAACTGGTCGCCTACCCGATCGTCCGGCTCGCCGAACCCCTCGACGTCGTCGCCTGGGTGCGCGACCTGGAGCAGGTCGTCATCGACGCCGCGGCTGCCGTCGGAGTGCGCGCCGAACGGGTCGCGGGTCGCAGCGGCGCCTGGGTGCCGGGCACGGACGGGTCCCCCGCCGCCAAGGTCGGCGCGATCGGCCTGCACGTCGCCGAGGGCGTGGCGAGCCACGGCATCGCGATCAACTGCGACAACGCCCTCGACGCCTACGCCGCGATCGTCCCGTGCGGCATCGCGGACGCCGGGGTCACGACGCTGAGCGCCGCGGCGGCGCACGTAGGGCGAGGCCACGTGACCGTCGAGGACCTCTCGCCCCTCGTCGCAGAGCGCGTCCAACAGGCCGTCGACGGGATGCACAACGGCAGCCGGATCAGCACGACGGCCCCCAGCACCAGCACCAGCACCAGCACGAGCACCAGCACCGCGCCCGCCCGACAGGAGACCCTCGTATGACCCTCGCCCCCGATGGCCGCCGCATGCTCCGGGTCGAGGCCCGGAACGCCGAGACCCCGATCGAGACGAAGCCCGCGTGGATCAAGACCCGTGCCACGCAGGGTCCGGAGTTCCGCGAGCTGTCGAGCCTGGTGCGCGACAAGCAGCTGCACACCGTCTGCCAGGAGGCCGGCTGCCCGAACATCTTCGAGTGCTGGGAAGACCGCGAGGCCACCTTCCTGATCGGCGGCTCGCAGTGCACCCGTCGCTGCGACTTCTGCCAGATCGACACCGGCAAGCCGGAACCGCTCGACCGCGACGAGCCCCGCCGGGTCGCGGACTCCGTCGCGGAGATGGGCCTGCGGTACGCGACCGTGACCGGCGTCGCACGCGACGACCTGCCCGACGGCGGCTCCTGGCTCTACGCCGAGACCATCCGGGCGATCCACGAGCACTCCCCCGGCACCGGCGTCGAGATCCTGGTGCCGGACTTCAACGGGCGACCGGACCAGCTCGGCCCGGTGTTCGACGCCCGCCCCGAGGTCTTCGCCCACAACGTCGAGACCGTCCCGCGGATCTTCAAGCGGATCCGGCCGGCGTTCACGTTCGAACGGTCCCTGGACGTCATCACCCAGGGCCGCGACGCCGGACTGGTCACGAAGTCGAACCTGATCCTCGGCATGGGCGAAGAGCGCATCGAGATCGAGGACGCCCTGCAGCGCCTGTACGACGCGGGCACGGACATCATCACGCTGACGCAGTACCTCCGCCCGTCGCCCCGACACCTGCCGGTCGCCCGCTGGGTCAGCCCTGCGGAGTTCGTCGAGCTCCGTCAGGTCGCCGAGCAGATGGGCTTCGCCGGGGTGCTCGCCGGACCGCTGGTCCGGTCGTCGTACCGGGCGGGTCGGCTGTGGGCACGGGCGACGGTGGCCCGCGGCGGCTCGGTTCCCGAGCACCTGGCCCACCTGCTCGACGCGACCCCTGGTCGCCAGGCCGTCTGACGCTCCGGACGACGCCCGGACAGACGGGAGGCGCGGTGCCAGCTGGCACCGCGCCTCCCGGCCGTCAGGTGGTGACGGCTACTTCGCGTCGGCCTCGACCGACTCCTTCGGCTGGCCGGTCGGGGTGAGCCCGCGCTCCTGGCGGCGCTTCGAGACCACCAGCGACGCGGTCGTGGCGACCGCGATCGTCAGCGCGATGAAGCCCAGCGAGAACCAGATCGGGATCTCCGGCGCCCATTCGATGTGCTCGCCACCGTTGATGAAGGGCAGCTCGTTGACGTGCATGGCGTGGAAGACGAGCTTCACACCGATGAACGCCAGGATGACGGCCAGGCCCTGGCCCAGGTAGATGAGGCGCTCCAGCAGGCCGGCGATCAGGAAGTACAGCTGCCGGAGGCCGAGCAGCGAGAACGCGTTCGCCGTGAACACGATGAAGGCGTCCTGCGTCAGCCCGAAGATCGCGGGGATCGAGTCGAGCGCGAACAGCACGTCGGTCAGGCCGATGGCGACCATGACGAGCAGCATCGGGGTGAACAGCCGCTTGCCGTCGACACGGGTGGTCAGACGGTCGCCGTCGTAGTGGTCCGAGGTCGGGATGATGCGCTTGAGGATCCGGATGAGCCGGGATTCGCCCTCGCTGCCGTGGTCGTTGCCGCTGCGGGCCTGCGACCAGGCGAGCCAGAACAGCAGCGCACCGAACAGGTAGAAGACCCACGAGAAGTTCTCGATGATCGTGACGCCGAGGGCGATGAAGACGCCACGGGCGACGAGCGCGATCGCGACGCCGACCAGCAGGACCTTCTGCTGGAACTCCTTCGGCACGGCGAAGCTCGACATGATGATGAGGAAGACGAAGAGGTTGTCGACCGACAACGCCTTCTCGGTCAGCCAGCCGGCGAAGTACTCACCACCAGCCTGCCCGCCGCCGAACACCAGGATGCCGATGCCGAACAGGATCGCCAGCCCGATGTAGAAGGCCGACCAGAACGCGGATTCGCGGATGTGGGGCACGTGCGGCGTGCGGACGTGCGAGTAGAAGTCGAACACCAGCAGCGCGAGGATGCCGGCGATCGTGATGAGCCAGACGAAGAGTGGGACGTCCACGGTTTCCTTCAGGTAGGGCGTGCCGCTGCTGTGCGGGTACGCCGAGGCCTGAAGGTCTCTTCCGTCGCTCGGCACCGGAACCGGTGTCGCACGACCGGCGCCCCGGGGCCGGATCGTTCCGGACCGTACTGACGGGGTCACCGAGAGGGAATACTCCCCTTCGTGATCCCGAGCATACCGGGCACAGCGGACATGTGCCGCGCTCTAAGCTGGGAGCATGGCGAGTTCTTGGTCACTGTCCACACGGCTGCGCGGCCTCTTCCAGCGCAAGACGATCGACGAGACCACGTGGGAGGACCTCGAGACCGCCCTCATCGGCGCCGACTTCGGGCCCGACATCTCCGAGGAGATCATCGAGGACCTGCACGCCCGCGTCGACCGGTACGGCACGACCGACCCCGCCGACCTGCAGCGCATGCTCCGCGAAGTCCTCGAGGAACGGCTCTCCAAGCTCGACACCACCCTGAAGCTCAGCGCGCGGCCCGCCGTGGTGCTCGTCGTCGGGGTGAACGGCGTCGGCAAGACCACGACGATCGGCAAGTTCGCCAAGTTCCTGAAGACGTACGACCGCACGGTGCTCGTCGGGGCGGCGGACACGTTCCGCGCCGCGGCGGTCGAGCAGGTCGCCACCTGGGCCCAGCGCGCCGGCGTCGACGTCGTCCGTCCGTCGCAGCCCGGGCAGGACCCGGCGTCGGTGGCGTACCAGACCGTCGAGAAGGCGATCCGCGACCAGACCGAGATCGTCGTCATCGACACCGCCGGGCGGCTGCACACCAAGGCCGGCCTGATGGACGAGCTCACGAAGATCAAGCGCGTGGTCGAGAAGCAGACCGAGATCAGCGAGGTCCTGCTCGTCCTCGACGCGACGACCGGCCAGAACGGACTCGCCCAGGCCCAGGCCTTCATCGAGGGCGCCGGTGTGACCGGCCTCGTCATCACGAAGCTCGACGGCTCGGCCAAGGCCGGGTTCGTGCTGAGCGTGCAGGAGAAGACCGGCATCCCGATCAAGCTCATCGGGCAGGGCGAGGGCATCAACGACCTGACGGGCTTCACGCCGCACGTGTTCGTGCAGAACCTCGTCGGCTGAGCGAACGCGATCTCGTCGGCTGAGCGAACGCGTCGGCGCGCCGAGGAGTAGCGTCCCGTTCTGGTCCGGGCATCTGCTCGGTCTCGTTCCAGGGATAGGAGACCCTCATGCCCGCACTGCTGATCATCGCGATCATCGTCGGCCTCGTCCTGCTCTTCAGCGGCATCTTCGTCGGTGCGCTGAAGCTCCTGCTCTGGGTGGGCATCGTGCTCATCCTGCTCGGGATCATCGGCTGGCTGCTCCGGACGATCCGCGGTCGCGCGTAGCGACCCGAACGTCCTGTCCGGACGCACCTGACAGAACGGGAGGCGCGGTGCCAGCTGGCACCGCGCCTCCCGTCTGTCCGGGGCCGCGTGGACTGCACTGCGAAAGCGACAGATCCCGTCGCCGACCCACTGCGAACCCCGGGAAAGCGACAGATCGCCGCGAACAGTTGGCGGAGATCTGTCGCTTTCGCGGAACGGGCCTGCGACCAGACGGCTACGCGACCGCGACCGCGACCGCGTCCGCCGGCTCGCGCTTCTGCACCCGCTGGCCGACGACGGCCGAGACGCCGTCTTGCCGCATCGACACCCCGTACAGGGCGTCCGCGATCTCCATCGTCCGCTTCTGGTGCGTGATGACGATGAGCTGGGACGACTCGCGGAGCCGCTCGAACACGGTCAGCAGGCGGCCGAGGTTGGCGTCGTCGAGCGCCGCCTCGACCTCGTCCATGATGTAGAACGGCGACGGCCGCGCGGTGAAGATCGCGACGAGGAGCGCCACCGCCGCCAGGGACCGCTCGCCGCCGGACAGCAGGGTCAGGCGGTCGATCTTCTTGCCGGCGGGCTTCACCTGCACGTCGATCCCGGTGCCGAGCAGGTCGGTCGGGTCGGTCAGGTTGATCGACCCCGAGCCGCCCGGGAACAGGATCGGGAAGATGACGTCGAACGCTTCCTTCGTGTCGTTGAACGCGGACTCGAAGATCGTCTGCATCTTCGTGTCGAGCTCGTCGATGATCGTCAGCAGGTCTGTCCGGGTCTTCTGCAGGTCCTCGAGCTGCTCGGCGAGGAACGCGTGCCGCTGCTCGAGCGCCTGGAACTCCTCGAGCGCGAGCGGGTTCACCTTGCCGAGCTGCCCGAGGTCGCGCTCGGCGGCCTTGAGTCGGCGCTCCTGCTCGGCACGGACGTAGGGCACCGTCTCGACGTCGGCGGGGTCGACCTCGTCGGTGGTGTCGAACTCGGGCAGCGCGGGGCCGCCGGGCAGCGTGGACTCGGCGTCGACGAGGGCCACGTCGTCGGTTTCGGGGCCCGCGTCTGCCGCAGCTTCCTCCGGCTCGGTCACGCCCGAGGCCTCGGCGGCTGCAGCCGCCGCCGCGCGCTCCGCCTCGCGGTGCTTCCGCGCGCGCACCCGCGGGTCCACGAGCACGTCGACGGGCACCGGCACGTGCGGCCCGTACTCGGCCACCAGCACGGCCTCGGTCAGCCCGAGCTCGCTCTGCGCCCGGTCGAGGACGCCGGACACGTGCAGCTTCTTCTCGTAGATCTCCATCTCGAGCGAGTGCACGCCGTCGGTGATGGTCTGCAGGCGGTCCCGGAGTTCGCGCTCCTCGTTGCGGATGGTCTGCAGCTCGGTGTTGCGCTTCGACCGCTCGGCTTCCTCGGTCGCCAGCTGCACCCGGGCCTCGGCCAGCGAACGGTCGACCGCACCGAGCACCCCGGGCAGGTCGGCGAGCACGGCTTCCGCGGTCCGGACCTGGCCGCGTCGGATGACGGCGAGCCGGGCGGCCTCCTCGGCGGCGGCGCGCTCCGCCTCGAGCTGGCGTTCGAGCTGGTCGGCGCGGTTCCGTTCGGCGCGCACCCGCTCGCGCACGGTCTCGACCTGGATCCGCTGCTCGACCTCGGCCGCACGTGCGGCTTCGAGCGAGTCCTGCAGCGCGGGACGCTCGGAGGCGTCGACGACGGGTCGCTCCTGCTCGGTGAAGGCCCGGTGCGCCGACTCGGCCTCGGCCAGCACCGCCTCGGCGGTCTCGACGGCGCCGTCGGTCTCGGCCAGCGCGGCACGCAGCCGTTCGACCTCGGCCGCGGCGTTCTCCGCCTTCGCCCGCGTCGACGCACTCGTGCGGTCGTACTCGGCCTTCGCCCGCGTGTACGCGCGGGATGTTGCGTCGGCCTCGTCCGCACGGCGGCGTGCGTGCTCGACGGCACTGCGTGCGGCCTGGAGGCCCGTGGCCGCGTCCTCGGCGTCGGTCGCGATCGCGTCGCGGCGCGTCACGGCGTCGTCGCGCTCCGCGACGAGCTCGATGCGCGAGGTCACGCGCTCGCCGCCGCCGGTCACGCGGACCGCGCGGACGAGGTCGCCGGACCGCGTGACCACCGTGGCGTGCGGGGCGGCCGTGAGCACCACCTCCAGGTCGAGGTCGTCGGTCTCCGCGACCAGCGTGTCCCGCAGGATCGACGCGAGCGCCGGCGGTCCCTGCACCAGGTCTGTGGCACGGCGGACGCCGGCCGGCAGGGTCTCGGGCAGGGCGGTGGTGACGGACGCGGCGTCCGCGACGACGACGTCGATCCGGCCGAGGTCAGCAGCGCGGGCGTGGTCGACGGCGTCGAGCGCTGCACCGCGGTCGTCCGCGAGGACGGCGTCGGCGAGTCCCTCGAGCGCGGTGGCGATCGCGGCCTCGAACCCGGGCGAGACCGCCAGGCTGTCGGCCAGGCGACCGACGATGCCCGCGCGACCGGCGTCGATCAGGGCCTGCGAACCGTCGCGGACCTCGATCGACATGCCGAGCGCGGTGACCCGGGCGTCAAGGGCGTCCCGCTCGCGTTCGAGGGAGTGGAGGCGGTCGCGCTGCTCGTCGCGCGTGGTCTGGGCCCGTTCGAGCTCGGCGCGCGCCTGCTCCAGGGTCTGCGCGAGCGCGGACTCGTCGACGCCCTCGGACGGGTCGACACCGAGTTCGGCGAGGGCCGCCGCGGCACGCTCGGCACGTTCCCCGGCCTCGGCCAGTGCCCGCTCCCGCCGCTCGCGGTCGGCGACGGCGGAACCGCGCTTCGACCGGGCGACGTCGACGGCGCTGGCGAGCCGCTGCGCCTCGAGGTCGTGCTGCGAGACCCGGGCTGCCTGGGCGGCGATGCGTTCGTCCAGGGCGTCCAGCGCGGCGCGTGCGTCCTGCACCGCGCGGGCGGTCGTCGCCGAGCCGCCCACCATCTCGTCGGCGCGTGCGGCGAGGCGGTCGGCCTCGGCACGGACCCCGGCGACCTGCTCCTGGGTGACGGTCGGGCCCTGCTGTGGCGCGTCGGCCTGCTGCGCGAGGAACATCAGGCGCTGGTTCGCCAGGCTCGACAGGCCACGGAGACGCTCCTGCACGCTCTCGAGCCGGTGCACGACGGTGCGGGCGCGGTCGACGTCGTCGCCGACCATGCTCTGCTCGACGTGCTGCTGGCGCACCCGGGTCTGGTCGAGCCGCTCGGTCAGGACGATGCGCTCGGACTTGCGGCCCGCCTCGACCTCCTGGTGGTCGTGCAGCTCGCGGCGCAGGCGCACCACGTCGTCGGCCAGGATTCGGGCCTTGGCGTCGCGGAAGACCGCGGCCACCGACTGGGCCTTCCGTGCCACCTCGGCCTGCCGCCCGAGGGGCTTCAGCTGCCGCCGGATCTCACCGGCCAGGTCGGACAGGCGGGTCAGGTTCGTCTGCATCGCGTCGAGCTTGCGGAGGGTCTTCTCCTTGCGGCGACGGTGCTTCAGGATCCCGGCGGCCTCCTCGATGAAGCCGCGGCGGTCCTCGGGGGTGGCGTGCAGCACCTTGTCGAGCTGCCCCTGCCCGACGATGACGTGCATCTCACGGCCGAGGCCGGTGTCGCTCAGCAGCTCCTGCACGTCGAGCAGCCGGCAGTTCTCGCCGTTGATGGCGTACTCGCTGCCACCGTTGCGGAACAGCGTGCGCGCGATCGTCACCTCGGAGTACTCGATCGGCAGCAGGCCGTCGCTGTTGTCGATGGTCAGCAGCACCTGGGCGCGACCGAGCGGACCGCGGGTCGAGGTGCCGGCGAAGATGACGTCCTCCATCTTGCCGCCGCGCAGGGTCTTCGCGCCCTGCTCCCCCATCACCCAGGCCAGGGCGTCCACCACGTTCGACTTGCCGGAGCCGTTCGGGCCGACGATGCACGTCACGCCCGGCTCGAACGCGAACGTCGTCGGCTGCGCGAAGGACTTGAACCCCTTGATGGTCAGGCTCTTCAAGTACATGCGGTCTCCGGATGCTCTGGTTGGCGTCAGGCTAACGCGTGCGGGCGCGGGGACGGGGTTGGCACACGGGGCAGATGTGGCTCGAGCGGTTCATGAAGGCCTCGCGCACGATCGTCGTGCCGCAGCGTGGACACGGCTTCCCCTGCTGCCCGTAAACGTTCAGGCGCTGCGAGAAGTACCCGGACTGCCCGTTGACGTTGACGTACTGGGCGTCGAAGCTCGTGCCGCCGTCCTCGAGCGCCCGGCGCAGGATGGCACGGACCTCGTCGAGCAGCCGACGCAGGTCGGCACGGGTGAGGCGGTCGGCGGCGCGGTCGTAGTGCAGCTTCGCGGCCCAGAGCGACTCATCGGCGTAGATGTTGCCGATGCCGCTCACGACGCCCTGGTCGAGCAGCACCCGCTTGATGCCGCTCGAACGCTTCCGGGCCATCGCGGTGAACCGGTCGTCGTCGAAGGCGGGGTCGAGCGGGTCACGGGCGATGTGCGACACCTGCCCGGGCACCCACCGACGCCACACGGCATCGGGGTCGATCGCGTCGACCTGCCCGCCGAACCCGGCGGGAGCACCGTCGATCGTCGGCACCATCGCGTCGATCGCCATCGAGCCGAACGTGCGCTGGTCGACGAACTCGAGTTCCACCGGGGGCTCCGCCGCACCCGAGCGGTCGGTGCCCGCGGGTTGCACGTCGATGAGGATGCGCCGGTGCTTGGCCGCCGGTCGACCACGGCCGAGCAGGATCTGCCCGCTCATGCCGAGGTGGGCGACGAGTGCCTCGGGGCGGGCCCCGTCGTGCTCGGGCTGCAGCGGCATCCAGAGGAACTTGCCCCGGCGCACCGCAGCGGCGATCGTGCGACCGGTCAGTCGGTCGGCGAAGTCCTCGGCGGGGCCGTCGTGCCGGGTGAGGGCACGGTCGTCGACCACGTCGACGTGCAGGACCCGCGCGCCGCTGACGGCGGGTTCGAGGCCGGCGCGGACGACCTCGACCTCGGGGAGTTCGGGCACGCGGTCAGGCCGCTCGGCCGGACAGCCGGGTCCAGGCGTCGAGCGCGGCGGCCATCTCGGCGGCCTTCTTGCTCGAGCCGGTGCCGGTGGCGATGTCCTCGCCCTGCAGGACGACCGTCGCCATGAAGGTCTTGTCGTGGTCCGGGCCGGTCTCGGTGACGCGGTACGCCGGGTTGCCGAGGGAACGACTCGAGGCGAGCTCCTGCAGGCTCGTCTTCGGGTCCATCGCGGCGCCGAAGCGGTCCGGGTCGATCATGAGCGGTTCGACCAGGCGGAGCACGAGCTCGGTGGCCGGGTCGGGACCGGCCGACAGGTACGTCGCGCCGATGACGGCTTCGACGGTGTCGGCCAGGATCGACGACTTGTCGCGCCCGCCGGTCTGTTCCTCGCCCTTGCCGAGGCGCAGGTAGCGGCCGAGCCCGATCATCCGGGCGATCTCTGCCAGCGCCACGGTCGACACCAGGCTCGCTCGACGCTTGGCGAGGTCACCCTCGTCGAGGTCGGGGAACGACCGGTAGAGCTTCACGGTCACGGCCTGGCCGAGGATCGAGTCCCCGAGGAACTCGAGGCGCTCGTTGTGCTTGATGCCCCCGTGCTCGTAGGCGTAGGAGCGGTGCGTCAGGGCGAGCTGGAGCAGCTCGAGGTCGATGTCGGCCCCGAGGATGCCCTGCAGACGAACGACGTCCGGCCCCGCGGGGCGAGACCCCGCAGCGCCGGACGTTGTCGTCATGCGTTCGGTCCGATCAGACGTCGGCGACCTTGCGGCCCTTGTACTCCATGTACAGGGGCGTGCCGGCCGAGTCCTCGACGACCTTCGCGCGGTGCGGGAGGCTGTAGGTGACCTGACCGTTCTCGATCGTCTTCACGAGCTGGATCGGCGTGGCCTTCCACTGCGAACGACGGGCGTGCGTGTTCGCACGGGACTGCTTGCGCTTGGGAACGGCCATGGTGAATCTCTTTCGGTTGGTCGGTGGTCGGTACGGGGGCTGGCGGTGTCGGGACCTACTCGGTCTCGGCCCGCTCCTCGCCCTCGGTGGTCTTCGGTGCGGTGGTGTCACCGTCGGTGCTGTCGTCGAGCTCGATCGCGCTGAGCGCTGCCCAGCGGGGATCCAGCACCTGACGAGCGGGCTGCTCGCCGAGGTCGGCCAGACGCTCGCCCGTCACCGGGTCGAGTCCTGGGCAGTCCGGTCGGCAGACCGGCTGGAACGGCAGCGACAGCACCACCGCATCTCGAACGACCTGTTCGGTGTCCACGTGGTCATCGCGAACGAAGAAGTCGAAATCCTCCGAGGCATCATACGCGAACAGCTCGGCGAAATCGACCTCGATCGGTTCGCTGATGTCGATGAGGCAGCGCGAGCACTCCCCCGTGGCGTCGGCCGAAGCGTGTCCGGACACGAGGACGCCCTCGTGCAGGCCTTCGAGTTTGACGTCGATGTGCAGTTCGGCACCCTGTCGGACGCCGATCAGACCGGCCCCCATCGCGTCGGGCACCTCGATGTCGAGCGAGTGCTCGCGCATCTCACCCGGCCGGTGCGCGAGGTCGCGCACGCGCAGGGCGTAGGGGCTGTTCACGGGGGAAGACACGATCGACAAGCCTAGCGCGATCGGGGCCGAGAGTCGAGGTGGCGACAGGCGTGTCCGGACGCGGTGGGCGCGGTGCGCGTGCGGGGCGGCCTGGGCGGGCGGGCTCAGCGGGCGTGCTCAGCGGGCCGCGAGCGCGTCGGCGACCGTCTTCGGCACGTAGGGCGTGACGTCGCCCCCGAGGGACGACACCTGGCGGATCAGCGAGCTCGACACGTGCGCCCGCGACGCCTCGGGCAGCAGGAACACCGTCTCGACGTCGGCCAGGTGGCGGTTCATGATGGCCATCGGCGTCTCGTACGCGACGTCCTCGCCGGACCGCACGCCCTTCACCAAGACCTTCGCCCCGACCTGCCGGCAGTAGTCCACCAGCAGCCCGGACGTCCACTCGCCCACCGTGACCGTCTCCGGCGCGCCGACCTCGACCAGCGAGTCCTTGATGAGCCGGACCCGGTCGACCGCCTCGAACATCGCCGGCTTCTTGTCGGGGTTGTGCACCACGAGGACGTGCACCTCGTCGAAGAGCCCGGCCGCGCGGCCGATGACGTCGAGGTGCCCGAGGGTGACGGGGTCGAAGGAACCGGGGACCACCGCGATCTGCGCCATGGCAGCGACGATACCGCGCGGGCCGTCGGGCTCCGGGTCAGTTCTTGCCGAGGAACGCCGCGTCGGACTCGTCGAGACGCCGGGCGAGGGCGTCGCGGAGGGCCGGGGACCCCTCGAGCTCGGGATCGGGTTCGAGCACGCGCTCCGCTTCTTCGCGCGCGTCGACGATGAGGTCGGCGTGCTCGACCACCCGGAGCAGGTTGAGCGAGGACCGCCCACCGGACTGCCGTTCGCCCAGGACGTCGCCTTCACGTCGGAGCTCGAGGTCGACCCGGGCGAGCTCGAACCCGTCGTCCGAGGCGGCCACGGCGTCGACGCGCTCGCGCGAGGTGGTCTCGAGCTCGGCCGAGGTGACCAGCAAGCAGACGCCGGCCCACTGCCCACGACCGATGCGGCCGCGGAGCTGGTGGAGCTGCGAGACCCCGAACCGGTCGGCGTCGAGGACGGCCATCATCGCCGCGTTCGGGACGTCGACGCCGACCTCGATCACGGTCGTCGCCACGACCACGTCGAGGTCGCCGGCGGCGAAGGACGTCATCACGCGGTCCTTCTCGTCGGCGGTCATCCGGCCGTGCAGGACCGCGATCGAGCGCCCTTCGAGCACGGGCATGGTGCGCATCCGCTCGGCGGTGGCGAGCACGGTCGCCGGGGCACGCTTCGGGATGTCGTCCTCGCCGTCGGCCGGCTCCGGCTCGCCGTCGTCCTCGGTGTGGGCGTCGTCGATGGCCGGGCAGACGACGAACGCCTGGCGGCCCTTGGCGAGTTCCTCGGCCATGCGGGACCAGATCCGGGGTTCCCATCCGGGGTGCTCCGCCAGCGGGACCGTGAAGGTCTCGACGCCGGCGCGCCCCGACGGCATGCCCGTGATGGTCGAGACGTCGAGGTCGCCGAACACCGTCATCGCGACGGTGCGCGGGATCGGCGTCGCGGTGAGCACGAGCACGTGCGGCGGGGTCCTGCCCTTGGTGCGGAGGGCCTCGCGCTGCTCGACACCGAAGCGGTGCTGCTCGTCGACCACCACGAGCCCCAGCTCGGCGAAGTCCACCCGGTCGCCCAGGAGCGCGTGGGTGCCGACGACCAGCCGTGAGCTGCCCGACACCGCCGCGAGCAGGGCCCTTCGACGTTCGTCGGTGGACTGCGAACCGGTCAGGATCACCGGTCGGAGCTCGGCGGCGAGGTCCGGCCCGAGGAACTTCACGATGGAGCGCAGGTGCTGGGCCGCCAGCACCTCGGTCGGGGCGATGAGCGCGGACTGGCCACCGGACTCGGCCACCGTGAGCATCGCCCGGATCGCCACGAGCGTCTTGCCCGAACCGACCTCGCCCTGGATCAGCCGGTGCATGGGCCAGGTGCGGGCGAGATCGTGGTCGATGTCGGCCCCGACGGCGCGCTGGTCGTCCGTCAACGTGAAGGGCAGGGTGGCGTCGAAGCGCTCGAGGATGCCACCGGGGGCGGCCACGCGCGGGGTGGCCGCGGTGCGACGGGCCGCGATCCGGCGCTGCACCAGGGCGGTCTGCAGCACGAACGCCTCGCGGTAGCGCAGGGCGTCCTGCGCGCGCTTGAAGTCCGCGACCTTCTCGGGGCGGTGCAGCAGCTCGAGGGCACGGCGGAACGGCACGAGGTCGAGCCGGGACCGCGCGGACGCCGGCACCGGGTCGGGCAGGACCGGCAGGGTGTCGAGGACGATCCCGATGGACTTCGCGATCTGCCACGACGTGAGCGAGGCCGTCGCCGGGTAGATCGGGATCGGCTGGCGCGACCACCGGATCGCTTCGTCGGAACCGGGCTCGGCCGTGGCGCGGGGGTCGTCGGGGTCGAACAGCTCGTAGTCCGGGTGGGCGAGCTGCCGGGCACCCCGGTAGTCGCTGACCTTGCCGGAGAAGATGCCCCGGGCGCCGGGGACGAGGTCCTTCGTGCGCCACCCCTGGTTGAAGAACGTGAGGGTGAGCAGGCCCTTGCCGTCGCCGATCTTCGCTTCGAGGATCGAGCCGCGGCGCGCGCGCATGGTGCGTTCACGGACGTCGACCACCTCGGCCACGATGGTGACCGGTTCGCCGATCGCGAGCGAGTCGAGGGCGGTCAGTGCACCACGCTCGGCGTAGCGGCGGGGCGCGTGCTCGAGGAACTCCCCCACCGTGCGGTAGCCGAAGGCCTTCTCGATCGCGGTCGCCGTCCGACCGCCGAGCACGTTCGCGAGCCGCGCGTCGAGCGGCGCCGGACCGAGGTCGGGCGCGGCCGGCGCAGCGGGGGTTCCGGAGGTGACCATGCTCCAACGGTACCGGGCACGACCGACCCCACCCGTGCCTCCCGAGCGGCCTGTGGAGAACGCCGGACCGGACCCGCCGGGCCGATACGGTGGCTGCATGACCCGCATCATCGCCGGCGCCGCCGGCTCCCTGACGCTCCGGGTGCCGAAGTCCGGCACCCGCCCGACGAGCGACCGCGTGCGCGAGGCGCTGTTCTCGTCGCTCGAGGCACGGGGGCTCGTCGAGGCCACGTCGGTGGCCGACCTGTACGCGGGGACGGGCGCGCTCGGGCTCGAGGCGGCCTCGCGCGGTGCGGCCGAGGTCGTTCTGGTCGAC
This sequence comes from Curtobacterium sp. MCLR17_043, assembly GCF_003224215.1. Lineage (NCBI taxonomy): Bacteria > Bacillati > Actinomycetota > Actinomycetes > Micrococcales > Microbacteriaceae > Curtobacterium > Curtobacterium sp. MCLR17_043. The sequence goes on along the minus strand of NZ_QKLH01000005.1, from coordinate 26,603 downwards.
CGGGCGTCCGCCGCCGCGCAGGCCTGCCGGGCGAACGCGAAGGCCGTGCAGCAGCGGGTGCCGGGCGTCCGGATCGACGTGCAGCCGCAGCCGGTGCTCGGGTACCTGCGCGGGACCGTCCGCACCTTCGACCTGGTGTTCATCGACCCGCCCTACGACGTCACCGAGCACGAGCTCGCCGAGGTGCTCGAAGCACTGTCGCCGAAGCTGACGCCGGATGCCGTCGTCGTGGTCGAGCGGAGCAAGCGCTCCCCCGAGCCCACCTGGCCGGCGGGGCTCGCGCCGTTCAGCAAGCGCAGCTACGGCGAGACCGTCGCGTGGGAGGCCGTCGCCGCCGGCTGAGGCGCTCTGCGCGTGTGCACGCGCCCTGCGACAGTGCACCTGTCGAACGACGCGTGTTCTGTCGCCACACGGTCGTGCACCGACCGGGCCGGGTCAGCCGGCGGCGCCGTCCCAGTCGGCGTAGGGGTCCCAGCCGGTCGTCGGCACCGCGGCACCGGCGCGCAGCAGGTCCGCGTCGCCGCGCTCCCGCACGACACCGATGCGCCGGAAGCCCCCGGGCAGGACCGCGTCGGCCGGGAACGTGGCGAGCAGTCCGTGGTCCTCGCCACCGTGCAGCGCGACCTCGTCCAGGTCGGTGGCGGCATCGAGTTCGAGCGTCACCCGGCTGGCACGGGCGAGCCGACCGGCGTCGATCGCCAGGCCGTCGGACAGGTCGAGCATCGCGGTGGCCCCGGCCCCGGCCGCGAGCGGCCCGTCGGCGATCGGGGGCACCGGGCGGCGCTGGCGTCCGACGTCGGGGTCGCCGTCCGCGCCGCTCGCGACCGTTGCGGCACGGTCCGGCTCGCCCCGGCCGTCGACGCCCTCGCGGAACAGCCGGGACAGCCCACGGGCGGCACGTCCGAGCTCGCCGGACACCGCGAGCACGTCGCCGACGGTCGCACCCGACCGGAGCACGGGCGCGCGGCCCAGCAGGTCGCCGAAGGCGGTGACGGCCACCGTGAACGTCGCCGAGGTGGAGAGGTCTCCCCCGACGACCCCGCATCCCGGCGCGAGTGCGTCGACGGCGAGCCGGAAGCCGTCGGCGATGCCCTCGAGGACGGCCACGGGAGTGTCCTGCGGTGCGGCGAGGGCGATCACGAGGCCGCTCGGTACGGCGCCCATCGCGGCGACGTCGGAGAGGTTCGTGGCGGCCGCCTTCCAGCCGATGTCCGTCGGCGACGACCACGCCCACCGGAAGTCCGGACCGTGCACCATCATGTCCGTCGTGACGACGAAGCGGCCGTCCGGAGCGGCGACGACGGCGCAGTCGTCACCGGGGCCGAGGATCGGCGTGCCCACGGGCAGACGGCTCGTGATCCGGTCGAGGACGACGAGTTCGCCGAGCTCCCCCACTGTCGGTCCGGCCCAGGCGTCGTCCGTCGCATCCACACGAGAACGGTAGCCTGGACGGCGATGGACACCGCGCGCCGCACCCCTCGGACCCTCGCGATCGTGGGGGCCGTGATCACCCTCGCCGCCGGGCTGACCGGGTGCACGAACGCCGTGTCGATGTCCGCCGCCCCGTCGGCGAACGCAGCGGCGTGCGCGGCCGTGCAGGTCCGACTGCCCGCGACCGTGGACTCGAAGTTCGACCTGCGGAACACGAACGCGCAGGCCACGGCGGCCTGGGGCGACCCCGAGGTGGCGATCTACCACTGCGGTGTCGCCGTCCCCACCGTGTCCGACCTGCCGTGCTTCTCGCAGGGCGGCGTCGACTGGATCCGCGACGACCGCGGCGACCAGGTCGTCTACACGACGTTCGGTCGGTCACCGGCGGTGCAGGTCGTGGTCGACTCGACGAAGACCACGTCGGTGGTGCAGGAGCTGTCCGACGCCGTGTCGTCACTGCCGAAGGACGGACACGAGTGCCTCGACCCCGCCGACGTGCAGGGCTGACACCCGTCAGCGGACGGCGGCGCGACCCAGCTCGATGAGCTCCGTGATCAGCTCACCGTAGGACACCCCCGACGCCGCCCAGCAGCGCGGGTACATCGACAGCGGCGTGAAGCCCGGCATCGTGTTGACCTCGTTCACGACGAAGCCGTCGTCGGTCAGGAAGCAATCGACACGAGCGAGCCCCGAACCACCGATGGCCTCGAACGCGCGGGCGCCGATGGAGCGGATCTCGTCGGTCTCGTCGCCGGTCAGCGGTGCCGGGCAGAGCAGCGACTCGTCGCCGCCCAGGTACTTCGAGGCGAAGTCGTAGAAGCCGTCCTCGGCCACGACGATCTCGCCCGGCAGGCTCGTGCGCGGCACACCGTCACGGCCCTCGAGCACGGCGACCTCGACCTCGCGGCCGATCACACGGGGCTCGACGATCACCTTGGAATCGTGCTCGAACGCCAGGTCCATGGCGGCACCCAGCTGCGAGGGCTCGTCGACGCGCGAGACGCCCATGCTCGACCCGGCGCGGGCCGGCTTGACGAACAGCGGCCAGCCGTGGGCGGCGATCGTCTCGGCGACGTCCACGGGGTCGGCCGCCCACTGCCGGCGGAGCACCGTGGTCCACGGTGCGACCCGGAGCCCAGCGTGCTCGAGCACGGCCTTCGCAACGTGCTTGTCCATCGCCAGTGCGCTCGCGAGCACGCCGTCGCCGACGTACGGCAGCCCGGCGATCTCGAGCAGGCCCTGGATCGTGCCGTCCTCGCCGAAGGGACCGTGCAGGATCGGGAACACCACGTCGACCGGGATCGCGGTGACGGTGCCGTCGGGGTGGGACACGACGAGTTCGTTGGTGGCCGGCGAGGTCGGGAACGCGATCCGCGTGCCGTTGTCGGGCACGGTCGGCAGCGCACCGTCGCGGAGGGTCCACTGCGCCGGGTCGTCCGACTGCAGCGTGAAGGCACCGTCCTGGGTGATCCCGATCGGCACGAGGTCGTACTCGGCCCGGTCGACGACGTCCATGATGCCGCCGGCGGTCACGCAGCTGATCTCGTGCTCGCTCGAGCGACCGCCGAAGAGCACGGCGACGGTGGTCCTGGGCATGGGGGTTCCCTCGGGGATCGTGGGCACGGGAGTCCCTTCGTGACTCGGTACGGGACCGGTCACTCGCCCTGCGGCTCGTCGGTCTCGGTGAGGTGCGGCGCGATGTTGCGCGGATCGAGCCTACCGGCGAGGACCTCGCCGACCTGGCTGACGATGGGCATGTCGACGCCGTTCGCCGCGGCCAGCTCGAGGATCGGGGCGACCGAGGCCAGCCCCTCCGCCGTCTGGTTCATCTGGCGGACGACCTCGTCGAACCGGTAGCCCTGGCCGAGCAACCGCCCGGCGGTGTTGTTCCGCGACAGCGGCGACTGGCACGTGGCGATGAGGTCGCCGAGGCCCGCGAGCCCGGACAGCGTGGACGACTGCGCGCCGAGCGACACCGCGAAGTCGGTCATCTCGGCGAGGCCGCGCGTGATGATCGAGGCCTTGGTGTTCTCGCCGTAGCCGACCCCGTCGACGATGCCGATCGCGACGGCGATGAGGTTCTTCAGCACGCCGCCGAACTCGGTGCCGATGACGTCGGTGTTGATGAACGACCGGAAGTACGGGTTCGTCGCGACGGCGGCGACGTCGGTGGCGGTCTCCAGCGACGACGACGACACCACGGCGGCGGTCGGCTGCCGACGGGCGATCTCGAGCGCCAGGTTCGGGCCGCTGGCCACGGCGATGCGGTCCTGGTCGATGCCGAGGCCCTGCAGCAGGACCTCGCTCATCCGCAGTCCCGTGCTCTTCTCGACGCCCTTCATCAGGCTGACGACCGGCACGTCCGCGGGCAGCAGCTCGCGGATCGCGGCGAGGTTGGAGCGCAGGGTCTGCGAGGGCACCGAGACGTACACCTGCGAGGCGCCCTCGAGCACGCGCTCGAGCGACGTCGAGGCGGTCAGGGTGCGGGGCAGGTTGATGCCGGGCAGGTAGTCCGAGTTGCGCTTGGTCTCGGTGATCTCGCGGGCGACCTCGGGGCGTCGGGCCCACACCACGGTGGAGGCACCGCCCTCGGCCAGCACCTTCGCGAACGTGGTCCCCCAGCTGCCGGCACCTATCACGGCCACCCGGGGCTTGTCGGTCGACTGCATGACCACCCGGATCGCGGCGGTGTCGAAGGCCCCCGGAGCCGCGGCGGCGGGGTCGGGTCGGTCGTCGTGGGGTCTCAGGTCACTCAAACCGGCCGGTCTCCTTCTGGTTGTTCGCCGCCGGGTCCCAGCGGGTCGCGGGTGCCCGTTCGCCACGGAGCACCTCGAGCAGCGCGGTGATCTCGCGCATGACGAGTTCGGTGGCCTCGCCGAGCATCTGCTGGTCGATCTGCCGACCGCGGTACGCCGACAGGTCGACCGGGTCACCGATGATCACGTCGACCCGGGACGGCGGGAACAGCCGGAGCTTCTTGCCGTACCTGGCCATGATGTTCTGCGTGCCCCAGTGGGCCATCGGGATGATCGGCACGTCGTTCTCGAGCGCGATCCGCACCGCCCCCGTCTTGCCACGCATCGGCCAGAGGTCGGGGTCGCGGGTGAGCGTGCCCTCGGGGTAGACGATGATCGCCCCACCCTGCTCGACCAGGGACCGTCCGCCTCCGAGCGGGTCGCTCAGGCGCGTCCGGCCGGAGCGTTCGACCGGGATCTGTCCCATGCCGGACATGAGCTTGCCGACCACCGGCACCTTGAACAGCGACGCCTTCGCGAGGAACCGCGGCGCCCGCTTCGAGATGTACACGGCGGTGCCGACGACCAGGGGGTCGATGTTCGTGAAGTGGTTCGGTGCGAGCACGAATGCGCCCTCCGCCGGCAGGCGGTTCGGGCCGTGCCAGTGGTAGCGCGCCGAGAACCGGAACGTCGGGATGACGATCGAGGCGACGATGCGGAACGCGGTGTTCAGCTCACCGCGGCGCCACCGGCGCCCACGCACGGGGAGGCCGGTCGCGACCTGCGCGTCGGAGCCGCCACGGGCCTCCAGACCGTCGCCTTTTCCTTCTGCCGGCACTGTGCCTACCCAGCGAAGTCGAAGTCGGCGCCGAGCTTGCGCAGCTTCGGGATGAAGTGCTCGTAGCCGCGGCTGATGATGCCGACGTTGGTGATGTGCGATTCGCCGTCGGCGGTCAGCGCCGCGATGAGGTGGCTGAACCCGCCGCGCAGGTCGGGGACGCGCACGTTGGCGGCGTGCAGCTTCGTCGGACCGGTGATGACGGCGGCCTGCTCGAACGGGCGGCGGGCGACACGGCGGTCGTGGCCGGGCAGCCCCTCCTTGTGCACGACGATGTCGGCACCCATCTCGTTCAGGGCGTCGGTGAAGCCGAAGCGGTTCTCGTAGACGGTCTCGTGCACGATGCTCTGGCCGTCGGCCTGGGTCAGCGCGACGACGAGCGGCTGCTGCCAGTCCGTCATGAAGCCGGGGTGCACGTCGGTCTCGATGACGACGGGCTTCAGGGTGTCCAGCTCGCGGTAGAACCGGATGCCGTCCTCCTGGATGTCGAACCCGCCGCCGACCTTGCGGAAGACGTTGAGGAACGTCATGAGCTCCTGCTGGTTCGCGCCCTCGACGAAGATGTCGCCGTTGGTGGCGAGCGCGGCGGAGGCCCAGCTCGCGGCCTCGTTGCGGTCGTTGATCGCGCGGTGCGTGTAGCCGCGGAGCGACTCGACGCCCTCGATGAAGATGACGCGGTTCGGCTCGACCGAGACGATGGCGCCCATCTTCTGCAGGATCGCGATGAGGTCCATGATCTCGGGCTCGATCGCGGCGTTCCGCAGCTCCGTGACGCCCTTGGCGAGGGTCGCGGAGAGCAGGACCTGCTCGGTGGCGCCGACGCTCGGGTACGGCAGCTCGATCGAGGCGCCCTTCAGGCCGTCCGGGGCCGTCAGGTGGATGCCGTTGACCTGCTTGTCGACGACCGCGCCCATGGCGCGGAGGGCGTCGAGGTGGAAGTCGATCGGGCGGTCGCCGATGCGGCAGCCGCCGAGGTCGGGTATGAACGCCTCGCCGAGCTTGTGCAGCAGCGGACCGCAGAACAGGATCGGGATGCGGCTCGAACCGGCGTGCGCGTCGATCTCGGCGAAGTGCGCCGACTCGACCCGCGACGGGTCGAGGATGAGTTCGCCTCGTGCAGGATCGGTGATGCGCACGCCGTGCACCTCGAGCAGCCCGCGGACCACCTTGACGTCGGAGATGTCCGGCACGTCACGGAGGATCGACGGGGTGTCACCGAGCAGCGACGCCACCATGGCCTTGGTCGCGAGGTTCTTCGCCCCACGGACCTCGATGCGCCCCACGAGCGGCTTGCCCCCGCGGATGACGATCTCGTCCGACTTGAGGCCCACGCGCGCCCCTGCGGCCGCTGCGTCCTGTACGAGAGAGTTCACTACTTCACCGGCAATGTCTTCGGCCGCCAACTGGAGCGGCGGGATTCGAACTCCGTGATCGAGGTCTCGTCACGGAGGGTGAGCCCGATGTCGTCGAGCCCTTCCATCAACCGCCAACGAGTGTAAGCGTCGATCTCGAAGGGGACGTCCACATCCCCCAGCGACACGCGCTGCGTCTCGAGGTCGACCGTCGCCTCGATGCCCGGGTTCGCCTCGATGGCGGCCCACAGGCGCTCGACCTCCGGTTCGGTCACGATCGCGGTGACCAGGCCCTGCTTGCCGGCGTTGCCCCGGAAGATGTCCGCGAACCGGGGCGAGATCACGACCGAGAAGCCGAAGTCACGGAGCGCCCAGACGGCGTGCTCGCGGGACGACCCGGTGCCGAAGTCGGGGCCGGCGATCAGGACGCGGGCGCCCTGGTAGCGCTCCTGGTTCAGGACGAAGTCGGGGTCCTGACGCCACCCGGAGAACAGGGCGTCCTCGAAGCCGGTCTTCGTCACGCGCTTCAGGTAGACCGCGGGGATGATCTGGTCGGTGTCGACGTTGGACCGCTTGAGCGGGGCCGCGATGCCGGTGACGGTGGTGATCTTGTCCATCAGAAGGTCCCCTCGGTGGTGGCGGTCTCGTGGTTCGTCACCGACGCCAGCGCGTCGTCGGTCTGCAGGTCCCACGGGCTGGACAGCGTGCCTCGGATCGCGGTGGCCGCGGCGACCAGCGGCGACACCAGGTGCGTGCGCCCGCCCTTGCCCTGCCGACCCTCGAAGTTGCGGTTCGAGGTGCTCGCGCAGCGCTCCCCCGGTGCCAACTGGTCGGGGTTCATGCCGAGGCACATCGAGCAGCCGGCGAACCGCCACTCGGCACCGAACTCGGTGATGATCTTGTCCAGTCCCTCGGCCTCGGCCTCGAGCCGGACGCGGGCGGAACCCGGGACGACCATCACCCGCACGCCGGGCGCCTTCTGCCGGCCCTGGATGATCGAGGCGAACGCCCGCAGGTCCTCGATGCGCGAGTTCGTGCAGGACCCCATGAAGACCGCGTCGACGGCGATGTCCTTCATCGGGGTGCCGGCGGTGATGTCCATGTACTCCAGGGCGCGGCGGGCAGCGGCCTGGTCGTTGGGGTCGCTGTAGGCGGCCGGGTCCGGCACGCTCTCGGACAGCGAGACGCCCTGGCCGGGGTTCGTGCCCCAGGTGACGAAGGGCTCGAGCTCGTCGGCGTCGATGAACACCTCGGCGTCGAACACGGCGTCGTCGTCGGTGGCGAGGGTCTCCCAGTACGCGACGGCGTCGTCCCAGTCCTGACCGGTGGGCGCGTGGTCGCGACCCTGCACGTAGTCGTAGGTGGTCTGGTCGGGGGCGACCATGCCGGCGCGGGCACCGGCCTCGATCGACATGTTGCAGATCGTCATGCGGCCCTCCATCGAGAGCGCACGGATGGCGGAGCCGCGGTACTCGAGCACGTAGCCCTGACCGCCGCCGGTGCCGATCTTCGCGATGACGGCCAGGATGATGTCCTTCGCCGTCACCCCCGGACGCAGCGTGCCCTCGACCGTGATCGCCATCGTCTTGAACGGCTTGAGCGGCAGGGTCTGCGTGGCGAGGACGTGCTCGACCTCGGACGTGCCGATGCCGAACGCCATCGCGCCGAAGGCCCCGTGGGTGCTGGTGTGCGAGTCGCCGCAGACCACGGTGATGCCGGGCATGGTCAGGCCGAGCTGCGGGCCGACCACGTGGACGATGCCCTGCTCCTTGTCGCCCAGGGAGTGCAGCCGGACGCCGAACTCCTCGCAGTTGCGACGGAGGGTCTCGATCTGGATCCGGCTCGTCGGGTCCGCGATGGGGCGGTCGATGGCCAGCGTCGGGGTGTTGTGGTCCTCGGTCGCGATCGTCAGGTCGAGGCGACGCACCGGTCGCCCGGCCTGCCGCAGGCCGTCGAACGCCTGCGGACTCGTCACCTCGTGCACGAGGTGGAGGTCGATGTAGAGGAGGTCGGGGTTGCCGTCCTCGCCCTTGACCACGACGTGGTCGTCCCACACCTTCTCGGCGAGCGTCTTTCCCATGAGCTCAGCCCTCCTCGTCCTCGTCGTTGCGCCGCGACCGCGGCGCGATCAGGCGACTCTACCATTGGTATACCAACGCGCGGCACCCCGCCCGCCGCGGGTCCGTCACCCCGCCGTCGCACGCCCGTCACCCCGCCGTCGCACGCCCGTCACCCCGTGACGGCACGGCCTGGAGGCCCGTGGCGACTCCCCGACACCCGTCGCGGTGGGAAGATGGTGACGACATGACGACACCTGCGCACTCGACCCGGACCATCAACCTCGAGGGCGCGGCACGCGCCGCGATCGCCGGTGGCGCACCGCTCGCGCTGCTCATCGCCCTCGGCATGCCGGGGTACGCCGCCTTCGCCATGTTCGCCGGGTTCACCGCCATCTTCGGCGCGACCGAGCCCTACCGGCAGCGTGCCGTCACCACCGGCGTCGCGGGTGCGCTGCAGGCGCTCTGCATGTTCGCCGGCATCGGGGTCGGGCTCGTCGGGTCGCCGCTCTGGCTGCAGGCCGTGGGTCTCGTCGTCGTCCTGGTGGTCGCGATCTGCACCCTCTCCACGCTCCGGGCGATCCCCGCGCAGCCGATCTTCCCGGTGTTCGCGTTCGTCGTGTCCGCACTCGTGCCGATGCGCCCGGCCGACGTCCCGCTCGTCACGACGATCATCGTCTGCTCGGTGGTCTGGGCCTGGCTCGTCGCGATGTCCGGAGCGGTGCTCCGCCGCGTGTTCCACCCGCACGCCCCGCACCGGTTCCGCCCGCTGGCCGACCGCAAGCACCGGTCGCTCGCGGTCCTCCGCACGCCGGCGCTGTGGGAGACCGTCGGGCTCAACGTCGTCGGGTCACTCGTCGCCGGGGCCGTCGCGGAGTCGATCCCCGGGCTCGGGCACCCGTACTGGGCGGTCATCGCGGTGGTGTCGACCCTGCCGGCGATCCGCCAGCGGCACACCGTCGTCCGCGCCGGGCAGCGTGTGGTCGGCACGATCGGCGGCACCGTGATCGCGGTCGGCATCCTGCTGCTCGAGCCATCGGCGTGGTGGATCGTCGTGCTGGCCGTCCTCGGGCAGTTCTTCGCCGAGATCTTCGTCGCCCGGAACTACGCCGTGTGCCTGCTGTTCCTCACCCCGCTCGCCCTGGCGGTGTCGTGGCTGAGCCTCCCCGAGGCACCCCAGCTGCTGGCGCTCGACCGCATCGCGCAGACCGTGCTCGGTGCCGTGGTCAGCGTGGGGCTGCTGCTCGTCGGGCGTGCGATCGAGCGCCGGCGTGGCCGTGCCCTCGGTGCGACGAGCGCGATCCGGACCGTCTGACGCGCCTGGTCGTTCCGGGCGTCCCTGGTCGAACCGGGCGTACCTGGTCGAACCGGGCGTACCTGGTCGAACCGGGCGTACCTCGTCGAACCGGGCGTACCTCGTCGAACCGGGCGTACCTGGTCGAACCGGGCGTACCTGGTCGAACCGGGCGTACCTGGTCGAACCGGGCGTGCCTGGTCGAACCGGGCGTGCCTGGTCGTTCCTTTCGACCAGGTACGCCCGATTCCGCCTGCCATCGCGCGTGACAGGGGAAGCAACGTGCGCGGACGGCGGACGGGAGGCCCGCGGCGGCGCCGCCACGGGCCTCCCGTCCGCCGATGGTCGCGACCACTGCGTCCTGCGAAAGCGACAGATCGCTGCGGGACAACCGCGGGGATCTGTCGCTTTCGCGGACGGGACGGCACCGCGTGCCGCGGGTCTGTCGCTTTCGCGAGCCCGTCCACCCCACCAGCGCGTCAGTCGCGCGGCTGGATGTTCCAGGCGTCGATGACGGGGCGGCCGTGTTCGTAGCCGAGGATGCTGACCGAGGCGGTGCCGAGCTTCAGCACGGCGCCGTCCTGCGGCGCGAGCCGGATCCACGCGGCACCGAGCGCGCGCAGCACGTGGCCGTGGGCGATGAACACCGCATCGTGGCCCTCGGCGAGCACCGGGCGGGCACGGTTCAGGATGCGCTCGACGCGGACCCGGACCTCGGCGGCGTTCTCCCCGGGGGTGTCGCCGGCGGGGACGCCGTCGGTCCAGAGGTCCCACGGCCCGTGGCGCAGCACCTTGATCTGCGGGGTGGTGAGGCCCTCGTACGCGCCGTAGTCCCACTCGTACAGGTCCTCGTCGAGCTCCGGCTCGACGCCGATCAGGTGCGCGGTGTCGCGGGCGCGCTGCAGCGGGCTCGACAGCGCCAGCGCGAACGACCGGTCCCCGAGGTACCGGCCCGCGCGCTTCGCCTGCTCGACACCGTTGTCGGTGAGCGGGATGTCGGTGCGGCCGGTGTGCTGCCCGCTCTTCGACCACTCCGTCTCTCCGTGACGGACGAGGACGAGTTCGCCGGGGCGTTCCGAGGTCATGAGTTCCTTCCGATCCAGAGGCCGAGCGCAGCTGCGCCGACCGAGACGACGAGCATCCCGAGGCCGTTCAGGACGGCGAGCCGGGTCTTGCCGGATCGGAGGAGCTGTACGGTCTCGACGCTCGCCGTCGAGAACGTCGTGTACCCACCCATCATGCCCGTCCCGAGCACAGCGACCGTCGAGGCGGGGATGGTGCCGGCCTGCCCGAGGCCCGTCAGGACCCCGAGCACGAGCGATCCGGACACGTTGATGAGCAGGGTCCCGACCGGGAACCCGGCGAACCGGGAACCGGCGATGCGGCCCTTGACGACGCCGTCGAGCACGAAGCGGAGGGCGGCACCGGCTCCTCCGCCAACGGCGACCAGGACCAGTTCGAGCGGGCTCATCGGGCGTCCGGCAGCGGCTCGGGGCGGGTGCGGGGCCGGGTGGCCGCGGCGACCCACAGACCGAGGACGACCGCGACGAGTCCGAGCACGACCGACAGCAGCGCGTACCCGGTGCCCGCCGTCCAGCGCCCGAGGTCGAGCAGCTGCGCGGTGTCGTCCGCGAGCGTGCTGTAGGTCGTGAAACCGCCGAGGACGCCGGTGCCGACGAACAGCCGGACCGCGCGACGACGACCGACGTCCGGGCCGCGGCGTGCGAGCGCGTCGAGCAGGAACCCGAGGCAGAACGCCCCGACGACGTTGATCCCCAGGATGGTCCAGCTGATGCCGTCGTGTGCGGGGAACGCCGCGGCGAGCAGAGCTCGGACGGCCGTCCCGATCGCGCCGCCGAGAGCGACGAGGGCGACGAGCCTCCAGCGCAGGTGCGGTGGGCGTTCGGCGTGCATCGTGCTCCCGTCGCGAGGCGATCGTTCCCCGGGTGACGGGGACGATCCAGGCTAGCCGAGACGACGAAACCCCCGCCGAGCCGGAGCTGGACGGGGGTTTGCGTGCTGGTGACCCCAGCGGGATTCGAACCCGCGTTACCGCCGTGAGAGGGCAGCGTACTAGGCCGCTATACGATGGGGCCGTTCCGACAACTCGACAAGTATTGCACAAGGCTCGCATCCGCACCAAAACGGGGCGTGTCGCCCGGGTGTGCCGCCATGTCGGAGCAGGCATACGGTGGATCGATGACGGCCGACCACGACGCGATCGCCCGGGCCAGACACGTGAGCGGCTGCCCGTCGGCCACGGTGCGGATCGGCCTGTCCGGGTGGCAGTACGACGGCTGGCGCGGGGACTTCTACCCCGAGGGACTCGCGAAGCGGCGGTGGCTCGAGCAAGTGGCGTCGCGATTCCCGACGGTGGAGCTGAACGGATCCTTCTACTCGCTGCAGCGCCCGGCGCGCTACCGGGCGTGGCGTGCGGCCTCGGGCGGGCAGCCGTTCCGGTTCGCGGTCAAGGGCGGCCGGTACGTCACGCACATGCTGCGGCTGCGGAACGTCGACACCGCGCTGGCGAACTTCTTCGCCTCGGGTCCGCTGGAGCTCGGGGACACCCTCGGGCCCGTGCTCTGGCAGCTGCCCGAGCGCCTGCTGCCGACGCCGGAGGTGCTCGACGCGTTCCTCGGGCTGCTCCCCCGGACGCACGGTGCCGCCGCTGAGCTCGCACGCCACCACGACGACAAGGTCCCCGCCGAACCGAACGGACTCGCGGTGCCCGAGGAACCGGCGTGGTCGATCCACCACGCGCTCGAGGTCCGGGCAGCCGGCTTCGGCGACGAGCACCTCGACGTGCTCGGCCGGCACCGCGTCGCCCTCGTCGACTCGCACGCCGGCGACTTCCCCCGCTTCCGGGCGGACACCGGGGCGCCGCTCGCGTACCTCCGGTTGCACGGCGCGCCCCGGACCTACCACGACGGGTACTCGCCCCAGGCGCTCGGCGGGTGGGCGACGACGGTCCTCGAGCACGCCGAGGCCGGCCGGGACGTCTACGTGTACTTCGACAACGACGCCGAGCGGCACGCTCCGTGGGACGCCCTGACGCTCGACCGCCTGGTCGCGGCGCGACTGCGCCGCGCTTCGTGAGCAGGAACGGTCGCCTCGGGCGCACGGACCCGACCGTTCCTGCACACGATGCGGACAGGAGGCGCGTGGCGGCGCCGCCACCGGCCTCCAGGCCGCGCAGCGCAGCGCCGCGCAGCGAAGCGCAGCCCTAGAGCGTCAGCGACTCCCCCGGAAGCAACACGACGAGCGACCCGGCGGGCTCGACGGCCTCGCGGAGCCGCCCCGTGTGCATTCCGAGGCCGACCTCGGACAGGGTGGCCTCGTGGATCGGGTACGCCCGGGACGGCGCGATCGCGGCGACGTAGTCCATCATCTCGGCGACCTTGAGCCACGGCGCCCCGACGGGTGCAGCGAGGACCTCGACCGGGACGCCCGGGTCCGTGTAGGAGTCGCCCGGGTGGAACAGCCGGCCGTTCACGAGCACGCCGGTGTTGTCGACGATCGGCACCGAGGCGTGGATCAGCTGGTGCCGCGTGCCGTGGAAGGTGAGCGTGAAGGGGCCGACCGTCCGGTGGTCGCCGTCCGTGACGACGTCCACCGTGACACCCGCCTCGGCGAGCGCCGCGCGCACGCCCTCCGGTCCGATGACGACCGCACGGGGGTTGGCGTCGAGGATGCGCCGGACCTGCTCGGGGGTGACGTGGTCCGGGTGCTCGTGCGTGACGACGACGGCGACGACCCCGGTCACGTCGACCGGTCGGGTGAGGTTCCCCGGGTCGAGGACCAGGCGGGCGTCCCCCTCGGTGATGACCTGGCAGGCGTGTTCGAGTTTGGTGACCTCCATGCGGGCGACCCTACGCGGGACCGTGCGGGCCGGGACCCGTGGTCGCGCGGACGACCAGGTGCGCTGGTGCCGCCGCGATCGGGCCGGCGACACCGCCGTCGACCTCGGCGAGCACGGCCCGTGCGGCGGTGCGTCCCTGCGCCACCGGGTCCTGCGCGACGGTGGTGAGTCCGACGGTCGAGCCGTACTCGTGGCCGTCGATCCCCATCACCGACACGTCCTCGGGGACCGCGAGGCCGGCTCGGCGTGCGGCCAGCAGGACACCGAGGGCCATCTCGTCCGACGCGCAGAGCACCGCCGTCGGTCGCTCCGACGCGGGCTCGGCGAACAGCACGGCCCCGGCAGCGGTCCCGCCGGCGAACGAGAACCGGCCGTCGAGGGACCACCGTTCCGGCACCGCGTGTCCCGACGACCGCACGGCGTCGAGGAACCCGTCTCGTCGCAGGTGCGGCACGGCGACGTTCATGCCGGCCTCGTCCTGCCCGCCGACGTAGGCGATGCGTCGGTGGCCGAGGCCGTGCAGGTGTTCGACCGCTATCCGGGTGACCTCGCGGTCGTCGACGCCCACGTTCCGCAGGCCCGGTGCCGGGCCGCCGATGACGACCATGGGGTGCCGGCTGAGTTCGAGCTCGGCCCGTTCGGTGGCGTCGAGCACCAGGGAGAGCAGGACGAGGCCGTCGACGCGGTGGCGCAGCATCGAGCGCCGGAACGCCCGGTCACGGTCGCCGCCCGGGCCGCCGAGGTTGTAGAGGACCAGGTCGTACCCGGCCTGGCGGAGCTCCGCGTCGACACCGCCGAGCGCCTTGACGTAGAACCAGCGGTCGATGACGGGCACGACCACCCCGACGGCGCGCTGACGCCCGGTGGCGAGGCCGGCCGCCGCCGAGCTCGGGACGTACCCGAGTTCGTCGGCGACCCGCTGCACCTGCTCGATCGTGGTGTCGGCCACGTTCGACATGCCGCGGAGCGCCCGCGAGACGGTGGACTTCGACAGCCCCGTGACGGTCGCGATCTCCTGGATCCCCATCGGTGCGACCCGGGAGGCCCGTCAGCCGTCCGTGCCGTGCGTCACGTCCGCCGGTGCGTCGGGTCCACCCCGTCGGGCCGCCACCGCGGGCACACCGCGGTCCGCCCGGCGTTGCGGCACCCGTGGGGGGCGCGCCGGCCGTCGTGCAGCCGGTGCGACCTCGTCCCAGCCGGCGTGCTGGTGCACCCGTCCGTCCGCGCCGGGTCGGGGTCGGCGACCGGTGGGGTCGGTGACCGACGTGTGCACCGGGGCGACCGCGGGCGCAGCACCGACGCCCCGGGGCACGGACGCACCCGTGCCGTCCTGCGGTGCGGTCCGGCGGAGGACGGCGACCCGCCACCGGTCCAGGGCGACGACGCCGAGCACGCACACGAGCAGGGTGAGCGCCCAGCCGAGCGCCGGTCGCCCGGTGAGCTCGCAGAACACCGTGACGCCGAGGAACAGGACGCCGAACATCCCGACGAAGCCGATCGACTCCTCGATGTGGGCGGTGGGACGGGTGGGTCCGCGCTGGGCCATGGTCGTCAGCCCTTCACGCCGCCGGCGGTGAGCCCCGCCACGATGCGCCGCTGGAAGATCAGCACGAGGATGACGAGCGGGATCGTGACGATCGTGCCGGCGGCCATCACCGCCGTGTAGGGCTCCTGGTGCGGCTGCGACCCGGCGAACGAGGCGATCGCCACGGTCACCGGCTGGGTCGCGTCACTCGACAGCTGCGACGAGATGAGGTACTCGTTCCAGCTCGAGATGAACG
Organism: Curtobacterium sp. MCLR17_043; assembly: GCF_003224215.1. Classification (NCBI taxonomy): domain Bacteria; kingdom Bacillati; phylum Actinomycetota; class Actinomycetes; order Micrococcales; family Microbacteriaceae; genus Curtobacterium; species Curtobacterium sp. MCLR17_043. The sequence continues at coordinate 11,256 of NZ_QKLH01000005.1, read as the reverse complement.
CCAGGATCGCCGTGGTGAACACCGCCGGCGCCGCGAGCGGCAGGATGATCCGCCGGAACGCCTGCACCCGGGTGCACCCGTCGATGCGGGCTGCCTCTTCGAGGTCCCACGGCATCTCGCGGAAGAACGACGCGAGCGTGTACACGGTCAGCGGCAGCACGAACGAGATGCTCGGCAGGATGAGCGCCTGGTACGACCCCATCCACCCGATGTCGGTGAACAGCTGGAACAGCGGCGAGATGAGGGCGACGCCGGGGAACATCGACGCGGCCAGGATCGCGCCGGCGATGAGCGACTTGCCGCGGAACTCGAGCCGGGCGAGGGCGTACGCCGCCGTGGTGCCGACGAGCAGGGCGATGACGGTCACCGCGACCCCGATGAACACGCTGTTCAGGAGCGCTCGGCCGAGGTGGTTGCCCAGCGCGGTCGAGAACGCGGTCGCGTAGTTGTCGAGGGTCACGTGGGTGAACCACGGGGTGGCGTCGAACGTGTACCCGACCTCGCGGAAGCTCGTGACGACCATCCAGTAGAACGGCAGGAGGCACCACACGGCGATGACGACGGCCTGCACGGCGGTCCGGAGCTTCGGGCCCGTCTCGCGCCGGACCCGCACGTCGGGACGGTCCGTCGCCCGGTCGCGGGTCGCGGCGGTGCGGCGGGGACGATCTGCTGCGAGGGTCACTTGAGTTCACCCTTCTGCTGGGCTGTCTGCGTCTGCACGACGTTCGCGCCGAGGAACCGGACGAAGACGAACGCGACGATGAAGACGATGAGGAACGTGATGGTGGACAGGGCTGATGCGGCGTTGAACCCCTGCCGGATCTGGTCGACGACCAGCACCGACAGCGACACGGTCGCGTTCCCGGAACCACCACCACCGCCGGTCATGATCGCGATGAGGTCGTAGATGCGCAGGGCATCGAGGACACGGAACAGGATGGCGACCATCAGCGCCGGCCGGACGAGCGGGAGCGTGATGAGGAAGAAGCGCTGGAGGGTCGAGGCGCCGTCCATCTTCCCCGCCTCGTAGACGTCCTCGGGGATGAGCTGCAGACCGGCCAGGATGAGCAGCGCCATGAACGGCGTGGTCTTCCAGGTGTCGGCGATGACGATCGCGAACCGTGACGCCCATTCGTCGGAGAACCAGAGGACCTGGTGCCCGATCACGTGGTTGAGCACACCGTTCGCGTCGAAGATGAAGTACCAGAGCTTCGCGGTGACGGCGGTCGGGATCGCCCACGGCACCAGGATCGCGGCACGGACGAGGGCGCGGCCCTTGAAGTTGCGGTTCATGATGATGGCCATCCACAGACCGATGACGGTCTCGAGGATCACGGTCACGAACGTGAAGAAGAACGTGTTCCCGAAGGCGACCCAGAACTGGGAACCGAGGTTGCCGGGCGGGCACGCGACGTCCCCGCACCGCTGGCCGAGCCAGTGCACGTAGTTCGTGACGCCGGCGAAGCCGCCCTCGACGAACAGACCGGTCGCCTTGTCGAGGCCCTGGTCGAGCTGGAACGACTGGATGACCGCGCTGACCACGGGGTACCCGATGACGACCGCCAGGAGCACGATCGTCGGGCCGATGAGGTACACGGCCCACCGGCCGTGCTCGGCGTTGAGTCCGCCCTTGCGCCGCTGGCGCTTCGGTTCCATGCCCGTCGGGTTGGGGATGGCTGCGGGGATCTCGGTTGCTGCTGACACGTGTCGGCCTCCTTGCCGGGGGTGTCGGAACGCAAGTAGGGGGCGGACGGGAGGCCCGTGGCGGACCCGCCACGGGCCTCCCGTCCATCAAGCGGCGTGCGCCGCTAGCTGCTGGTCGCCGACTTGAGGGCGTCCTGCATGTCCTTCATGGCTTCGTCGACCGACTTCGATCCCTTGAGCGCCGCGTAGGTGTTGTCCTGGATCGCCTTCGTGACCGCCGGGTAGAACGGCGTGACCGGGCGCGGCTCCGCCGACTCGATCGACTTGAGCAGCGTCGGCAGGTAGGGCAGCTGCTTCGTCAGCTCGGGGTCGGTGTACAGGTCACCGACGACCGGGGCGAGCGAGCCCTGGGTCGCGAAGAACTTCTGCGTCTCGTCCGAGGTCAGGAACTCGAGGAAGTCGTGCGCCGTGGCCTTGTGCTTCGAGTACACGCTGATGGCCGCGTTGTGTCCGCCGAGCGTGGAGGCACCGACGCCGTCGGCACCGGGGATCGGCGCGATGCCGAAGGTGTCCTTGACCTTCGACGAGCCGTCGGTCTTGGCGAGGCTGTAGACGTACGGCCAGTTGCGCAGGAACAGCAGCTTGCCGGCTTCGAACGCGGTGCGGCCCTGCTCCTCCTGGTAGGTGATCGCCTCGGCCGGGATGTTCCCGTCCTCGAACGCGTCCACCAGGTTCTGCAGGCCGGCCTTCGCCTTGTCGGTGTCGACGTCGGGCGCACCGTCGCTGCCGAGCACCGAACCGCCGGAGCCGTTGATCGCCTCGGAGGCGTTCACCGTCAGGCCCTCGTACTTCGCGAACTGCCCCGCGTAGCAACCGATGCCGGCGTCCTTCGCGATCTTGCAGTCGTCCATCATCTCCTTCCACGTGGTGGGAGGCGTCTTGACGAGGTCCTTGCGGTAGTAGAGCAGTGCGCCGTCCGAGGTCTGCGGAGCGGCGTAGAGGGTGTCGTTGTAGGTGGCGGTCTTCACCGTCGACGGCAGGAGCTTCGAGGTGTCGAGCTTCATGTCGCCGGTCAGCGGCGTCAGCCAGCTCTTGGCGGCGAACTCGGCGGTCCAGACGACGTCCACGTCGACGACGTCGTAGTTCTCGTCCTTCGCCTGGAAGTGCTGCACGAGGTCGTCGTGCTGCTGGTCGGCCTGGTCGGACTGTTCCTTGAAGGTGACCTTCTCGTCCGGGTGGGCCTTGTTCCACTTCGCGATGAGCGGGCGGACGACGTTCGAGTTGTCCTTGCCCTGCACGTAGGTGATGGGGCCGCGGCTGTCCTGGCCGCTCTTGGCGTCGTCCGATCCGGCGCCGGAGCTCCCGCTCGAGCAGCCGGCGAGCACGAGGCCGATGACGGCGACCCCGGCAACGGATGCGAACCGCACCCTGGAGCGTGTTGTCTTCACAGCGTTGTCTCCTCATTGAGATCACCAGGGGGCATCGACCGGGTTCGACGACACTGCCCTGGAGCAGGCGCCGCTGCCTGCTGGTGGAGGAAGCTACGCCCGGTCCGGCGGGAGCGCAACCGGTTGCATCGGTTCCGTGACCTGAGCGTGACCCATGAGGTTCCCGTGGCTTCCTGGGTGAGCGCTCACCCCCGTCGGGGGCACACGCACCGCGCTGCGGAACCCCGCACGAACCCCGCCACTGCTGGTCCGGTCCGTTGTCCGGACACCGCGGGCGGTCGTAGCGTCCCGACCATGACCCTGCACTCCTCCGTCACCGTGCCCGGCCCCCGTCGGGTCGTCAGCGTCGACCTCGACGCTCCGCTGCCGCGCCTGGTCGCCGACGAGTCGGGTTCCTCCGCGCTCGTCGTCGGCTACCGCGACGGCTTCCCCGTCACCACCCTCGACGTGCTGCTCACCGCGGACCCGGCCGACGCCGCACGCGCGATGGCGCCCCTGGTCGACGGCCTCGCACGGACCGCCGGTGCGACGGAGACCCCGATCCCCGACCTCGAGCTCCCGCTCATCTCGATCGTCGTGTCGACCATCGTCACCCGGGTCGAGGACATCCGGAAGCTGCTCGACTTCCTCGAACACCTCGACTACCCGCGGTACGAGGTCATCCTCGTCGACAACCGCGTGAAGCTGCCCGAGGTCGACGCCCTGCCCGGGCTGCTCGAGGGCCGCGACGTCCGGCTGGTCACCGAACGCCGTCCGGGCTGCTCCGCCGGTCGGAACGCCGGGGTCGCGGCGGCGCACGGCGAGATCATCGCGTTCACCGACGACGACGTCCGGGTCGACGCGCAGTGGCTCCGGTCCATCGGCACGCGGTTCGTCCGCGAGCCCGAGGTCGCCGCGGTCACCGGGATGATCCTGCCCGTCGAGCTCGAGACCCCCGCGCAGATCTGGTACGAGGCGTACTACGGCGGCTTCAGCGGCGAGCGCACCTTCCAGCCGGTGACGATCGTGCCGGACGACGTCCCCGGGGTCATGCGGCACGCGCAGGCCCGGGCCGTCCGACCCGACGGCTCGGTGCAGAAGCACTTCGCCGTGTACGGCATCGGCGGCTACGGCGCCGGCGCGAACTGGGCGGTCCGACGGTCGGCGTTCGACGCCGTCGGCGGGTTCGACCCCGTGCTCGGTGCCGGTGTGCCGGCCCGCGGCGGCGAGGACCTGGCGATCTTCATCGACATCCTGTGGAGCGGTGGCCGGATCGGCTTCGAACCCCGTGCGGTCGTCCACCACCGGCACCGGCAGGACCTCGCCGGGCTGCACGGGCAGCTCCACTCGAACGGCGTCGGGTTCACGGCGCTGATGTGCGAGCTCATCGCGAAGGACCGCCGGCACGCGCTCGTGCTCGCGCGGCTGATGCCCCGCGCCGGCAAGATCAAGCTGAAGCAGCTGGTGTCACGGCTGGCCGGCCGGCGTGACGCCGCGGCCGAGAGCATCACCGAGGCCTCCACGACCCGGATCCCGCGCTCGCTGGCGTACCACGAGTTCCGCGGCTTCCCGGCGGGTCCGGCGGCGTACTTCCGCAGCCGTCGGTTCTGGCGCGAGGTCGAGGAGGGCCGCTTCCGCCCGTAGGCGGCGTGCAGGAGACGTCCGCACCGGACGGACGGGAGGCCCGTGGCAGCGTCGCCACGGGCCTCCCGTCCGTCCGGTGCGTGCGTGCGGTGCACGCGGTGCCTGCCGTGCGCACCGCGCACGCGGAGCGCGGTCGCCCGCGCCGCGGTCACCCGCGCCGCGACCGCCCGACGACGTACCGCCACGGGCCACCGAGCGCCGCAACGAGCTCGACGCGCTTGAGGCCGGCCGTCGCCTCGCGGAACGCGTCGTCAACGGGCCACCCGCCCACGGCGTCCACCGCGGCGGACACTTGGTCGGTGTCGGCACCGGTGCCCTGTCCGAGCGCGCCGAGCTGCCGCAGCGCCCCGACCGCCCGACGCAGCACGGCCAGTGCGGTGCGCGGTCGCAGCATGAGCTTCGCGACCCACGCGCCGAGGCCGGTGCCGTAGCCGAGCGCCTGCGAGCGCAGCGCCGCACGGTCCGGCCGGTGCTTGTGCCAGACGACGGCCGTGGGCTCCACGGCGAGCGCGCCGCCGGAGAACAGCACCCGGGTGAACAGGTCAGGGTCCTCGCCGGCGCGGGCCAGGGTGCCCGGGCCGAGTGCGACGTCGAACCCGCCCAGGGCGAGCGCGGCCGAGCGGCGGAGCGACATGTTGGCCCCGGTGCCGAACGCGCCGACGGAGAACGGGAACAGCGGCAGGTCGGCCGGCGGCGCCGACGTGCGGAACACCCGACGGTCGGTGTTGCGCGCCCAGGTGACGCGCTCGTCGAAGTACCGCTGCGTGGGGGTCCGGAGTTCGCCGCTGGGCACGAGGCCGGTCACGCAGACGACGTCCGCGTCGCGGGCGTACGCGTCGGCGAGCGCTGCGAGCCAGTGCCGGTCGACGACCACGTCGTCGTCGACGAAGGCGACCACGGCCCCGGACGCGAGGGCGAGTCCGGCGTTCCGTGCGCGCGAGACGCCGGGTCGGGCCTCCAGGACGTACCGCAGGCGCGGGTCCGCGAGCGACGTGACCACGTCGCGGGTCGCGGTGGTGGTGGGCGCGTTGTCGACGACCAGGACCTCGAAGTCGTCGTGCTCGGACGCGAGCACCGAGCGAACGCAGCGGCGCAGGTCGTCCGGCCGGTCGCGGGTGCCGATGACGACGGAGATGCGCCCGACCGGCGTCCCCGCGGGGGCGTCCGGGAGGCCCGTGGTGCGCAGCGCGCGCAGGGCCGGTCCCAGCTCGGCCGGGTCCACGCCGCCGTCCGCGTCGACGCTGACGTCGACGAACCCGGCGATCTCGCGTCCGTCACGGACGAGCAGGCGGGCGCGGCGGAAGCCGGTGGCACCGGCGAGTTCGACGGCGGACGCGGCGAGCGCCTCCTGTCGGTCGACGGCGCCGACCCAGGCCGCGCCGGCCCAGGCGGGCACGTCCGGGGACGGCATCGCGGGCGTGAGCGTGAGCACGCGGGTGGTGGTGGCCTGCTGGTCGGTCATGGTCCGATGCTCCGGTGGGGCTGCTGCGGGGTCAACGGCGGCCGCCCGCGGTTGCGGCGACGGTCGTCCGACTTGCGGTTTGCCGCCAGTGCACACCCCCGGACGGTAGGATCGTGAGGACGACTCGGCGGCAGCACGCCGGGCACGAGGAGGACGCATGTCGATGGGCCCCACCGACGAGCTCGGCGCCGTGCTCCCCTCGGAACAGAGCGTCTTCGTGGTCGACGCCGTGACCTGCGTCTGCGGCCACGTGCAGGACGCCCACGAGCACTACCGTCCGGGCATGGACTGCGCCCTCTGCGACTGCCAGAAGTTCCGCAAGAAGCGCTGATCCGGCGCGCCGAGCGCTGACCGATCGGGGGCGGTGCGGGAAACCGCCGCTTCCCCGCAGACGGGCACGGGTCGCCTTGTCGGCCCCGGAACGGCGCGGTTAGCGTCGCGTCCATGGCCATCTCCCCCGCGGTTCCCGCGTGCATCGTCCTCGCCCACGAGGACCCGGCACACGTGCGCCGACTCGTCGAGGCGCTCGACCCGTTCCCGGTGTTCCTGCACTGCGACGCGCGCACGCCCGAGACGGTGTTCCGCGCCATGACCGACGGGCTGCCGGACCGCGTCCGGCTGCTCCCCCGCATCCGGACGGGCTGGGCCCGCTGGGAGAACGTCGCCGCCGAGGTGTCCGGCTACCGGGCCGCCCTGGCCGAGACCGACGCCTCGCACGTGGCCGTGCTGACCGGCAGCGACTACCCGCTCGCGAACCCCACCGAGATCACGGCCCTGCTCGAGGCCCACCGGGAGGAGTCGTTCATCTCGGTCAACCCGCTGCCGTTCGCGCCGTGGGGCCGCGACGGCGGCATCTCCCGCATCCGGTTCCGGCACTGGGCGTGGCGGAAGCACATGCTCCGGCTGCCGGTCCCCCGCCGCGTGCCGGCGAACGTCTCCTTCGCCGGGGGCTCGCAGCTCAAGGTCCTCGCCCGCCGGCACGCCGCCGCCGTCGTGGACACCGTGGACCAGCGCCCCGACCTGGTCCGGTTCTGGCAGCGCACCTGGGTCGCCGACGAGACCTTCGTGCCGTCGGTGCTCAACTCGCCGTCGCTGACGCCGGGATTCGCCGACGAGCACGTCTCCCAGCCGCTCTGGTGGATCGGGTGGGACGGCACCGCGCGGAAGAGCCCGCCGTGGTTGACCGTCACCGACGCGGGGCAGCTGCTCGAGCGTCGGACGGACGCGGACGTCGAGGTGCAGCACCTGTTCGCGCGGAAGTTCTCGACCGACCGGAGCGGAGATCTGCTCGACGTCGTGGACGCGGCCTTCGGGCTGCGCCAGAACGCGGGCGCGGCGACGGCGTCGGCGACGGCGTCGGCGCGTCAGGACGCGGCAGCGGTGGTCGCGCCGTGAGCTTCCCCCCGCAGACCCGCCGTGAGGCCCGCGCAGCGCGCGAGGCACCCGTCCCCGTCGCCGCCGTGCCCGAGTCGCTCGACACCGGGTCGGTCGCGGTGCGGAAGGGCGCCTCCGTCCTGTTCGGCCGCGGCCTGCTGTACGTCGTCGTCTGGTCGATGCAGCTCGTCGTCTCGTCGCTGATCTCCCCGGTGCTCGCGCACCTGATGCCGCCAGCCGAGTTCGGCGTCCTCGCCTCGGCCATCGCGCTGTACCAGGCGCTCGTCGTCCTGGCCGTCCTCGGCATCGACCAGGCGTCGGTGCTGCAGCGCGCCGAGGACGGCGACGACCGCCGGGCGCGTGGCCTGCTCGCCGTCGGCATGGTCACCGCGGTCGTCGTCACCGTCGCCGCGCTCACCACGATCCCGGTCTGGGCCGACGCCGCCGGCTTCGTCGGCAACCACCCGCTGCTCCTCGTCGCGGTGCTCTGGACCGGCCCGGCCGCCATCGTGCAGATCTCCCTCGCGCTGCTCGTCGCCCAGGACCGCATCCGGGTCTTCGCGGTCACGAGCCTGCTGTCCTCGATCGGCGGCTCGGTCATCGGCCTCGGGCTCCTCACCTGGGTGCAGGCCGACGCGACCACCTACGCGTGGGGCGGTGTCGTCGCCCAGGGCGTGGCGATGGTCATCGGCATCGCGGCGACCCGCCCGCGTCTCGCCGGCCTGTTCGACCGCAAGACCACCGCCCGGGCGTTCCGCCTCGGCGTGCCGATCGCCCTCGGCAACCTGTCGTACTTCGTGCTGAACGCCGGCGACCGGATCGTCGTCCAGCGGCTGCTCGGCCCGGACGAGGTGGCCCGCTACCAGATCGCCTACGTCGTCGGCTCGGCCGTCATCCTGCTCCTGACCTTCACGAACCAGGCCTGGGCGCCGCACTTCGCCGCCCTCCGCGACCCGGTCGCCCGCCGGCAGCTCGCGATGCACTCCCGCGACGAGCTGTACAAGATGCTCGGACCGGTCCTGCTCGCCGTGACCCTGGTGTCACCGGTCGCGCTGCCGATCCTCGCCCCGGCGTCGTACCGCGTGCAGGAGCTCTCCGTCGTCGTCTTCGTCGTCGCGATCACCGCGTTCCCCGTGGTCGCCAGCGGTGCGACCGGACGCCTGCTCCTGGTGGAACGCCGCGGTGTCGCCGTCGGCGTCATCGCCGCGATCGCCGGCGCCGTGAACATCGGCGCGAACCTCGTGCTCGTGCCCGTGCTCGGCATCGCCGGCGCGGGCCTCGCCACCGTCGTCGCCTACGCGATCCTGGCCGCCATGCAGCTGCTGGCCCTGCCCGACCGCCGCGAGTGGCGCGGACCGGGAGCCCGGATCGTCCTGACGACCCTCGCCGCGCTCGTCGTGGCCGCCGCGTCCCTGCTCCTGCCGCAGGACGTGCTCTGGAACTGGGTCCGCATCGCCGGGGTGGTCGCCTGCCTCCCCTGGTTCCTCCGCCGACTGAAGACCGCAAGGGGTGGTGTCTCGTGAGACCGCGACAGACTGCAACCGACGGCACCCGCCGACTCCGCGTCGGCGTGCTGGTGACCGGACTCGCCATCACCGGCGGACTCGAACGCTGCGTGCTCGAGGACACCCGCGAGCTCGTCGCCGCCGGCCACGAGGTCGAGGTCTGGCACCGGAACGCACAGTCCCCGCGCGCCGCCGAGGGCCCGCCGCCCTACGAGGCGATGGGCGTGCGCCTGGTGGAGGCCACCGACTACCGGTTCGGCATCACCACGGCACTCCGCGACGCCTGGCGCTTCGCCCGCGAGGGACTGCGGATCCGACGATCACACCTCGACGTCCTCTGGTTGAACCGCCCCGAGTACCTGCCGTTCGGCCGGGTCGCGTCGCTCGTCTCCGGAGTCCCGCTCGCGGTGCACCTGCACCACGCGCCGAACTACCGGCGGCTCGGACCGATAGCCGGCGGCCGCACCCGCTACTTCGCCGTCTCGCACGCGATGGCGCGCGCCTGGGCGGCGTCCGGCGTGCCGACGGACCGCATCACGATCGTGCCGAACGGCGTCGACACCGACGCATTCCCGGCCGCGACCCCGGCGTCGGTGCACGACGCCCGCGCGGCACTCGGCATCGCCGAGGACACCCCGACGGTGCTCTACTACGGTCGGCTCACCCGGTCGAAGGGCGTGCTCGCCCTCCTGGAGGCGTGGGGTCGCGTCCGCACGACCGCCGCGGCACGCGTGCCGGTCACCACTCCCCCCGTGGCTGGTCACGCGGCGCCCGCGCCGCTCCTCGTGCTGGCCGGTGCCCTGTACCCGGAGGAAGCCGACGCCGTGCACGCCGCGATCGACGCGCTCCCCGCCGGTTCCGTGCTCGTGCTCCCCGAGCGGGACGACGTCGTCCCGCTCCTGCACGCCGCCGACGTCGTGGTGGCGCCGTCCATCGAGCCCGAGGGCTTCGGCCGGGTCGTGGTCGAGGCGATGTCCACCGGCCGTCCCGTCGTCGCGGCCGCATCGGGCGGCACCGGGGAGATCCTGTCGGGTGACTGGGCGCGGTACACCGTCGACCCGGCCGACCCCGACGCACTGGCGGAGCAGCTGCTCGACACCCTCGACGACGCCGAGCTCGACCCGTCCCTCGCCGCACGGTGCCGCGCGTGGGTGCGTGACCGCTACGGGCGCGAGCCGCACGTGCGCGCGCTGCTGCAGGCGCTGCTGGCACACGCCCGGCGCTGACCGGGCCGGGCCCGGCGTCGTCTGCGTGCACCGGGCGGCGGCGTCGGTCTGCGCCGGGCTCGGCGCTGTCAGCCGGCGGTGGGTTCCGTGGACGGCAGCGTGGCCCGGGGGCTCTCGCCGTCCGCGGGCACGTCGATCGTCATCCAGTCGACCAGCAACGACCCGGCGGCGTCCCGGGGCGGCAGGCCCTCGAGCGATCCCGTCTGCACGACCAGGTGCATGCGTTCGACGGGGATGTCCTGTGTGGTGCTCCCGACGACCTCGTCGTCGACCAGGAACGACATCCGCGACGGCGTCCACTCGATCGTGTACGTGTGCCAGTCGGCCAGCGACGCGTCGGTCTCGTGGTGGACGCACTTCTCGGCCGGGTCGACCAGGCAGTGCACGTTGAGCCAGGCGGGCGCTCCGAGCGCACCCTCGGGGAAGTCGATCTCGCCGTGCGCCCAGACGTTCTCGTCGCTCCAGAGCAGCACCGCCACCCCGTAGCCGTCGACCTCGTCGCTCTTCATCCGGACGCTGTACCGGCCGGAGGTCTGTCCGCCCCATCGTCCGTCGACGAGCGGCACGACCCCGCCGGCGAGCGGGGTGCCCGCCTTCGTCGTGCGGAGGTGCATGTCGAGCATCCCGTCGTGGGCGCTCAGCGTTGACGCCTGGTACCGACCGGTCCCCGCGGTGTCCGCGAAGCCGTGGTAGACGGTGAACCGGTCGTCGTAGGCCGCCTCGAACCCGCCGGACGGGGCGGACTCGTCGAAGTCCTCGGAGAACACCCGCTTCCAGCCGTCCCCCTCCCCGTCGCCGGTCGGCATCGCGACCCCGCTGGGTCCGGGGCCGACGGAGGTCGTGCCGGTGGTCGCCGCGGCGACGGCACCGACCGCGACCACCAGGGCGGCGGCCACGATCGCGACCCGTCGTCCCCGTGTCCGGAGCGGGGTGCGGTGACGGGAGGTGCCGAGGCCTGTCTCTTATACACATCT